>NZ_JBFTNY010000012.1:0-183738 GCF_056397705.1 Variovorax sp. 05L425 | reverse complement strand
AGGCGGCGCAGGCGGTGCCAGCGGCACTGCAGGCGCAGGCGGCGCGAGCGGTGCAGGCGGAGCCGGCACATCGACCAGCACGGCAGGCGCGGGCGGCGCGAGCGGCGCCACGGGCGCCGGTGGAGCGGGCGGTTCGGGCGGCGGCGGCGGAGCGGCCACCAGCACTGCGACCGGCACCCAGACCGGCGGCGCGGGCACGGGCGGCGCAGGCGGCTCGAGCACGAACGGCAGCGCCACCAACGGCAGCGCCAGCAATGGCAGCAACACTGCAGGCGCCGGCGGCGCAGGCGGTAGCGGCACCGGCGGCGCGGGCGGCGCGGGCGCAGGCGGAACCAACACGGGCAACGGCGGAACCGGTGGCGTCGGCAACGGCGGCACGGGCGGCGCAGGTGGCACGGTGACGGTCGATGCAGGCACGTTCAACATGTCCAACACCATGACGAGCGTCGGTCAAACGGCAGCCGGCATCATGGTCGCGAACCAGAACAGTGGCCTGTCCTCGCTGGTCCAGCAAAGCGTGAACGTCCAGGCGAACCTGAGCGTGGGTCGCTGATCGATAGCGATGTCCGATGAGCGCCGCGCAGCCTGACCCGTTCAGGCTGCACGGCGCGAGTCGGCTCTCGCCCTATAAGCTGGCCAAGGGGAGACGCCATGAAATTCCTTACCCTCTACGGGTCCGTTTGCGCGGCCCTGGGGATCCTGCTGCCGATGGCGGCCGCGGCGCAAGGCGCGTTGCCAATCGGTGATGATTCGGCCAAGGCCGATCGCGTTGCCTTCGTCGCGACGCCGGTCGACTCTTCGACACTGGCAGGCTATCGGGGCGGCACCGATCTGGTCCGCAACGACATGACGCTGAATGGCACCACGGCCGACAACTCGGCGCGGAATGTCAATACAGGCGACAACACCATCAGTTCGGGCTCGTTCGCGAACATGAGCGGCTTGCCGGTCGTGATCCAGAACAGTGGCGCGAATGTACTGATACAGAACGCGGTGATCCTTCATTTGCAGATGAACTGAGGAGAGCGCCATGCGCCGCATGCTGCTTTCCGTCGCACTGCTCGCTGCAGCCACCGCAGCGCCCGCCCAGCGGGCCTATTTGTCGTTGGGGATGGGCGACGTGAACATGCCCATCACAAGCCTGAAGCAGGCGAAGACGGGGCGCACGCTCATTCAGAAGTACGACTTCAGTTGCGGGTCGGCCGCCGTCGCCACCCTGCTCACGCACCACTACAACTATCCGGTCACCGAAGAGGACGTGTTCAAGGAGATGTACGAGAACGGCGACCAGGCCAAGATCCACAAGGAGGGCTTCTCGCTGCTGGACATGAAGCGCTACCTGGATGCGCATGGCTTCGATGCCGACGGCTTCGAACAGCCGCTCGACAGACTCAACCAGGCGCGCGTTCCGGCGATCGTCCTGATCAACACGAACGGCTACCAGCACTTCGTCGTGGTCAAGGGCCTGCAGGACGATCGCGTGCTGATTGGCGATCCAGCCCAGGGCACGCGGGCGGTTTCGCGCAAATCCTTCGAGGAGAGCTGGAAGAACGGGTTGCTCTTCGTCATCCACAACCGCATGGACCAGGCGCGGTTCAATCTGGCTGCCGACTGGCGCGTTGCACCGCACGCGCCCATCGGGACACAAGGCATCAGCCGCGACAGCCTGTTTCAGGTCACGGTCCCGAAGCTGGGACCCGGGGAATTCTGATGATCGCCGCCCGCCTCCCTTTCGTGCGCGCTGGATTGCGGGTCTGCCTGTGCCTGCTTGTGGGCAGCGTCCTTTCGCCAGCGCTGGCGGCCGGACCCGATTCCGAAGAACCAAGCGCTGGCGTGTGGATGACCGTGAGCGACCAGACGCTGGACCACATGCGCGGCGGCTTCGACGCGGGCAACGGCCTGCTGGTGAGCTTCGGAATCACGCGGGCGACCTACATCAACGGCAGCCTCGTGACACAGACGACGCTCGACTTCAGCCATATCAACGACCTCACGCCGGTGCAGGCCGCGCAACTCAACAAGCAGATGGCGAGCCTGAACCTGGTGCAGAACGGCCCGGGTAACACCGTTCAGGCGCAACAGGGCGGCGTGAACTTCGGCACCATCATCCAGAACACGCTGGACAACCAGCACATCGTGAACCAGACCATCATCAATGCGAGCAGCAATTCAGCCGGGATGATCAAGAGCCTGAACACCCTGTCGACATTGCAGGACAGCCTGCTGAGTTCCGTCGGCACGCGCTGATTCAGTTGTCGCCCGACATCAACGCCACGCAGAGCGCGTGCAGGTTCGGCACGATGAGTTGCGGCCGCGCGTCGTGTTCCCAGGGCCGCTCGTCGCGCACCAGCCACGCTGCCTGCATGCCCGCGCCGAGCGCGCCGACGACGTCCAGCGCCGCGTCGTCACCGACATGCAGCACATCCTTGGGCAACAGCCCGACCGAAGCGGCCGCCGCCCTGAAGATCGGCGCATGCGGCTTCCCGCTGCCGAATTCGCGTGCGTTGAACGCGGAGCGGAACCAGCGCCCGACGCCCGTGCGATGCACATCGGCATTGCCGTTGGAAATCGCCACCAGCGGATAGCGCTCGCTGAGCCACTTGAGCGCGGGCAAGACGTCGTCATAGAGCTGAACGCGCTGGCGCTCGGCAAAGAAGACTTCGAAGGCGGGCTCGGCGAGCGCCGGGTCTTCGCCCGCGCGGCGCAATGCGGTGCGAATCGACTCGCGGCGCATGGCGCTCAGGTCGTGTGCGAGATCGGAACGCTCTTTCTCCGTGGCCTCGCGCAGTTGGCGCAAGACGCCCGGCGTGACGAGCAGGTTCGCGGTCTTCGGTGCCTCGCGCAGCAGCCACTCGTGCAGGACGCGCTCGGCGCGTTCGATGGTGGGCCATATCGGCCAGAGCGTGTCGTCGAGATCGAGTGAAATCGCGGCGATGCGTTTCACGTCAAGTGTCAGGGAATGAGGGGTCGCGGTGGCCATGGTCGAGAATACCGCATGCCTTTTCGAGACCCACCGCCTGCCGCAGAGAATGCCCTGGATCGCATTGCCGTGCTCTGGTGCAACCTTGGCTCGCCCGACGAGCCGACGGCGAAGGCCGTGCGCCCCTATCTCGCCGACTTTCTCGGCGACCCGCGCGTTGTCGAGATTCCACGCGTCGTCTGGGCGCTGCTCCTGCACGGCGTCATCCTGCGCACACGGCCCGCGAAATCAGCCGCCAAGTACGCCAGCATCTGGACGTCCGAGGGTTCTCCGCTCAAGGTGTGGACGAAGAAGCAGGCGACCCTGTTGAACGGTTGGCTCGGCGAACGCGGCCATCGCGTCACGGTGCGGGACGCCATGCGCTACGGCCAGCCATCGATCGCCACCCGCCTCGACCAACTCAAGGCCGAAGGCGCGACCCGCGTGCTTGTGCTGCAGGCCTACCCCCAGTACTCGGCCACCACCACGGCCAGCGTGATCGATGCCGTCAACGCATGGAGCGCACGCGTACGCCGCGTGCCGGAGTTCCGTTTCGTCAACGACTACCACGACGACCCGGGCTACATCGATGCGCTGGCTCAGAGCGTCACGCGCCACTGGCGGCAGAACGGCCGGCCCGACCAATTGGTGATGAGCTTTCACGGCATTCCGGAACGCAACATCAAGCTCGGCGATCCCTATCAGGCGCATTGCGTTGCAACGGCACGCCTGCTGGCGGAACGTTTGCAGCTCACACCGGCGCAGTACCGCGTCACCTTCCAATCGCGCTTCGGCCGCGCCAAATGGCTGCAGCCCTACACCGAACCCACGCTGCGCGAACTCGCCGCCGCGGGTGTTCGGCGAGTCGACGTGATGTGCCCTGGCTTTCCAGCCGATTGCTTGGAGACGCTGGAAGAAATCGCGATGGAGGGCCGCGACGCGTTTCTCGGCGCAGGCGGCGAGACCTTCCAATACATCCCCTGCCTCAACGACACCAACGCGTGGATCACGGCACTGGCGGGCATCGCCGACCGTCATCTGGCCGGTTGGCCCACCCGGGCCGGGGCCGCGTAGGCGAATTCAGCCCTTCGCGGGCTGTGCGAGCAGCGCCTTGATCGCCTGTTCCATCAGGTCGTACTCGCCTTCGCCGAAGTGCTGGCGCACCACGCGTCCCGACTTGTCGACGAGGTAGAACGCGGGCCAGTACTGGTTGTGCCAGGCTTTCCAGGTCGCAAAGCGATTGTCCTGCGCCACCGGGTATCGGATGCCGAATCGTTGAAGTGCGGCCTCCACGTTCGGGGTGGACTTCTCGAATGCGAATTCAGGCGTGTGCACGCCGACGACGACGAAGCCCTGGTCCTTGTACTTCTCGTACCAGCGCACGACATGCGGCAAGGTGTTGATGCAGTTGATGCACGAGTAGGTCCAGAAGTCGACCAGCACGACCTTGCCCGCAAGGTCCTGCATGCTCAGCGGCGCCGAGTTGAGCCATTTGTCGATGCCGGCGAAGCCAGGGGCCGGCCCCTGGTCTTCGAGCAAGGGCGAAGCGGCCGACGCGGGCCACGGCGCGCAGGCCGCACCCATCGCAACGCCGAGCGACGCGAAGAAACTGCGCCTGGAAATCGAGTTCATGGTCGGAGCCCTTGTGAAAGCAGTCCGACTGGAATTCGTTCTCGCGCGCAGTCTCGGTCTTGGTGTTTACCCTTGGTTTGAGCTTGAGGCCGTCACCTGGTCAGAAGCGTCCCAGGTAGTCGAGCTTGCCGACAGGCACTCCGCTGTGACGCAGCACGTCGTAGGCCGTCGTGACGTGGAAAAAGAAGTTGGGCAACGAGAACTGCAGCAGATAGCGCTGCGCGGTGAACTTCAACTCATTGCCACGCACCTTCATCGTGACCTCGCGATCTTCGGCGCCGTCGATCAATGCGCGATCCACTGTCTGCAGATAGTCGACGGTCTTGGTGATGCGCGCCACCAGTTCGGCGAAAGTCGTTTCGTCGTCTGGAAAGCTGGGTGGCGTGACGCCCGCAATGCGCGCAGTGCCGAATTTCGCGGCATCGCTCGCGCTTTGGATTTGTCCAGCGAGGGTGAACATGTCCGGCGCAAGGCGCGCATTCACGAGTTCCGAAGGATCAGTGCCTGCCGCCTCCGCATGCGCGAGGCCTTTGTCCAGGATGTGCGAGAGCTGGCCGAGTCCGCGGGTGAACACCGGGACCGAAATGTCGTAGAGCGAAAGCGCCATGAGATGACTCCGAGTTGGGATGGGCGGCACGATTGTGCGACCACCCGCGCTCAGATGCTGGCGGCGCGAACAAAGGCTTCGATCGGATCCAGATGCTCGGGCACGTTGAGCGCCGGCGCATGCCCGCAACCCGGCACCTCGATGATCTGGAGCCGGCCCTGCGCGCCCGGACCGCGGCGACGCATCTCGTCCAGCGTCGGGGGCAGGACCAGGTCGGATTCGACTCCGCGCAGGCACAGCACCGGCACGTCGATCGCGTCGTAGTGCGACCACAGCAGGTAGTCGTCCGGCTGCGCGATGAACTGCCGCACCATCGCGGGGTCGTAGTGCGGCGTCACGCGACCATCGGGCAGGCGCCGCGTCGAAGTCTCGGTCAGCCGCCGCCACTGCGCATCGCTCAGCCAGCCATAGGGCTTGTAGACGGTGCGGAAGAAGGCTTCGAGTTCGGCGACCGTGTCGAAGGCCGGCGGTTTGCCCGCGTAGGAGCGGATGCGCTCGACCGCCGCGTCGGCGATCTGCGGCGCGTTGTCGTTGAGCACCAGGCTCGCGATGCGCGGCTTCATCGACGGTTCGGCAAGCCCGCCCGCGCAGACCATGCCGATCGCCCCGCCCATTGATGTGCCGACCCAATGCACGCGCGTCAGCTTCAGTTCATCGAAAAGCGTCGTGGCGATCCGCGCGTAGAAAGACAACTGGTATTCATCGTCCGGCGCCGTGCTCCACTGACTCAAGCCACGGCCGATGGTGTCGGGGCAGATCACGCGAAAGCCGTGCCCTGCGAAATGACCCGCGAGTTCGTCCATGTCGCGGCAGGTGCGCGCCAGGCCATGCCACGCGACGACCACCGGGCCGTCGGCGTTGCCCCAGTCCATCCAGTGGATCTCGCGGCCCGCCAGTTGCGCGTAGTTCGAGGTCGGTGAATTCATCGCGATGCCCTTGCACGGAGACGGCCGACGATGCCGGTCGGGAAGTAGTAGACAGAGAGCACGAACAGCACCCCGAGCCACAGCAGCCATCGGTCGGGCGACAGCAATGCCGCCAGCCACGGCACCCCGCTCAGGGCTTCGCTGCCGAGGCGCAGCAGATCCTGCAAGTAGCTCTGCGCGATGACGAAGATCACCGCACCGACCACGGCGCCGTAGATCGTGCCCATGCCGCCGATCACCACGATCAGCAGCACGTCGATCATGATTTCGAAGCTCAACGAAGTGTCCGGCCCGTTGTAGCGCAGCCAGATCGCGAGCATCGCACCCGCCAGCGTCGCGAACAGCGCCGACAGCACCGAAGCCGTCGTGCGATAGACCACCACGCGATAGCCGATCGCCTCCGCGCGGAACTCGTTCTCGCGGATCGCCTGCAGCACGCGGCCGAAGGGCGAGTTCACGATACGCAGCAGCGCCAGCACGAGCACGACCGCCAGCACGAACAGCATGTAGTAGCACAGCAGGCGGCCGTCGAGCGACACGCCGAGGAAGGGCTCGTCGGCAAACTCGAAACTCGGCGAGATCAGTTCCGGCAGCTTGAAGGTCAGCCCATCCTCGCCGCCGGTGAAATCCGACAACTGCGAAGCCAGCGTCTGGAATGCGGAGGCCACGGCCAGCGTGATCATCGCGAAGAAGATCGCGCGCACACGCAGAGAGAAGAGCCCGATGGCCAGCGACAGCACCAGCGAGATCGCGAGCGCCGCGCCCAGCCCGACCAGCAAGGCGCCCCACCCTGCGCCGAGCCGCGTCGCCGAGATCGCGATGCCGTAGGCGCCGATGCCGAAGAACATGGTCTGCGCGAAGCTCACGATGCCCGTGTAGCCCAACAGCAGGTCGAAGCTCGCGACCAGCACGATGAACACCAGCACCTTGGCCGCGACGCTGAGCGCCTTGACGCCCGGGAAGATGAACGGCGCGAAGGCCAGGCCCAGCACCAGCGCGGCGAGCAACACCGCGAGCAGGCGGCTGCGCGGCAGGTCGTTGGAAAGAAGACGATTCAGCATGGTCGTCCTTTCAACGGTTCGCCACGGGGTAGACGCCCTGCGGACGCCACAAGAGCACCGCCACCATCAGGAAGATGCTGGCGAACTGCGTCAGCGTCGGCAGCAGGAAGCCCGTGTAGTTGTTCATCAGGCCAACGAGCAAGGCGCCGATCAGCGCGCCCGTCGTCGAGCCGAGCCCGCCGATGATGATCACGATGAAGATCAGCACATTGACCTGCGAACCCATCTGCGGAATCAGGTTCTGCTGGAACAGCCCCCACATCACGCCGCCGAGTCCGGCGAGCGCACTGCCCACCACGAACACGCCGACGAACAGGCGCCCGATGCGATAGCCGAGCGACTCGACCATTTCGCGGTCCTGCACGCCGGCGCGAATCAGGAGGCCAATCTTGGTTCGCCCCAGCGTCCAGGCCAGCAGGCCGAAAACGAAGGCGCCGACGATGACCGCGAGGATGCGGTACTTGCTGATCGCCGCGTCGCCGACGAGCAGCGACCCGCGCAATGCGTCGGGCAACGGTAGCGGAATCTGTGCGGGGCCCCAGATGACCTTGATCAGTTCCTCGCCGATGATCATTCCGCCCATCGTGATGAGGATCTGCTTCAGATGCTGGCCATACACAGGCCGCACGATGAAGCGCTCGAAGGCCAGTCCGACCGCGCCCGCGGCCGCCATCGCGACCAGCATCGCCGGGAACACCGCAACGAGGTTGCGCCACAGTTCCTGCGAGCCGGTCCAGTCGCTCATGGTGCCAAGCACGCTGCTGGCCACGAAGGCGCCGAGCGCAATGAATACGCCGTGGCCGAAGTTCAGCACGTCCATCAAGCCGAAGACCAACGTCAGGCCGGAGGCGATGATGAAGATGATCATGCCCATCGCAAGGCCCGCGACCGTGAGCGTGAGCCAGGTCGAGAAAGAACCTGTCAACGGCAGCGCGATCAGCGCGAGCACCGGTACCAATGCCAGCGGCTTCCAGTCGAAGTCATTTTTCATAGTGCCAGTCCCAGCAGCGATTGCTGCAACTGCTCGTCCGCCGAGAACGCCGCCATGCTTCCGCTGTGCACGACAACACCGTTGTCCATCACGGCCACGGTGTCGCCGAGGCGCTGCGCGAAATTGATGTTCTGCTCGACGAGCAGGATCGTCACGCCGCTGCGCTTCAGCTCGCTGAAGGCATCGATCATGTTGTTGATGATGGCCGGCGCGAGGCCCTTGCTGGGCTCGTCGATGATGAGGAGCTCGCGCGGCTCGACGATCGCCCGCGACACGGCGAGCATCTGCTTCTGCCCACCTGACAGCTTGCCGGCCGGATGGTTCCAGAACTTCTCGACCGCGGGGAAGAGCTTGAAGATCCACTGCAGGCGCTTGTCGTCCATCTGCTCGGCGTTCTTCGCGCCGCGTGCCGCGAGCAGCATGTTCTCCTTGACCGTGAGGTCCGAGAAGATGCCCATGTTCTCGGGCACGTAGGCAATGCCGAGTTCGGCGATCTGCGGCGTGTGCAGCGCGGTGATGTCCTTGCTGCCGAAGCGCACGGTGCCCTGCGATGCATGCCAGAGGCCCATGATGGTTCGCAGTGTCGTGGTCTTGCCCGCGCCGTTGCGGCCGAGCAGCATCGTGAGTTGGCCCTTCGGCACCACGAGGTCGACGCCATGGAGGATGTGATACGCGCCGATGTGCGTGTGCACGCCGGCCAGTTCGAGCAGGTTTTCCGCACTCATTGAGTAGCCTCCTTTGCCACGCCCAGGTAGGCTTCCTGCACGACGGGAGAGGCGATGACCTCGGCCGGTTCGCCGTCGGCCACCAACTGCCCGTTGTGCAGCACGATGATGCGATCGGCCAGCTCGCGCACCACGTCCATCTTGTGTTCGACGAGCAGGATGGTCTTCGTCTTGTCCTTCTTCAGCGCGCGGATCAGGTCGAGGATCACCGGAGCCTCGGCCGCATTCATGCCCGCCGTCGGTTCGTCGAACATGAAGACCTTCGGCTCGAGCGCCATCAGCAGCGCGACCTCGAGCTTGCGCTGGTCACCGTGCGGCAGGCTCGCGACAGTCGCGTGTTCCTTGGCCTTCAGCGCGACATCAGCCAGGATCTGGTCGGCCCGCTCGGTCAACGCGCGATGGTCGCTCCAGATGCTCCAGAGATTGAGCCCGCGCCGGTGCGCGCCTTCGCGCGTGGCCTGCACGGCCAGCCGCACGTTCTCCAGCACCGTGAGGTTCGGAAAGAGGTTCGTCAGCTGAAAGGCACGCCCGAGGCCCGCACGCGTGCGCGCCGACGCCGGCAGCCCCGAGAGCAATTGCCCATCGAGCGATACCGTCCCCTCCGTGGCCTTCAACTGCCCGGAGATGAGATTGAAATACGTGGTCTTGCCAGCGCCGTTCGGGCCGACGATCGCGGTCAACGTGCCAGGCGCGAAAGCGCAACTGACAGCATTCACCGCCACGTGTCCACCAAACCGGATCGTGAGATTCTTGGTTTCAAGCATAAAAATGTTGCTCGCCCCCAGGTTGGCTCACTTCGTGTAGCCGCCCACCCCCTGCCGGGGGCAACACCGGCGGCCCGGCCAAGCCGGTTCCGCGGTGTTTCACGAAGGGCCCCCGGGGCATGCGCGCGCTGCGCGCAGTTGGGAAGCCCCTAGCGTTTGTTCCGGATGGGGATGTCCATCTCTTCCGGTTTGATTTCGTGCACGAGTTCAGGCACGCCCCACGCGAAGGCCGGGTCCACCTTGATCTTGAAGTGGTACATGCTCTGCATCGCCTGGTGGTCCTCCTTGCGGAAGGTCATCTTGCCCTTGGGCGTGTCGAAGCTCATGCCTTCCATCGTCGAGATGAGCTTGTTGGTGTTGGTGTCGCCGCCCGTCTTCTTGAGTGCCGTCACCACCGCCATCGCCGCCGAGAATCCGCCGGCCGTGAAGAAGTCCGGCGGCGACTTGAATTCCTTGTAGTGCATCGACACCATCGCGTCGTTGACCGGATTCTTCGGGATGCCGAAGTAGTAGTAGGCCGCACCCTCCATGCCCGGCAGCGCCTTGTAGGCGGCCATGGCCGGCAGGATGTTCCCGCCGGTCGCGATCTCGATGTTGTAGCGCTTGAGGTCGAGGTCGACGATCTTGAACGGATTGCCTGCGCCTGCCCAAACGATCCAGATGATCTTGCGGCCGGGCTTGTCCTTGAGCGCGTCGATCAGGCGCTGCGCACCCGCGGTGAAGTCCGTCGTGGCGGGCGGGAGGTATTCCTCGTGCGCCAGCTTGGCTTTCTTCAGCGCGTCCTTGAACGCCTTCACGCCGTCGCGGCCGAAGGCGTTGTCCTGCGCGAGCGTGGCGACCGTGACGCCGGGCTTGTCGATCGCCACGGCGTTCGAGATGGCATCCTGCGAGCTGTTGCGGCCGGTGCGGAAGATGTACTTGTTCCACTTGTCGCCGGTGATTGAATCGGCCACCGCCGGTTCGACCAGCAGGATCTTCTTGTATTCCTCGGCCACGGGCAGCATCGCCAGCGCAACGCCGGAAGACGTGGGGCCGATCGCCAGTGCCGCCTTGTCGTCGGCGTAGGCCGCAGCCAGCAGCGACTTGCCGAGATCAGGCTTGCCCTGGTCGTCCTTCTCGATCACGACGATCTTCTTGCCGTTGACCTCCATCGTGCCGCCCGTCGCGTAGTTGAAGCCCATCATGAGGCCGGTCTGCGTCTGCTTGCCATAGGCTTCGAGCGGGCCGGTCTTGCTGTAGATGTGGGCGATGCGGATCTCGTTGGACTGGGCCCAGGCCGGGACGGTCAGGGCGGAGGCTCCCGCGATGGCAGTGGCTGCCAGGGCGACGAGGTGACGACGTTGCATTCTTTGTCTCCTGAAAATGGTGACTGAATATTGCACAGTTCGTGCCAATCGCCATCGTCTTGAAAACAAAGGACTTTCCCTTGGGTCTCCTGCAAAACGTCCGATTTCAGGACAGATTGAGTGCCTGCAAATCAGGCAATTGCATATTTCTCAGTCAGGGTTTTCCAGACGTTCGTAAAGCGTCGCCCGCGAAATTCCGAGCAGCCGCGAGGTCGCGAGCTTGTTGCCGCCGGTCGCAGTCATCGCGGCGGCGATGGCCTTGCGCTCGAGTTCGGCGACCTGCTGCGCAAGCGGCCGCAGCAGCGCGGTGCTTTCGTCGGCAGCGCCGGTCGACTCGATCGGCATCTTCGTCGGCGGCGCAATCTGCTCCTGGCCGGCTTCGCGCAGGATACGTTCGAGTTGCGCTGCGTCGATGCGCTGCGAATCACTGCGCATCGTCACCTGCTCCAGGACGTTGCGAAGTTCGCGGATGTTGCCGCGCCAATGCTGCGCGGCGAGCAGCGCCAGCGCGTCGGGCGTGAGTTCGGGCGGCGCCTCGCCGCTGCGCAGGGCCGTGTCTTCGCCCAGCGCCTCGACCAGCGCTGGAATGTCGCCGCGCCGTTCGCGCAAGGGCGGCACGCGCACCGGCAGCACGTTGAGCCGGTAATACAGGTCTTCGCGGAAGCGGCCTTCGCGCACCAGTGCAGCGAGATCCCGCGAGGTCGCGGCGATCACGCGCGCGTCAAAGGGCACCAGCTTGTTCGAACCCAGCGGTTCGATCTCGCCTTCCTGCAATGCGCGCAGCAGCTTCGCCTGCAGGCCGAGCGGCATGTCGCCGATCTCGTCGAGGAACAGCGTGCCGCCGTCCGCCAGCTTGAACTTGCCTTCGCGCGCCTTGCGGTCGGCGCCGGTGAAAGCGCCGGGCGCGACGCCGAAGAACTCCGCTTCGAGCAAGGTGTCGGGCACGGCAGCGATGTTCACGCTGACAAAGTGCCCCTTCGCGCGCGTGGAGGCCGCATGGATCGCGTGGGCGAGCAGTTCCTTGCCGGTCCCCGTTTCGCCGAGCAGCAGCACCGGGCTGGAGGACTGCGCCGCGCGACGCGCATGGCGCTTGACCTCCACCGCCGCCGGGCTGCTGCCGATGAAGCTGGCAAAGGTGTACTTGGAGCGCCGCTGCCCGTCGGCCGATTGCTGGTACAGCGGGTTGTTGCGCTGGCTCGCCAACTCGCGCCGCGCATCGTCGAGGTCACGCTGCAGCAAGGCGAACTTGCTGATCAACGGCTGCAAGGTGGTTTCGGGGTGGTCGAAGAGCACGATGCCGATTGCGCCGATGACATCGCCCGGCAGGGCGCCCGCGTCGCCTTCGCGCTCCTCCCGCAGCGGAATGCGGCTCACGACAAAGGTGCCGGCCTTGTTGGTCAGCAAGTCGATCAGGATCGGCTCGCCGGTCTCCAGCACCCGGCGCATCTGCGTGTTGGGGATCACGTCTTCGACCCGATGGCCGAGGAACTGATCGATCGACGAAAAGCCGAGCGCCGGCAGAAAACGGCGGTAGCCCTCGTTGACCCAGACGATCCGGCCGCTGCGGTCGACCAGGAACATGCCCTGGCTGATGCTCGAGAACAGGTGGAACATCGAGCGCGCGGCGAGCGCGAGGACGCCTTCGGCATCGAGCGGCAATGCGGGCGGAGCGGCGGTGGCGGATGACATGGCGGGATCGTAGCGCGCCACTTCCGGCTGACGCCCCCAGGAAAGCGGCGCGCACCGACAAAACGCCCGCTTGCGCCTTGTTATGCTGCGCCCCTTGCAGGGCTCATCGGCCCACGATGGCGCGCAGGCAATTCGACCCGTTCGCCTGACACGCCTCCTTTTTGCGGAACCCCGATCTCATGAGGAATCCCCGGCTTCCGGCGCTCACGCTCGTCGCCTCTGTGCTGCTTTCGGCCTGCGCCGTCCCACGCCCGCCTGAAAAGGTGGAGGCGCCGACGCCTGCGCACTGGAGCACGCCGCTGCCCGCCTCCACGGCCCCGCTGCCTCACGGCGGCTCGCTGCCGACGCTCGCCGAATGGTGGCGCCAGCTCAATGACCCGCTGCTGGTCGATCTGATCTTCGCGGCCGAGGCCGCCAGCCCGGACGTCGCCAGCGCCGGCGCGCGTATCGCCGAAGCGCGAGCCACACGCGTGGCGGCCGGCGCCGCGCTGGTGCCGAACCTCAACGGATCGGCTTCCGCCAGCCGCGGCAATTCGCCCACCACGGGCCTCACCGCGCCGACGACCGGCACCGCCACCGACGGCTTGAGCACCACCCTGCCCGCCATCACCACACTGCAGGCGGGACTGCAATCGAGTTGGGAGATCGACCTTTTCGGCGGCCTGCGCGCCACCCGCGACGCAAGTCAGAACCGCCTCACAGGTGCCGACGCCAATTGGGATGATGCGCGGGTCTCCGTCGCGGCCGAGACCGCCAACAGCTACCTCGCCGAACGCGCTTGCCGGCGCCAGCTCGTGGTGTCGACGTCGGATGCGCAATCGCGTGCCGAGTCGGCGCGCCTGACCGACCTGTCGATGCGTGCCGGCTTCACGGCGCCGGCGGATGCCGCGCTGGCGCGTGCGAGCGCTGCCGAGGCGTCGGGGCGCCTCACGCAGCAGCGCGCCCTGTGTGCCGTGCAGCAACAGGCATTGGTCGCGCTCACCGCCATCGAAGCGACCACGCTCAAGGCCAAGTTGGACGCCGCGCCCATCGATGTCACGCTGCCGGCGGTGCAGGCCGTCCACAGCGTCCCGGCCGAAGCGCTCGCGCAGCGGCCCGATGTCTATGCCGCCGAGCAGGCCGTCGCCGCCGCCAGCGCGGATGCGGGCGCGGCCCTGGCGCAGCGCTTTCCGCGCCTGACACTGCAGGGATCGATCGCGACGCTGCAGGTGCGCGCCGGCGCGTTCCGCGAAAGTTTCGACACCTGGACGATCGGGCCGCTGGCGCTTAGCGTGCCCATCTTCGATGGCGGCACGCTCGCGGCCAATTCCGAGGCCGCCAAGGTGCGTTACGACGAAGCGGCCGCCCTCTACCGCGCCAAGGTCCGACAGGCGGTGCGCGAAGTCGAGGAAGCGCTGATCAACCTGCAAAGCACCGACGAGCGCGCCAACGACGCCGACGTCGCGGTCACGAACTACCAGGCCTCTTTCGACGCCACGCAGGCGCGCTACGGCACCGGCCTCGCGAGCCTGTTCGACCTGGAAGACGCGCGGCGCACCCTGTTCACGTCGGAGACTGCGCGCGTCGCGCTGCAACGCGAGCGTGCCGAAGCCTGGGTTGCGCTCTATCGCGCCATGGGCGGCGGCTGGTCGCGACCCGAATCCGTGGCAACCACGACATCTCCCGCTGCCCCGTCACCATGAAAAGAATGAAGCGTTCCACACTCATCGTCGTCCTGGTCATCCTGCTGGTTCTTGCCGGCGCGGCCTTCTGGCTCGTGCGCGGCAAACAAGCCGAGCGCAACCGGCCGAACGAAAGCGCGACGGCCCGCCCGACCTTGACCGTGACCGTTGCAAAGCCCGAGACCAGCGAACTCAACGTCACGTTGGCGGCCAACGGCAACGTGTCGGCATGGCAGGAAGCCAGCGTCGGTTCCGAATCCACCGGGCTGAAGCTCGCGGAAGTGCGCGTGAACGTGGGCGATGTGGTCAAGAAAGGCCAGGTTCTGGCAGTTTTCTCGGGCGATTCGGTCCAGGCGGATGTCGCCCAGGCGCGCGCGTCTCTGGCCGAGGCACGCGCCACCGCCGCCGACGCATCCGGCACCGCGGCGCGCGCACGCACGCTTCAGGCCACCGGCGCGATGAGCCAGCAGCAGATCAACCAGTACCAGACCGCCGAACAGACCGCGAAGGCGCGGGTCGAGGCGGCCGAGGCCGTGCTCGCCGCGCAACAGGTGCGCGGTCGCAACACGCAGGTGATTTCGCCGGACGACGGCGTGATCTCTTCCCGCACCGCGACGGTGGGCAGCGTCGTGACGGCCGGCACCGAACTGTTCCGGCTGATCCGGCAGGGTCGGCTTGAATGGCGTGCCGAGATCACCTCTTCCGAACTGGGTCGCATCGCGGTCGGCACGCCGGCGGTGGTCGTCAGCGCGGGCGGTGCGCAGGTCGAAGGCAAGGTGCGCAGCGTGGCGCCGACGGTCGATCCGAAGACGCGAGCCGCCCTCGTCTACGTCGACATTCCCAATGTTCTGCAGAACACCGGAATCAAGGCCGGCATGTTCGCGCGCGGCGACTTCCTGCTCGGCCGCAGCAGCGCGGTCACGGTGCCGCAGGCTTCGGTCGTCCCGCGCGACGGATTCAACCACCTGCTCCTGTTGCAACCGGACAACCGGGTCGCGATGATGCGGATCGAGACCGGCCGGCGCGTGGGCGATCGCGTGGAAATCACGACCCCACTGCCCGCGGACGCACGCGTGGTCGTCCAGGGCGCGGGCTTCCTCAACGACGGCGACCTCGTGCGCGTCGTGGAAGGCACCGCCGCCGCCACTGCCGCGAATGGGCAGACGTCCGCCCCCGTGAAGCCGGCGATCGAAGCCGCCAAATAAAGGAGCAGCCACCATGAACGTGTCGGCCTGGTCCATCCGCAACCCGATTCCGGCGGTGATGCTGTTCGTGCTGCTCACCTTCGCGGGACTGCTGTCCTTCAACGCGATGAAGGTGCAGAACTTCCCGGACATCGACCTGCCGACAGTGACGGTCTCCGCAGCCCTGCCCGGCGCCGCTCCTTCGCAGCTTGAAAACGACGTCGCACGCAAGCTCGAGAACTCGATCGCCACCGTCCAGGGCCTGAAGCACATCACGACCAAGGTCCAGGACGGCGCGGTGACGCTGATCGTCGAATTCCGTCTCGAAAAGCCGGTGCAGGAGGCGGTGGACGACGTGCGCTCCGCTGTGCAGCGCGTGCGCGCCGACCTGCCGGCCGACGTGCGCGATCCAGTGGTCACCAAGCTGGACTTCGCTGCGCAACCGGTGCTCGCGTTCACGATCTCGTCGACGCGCTTGGACGACGAAGCACTGTCGTGGTTCGTCGACAACGACGTGACCCGGCGCCTGCTGGCGATCAGCGGCGTGGGCGCGGTCAACCGCGTGGGCGGCGTGACGCGGCAGGTGCACGTCGATCTCGATCCCGGCAAGCTGCAGGCGCTGGGCGCGACCGCGGCCGACATCTCTCGCCAGTTGCGGCAAGTGCAAACCGAAAGCGCCGGCGGCCGCACCGACGTCGGCGGCAGCGAGCAGCCCGTGCGCACACTCGCGACCGTGCGGTCGGCTGACGAGTTGGCCGACATGCAGATCGCGCTCTCGGACGGCCGGCGCATCCGGCTCGATCAAGTCGCGCGTGTCAGCGACACCATCGCCGAGCCACGCGCGGCGGCCCTTCTCAACGGCAAGCCGGTGGTCGGCTTCGAGGTGGCCCGCAGCCGCGGCGCGAGCGAGGTCGAGGTCGGCGCAGCGGTGCAGAAGGCACTGGACCAATTGCGCGCCGAGCGGCCGGACATCCAACTCACCGAAGCCTTCAACTTCGTCGAGCCGGTGCGCGAGGAATACGAGGGCTCGCTGCATCTGCTGTACGAGGGCGCGATCCTGGCGGTGATCGTGGTGTGGCTCTTCCTGCGCGACTTGCGCGCGACTTTCATCTCGGCGGTGGCGCTGCCCATGTCGGCCATTCCGGCATTCGTGGGCATGTACCTGCTCGGCTTTTCAATCAATGTGGTTTCACTGCTGGCGCTGTCGCTGGTGGTCGGCATCCTGGTGGACGATGCCATCGTGGAGGTCGAGAACATCGTGCGCCACCTGCGCATGGGCAAGACGCCCTACCAGGCAGCCATGGAAGCCGCCGACGAAATCGGCCTTGCGGTGATCGCCACCACCTTCACGCTGATCGCGGTGTTCCTGCCGACCGCCTTCATGAGCGGCGTGGCCGGCAAGTTCTTCAAGCAGTTCGGCTGGACCGCCGCGCTCGCGGTTTTCGCCTCATTGGTCGTGGCGCGGATGCTCACGCCGATGATGGCGGCCTACATCCTCAAGCCCATCGTCACGGCCGAGAAGGAACCCCGCTGGCTCGCGATCTATATGCGGATGGCCGAGTGGTGTCTCAGGCATCGCTTCAAGACGATGGTGCTGGCCACCCTCTTCTTCTTCGGCTCGGTGGCGATGATCCCGCTGCTCAAGACCGGATTCATCCCGCCGGATGACAACTCGCAGACGCAGGTGTACCTTTCGCTCGCGCCGGGCGCGACGCTGGCGCAGACCACCGTGGCGGCCGAGGAAACCCGCCGCCGCGTCATGGCGCTCGAGCACGTGCGCAGCGTCTACACCACGGTCGGCGGCGGCAGCGCGGGCGGCGACCCGTTCGCGAATTTCGGCACGCCGGAAACGCGCAAGGCCACGCTCACGATCCAGCTCGACCCGCGCGGTGACAGGCCACGCAAGCAGGTGATCGAGAACAGGATCCGCGCCGCGCTCGAAACGCTGCCCGGCGTGCGCAGCACGGTCGGCCTCGGCGGCTCGGGTGAAAAGTACATCCTGGCGCTGAGCGGCGACGATCCGGCCGCCCTGACCACGGCCGCGCGCGCCGTCGAGCGCGACCTGCGCACGATCCCCGGGCTCGGCAACATCACCTCGACCGCGAGCCTGATCCGACCGGAGATCGCGGTACGCCCGGACTTCGCAGCCGCGGCCGATCTCGGCGTGACCAGCTCGGCCATCGCCGACACGCTGCGCGTCGCCACGCTCGGCGACTACGACCAGAACCTGCCCAAGCTCAATCTTGCGCAACGGCAGGTGCCGATCGTCGTCAAGCTGGAAGACTCCGCGCGGCAGGATCTGGCGCTGCTCGGGCGCCTCGCGCTGCCCGGCACGAGCGGACCGGTGATGCTGGAACAGGTCGCCCAGCTCACGGTGGAAGGCGGCCCCGCCGTGATCGACCGCTACGACCGCTCGCGCAACGTCAACTTCGAGATCGAACTGTCGGGCGTCGGCCTCGGCGACGCGAAGGATGCCGCGATGGCGCTGCCATCCATCCGCCATCTGCCGCCTGGCGTGCGCGTGGCTGAAGTGGGCGACGCCGAAGTCATGACCGAACTCTTCCAGAGCTTCGGCCTCGCCATGCTGACGGGCGTGCTGTGCATCTACATCGTGCTGGTGCTGCTGTTCAAGGACTTCCTGCATCCGATCACGATCCTGTGCGCACTGCCGCTGGCGCTCGGCGGCGCCTTCGTGGGGCTGCTGATCGGCCAGAAGGCGCTGTCGATGCCGTCGCTGATCGGGCTGATCATGCTCATGGGCATCGCGACCAAGAACTCGATCCTGCTGGTCGAATACGCGATCGTCGCGC
The DNA here is from genome assembly GCF_056397705.1 of Variovorax sp. 05L425. NCBI lineage: Bacteria > Pseudomonadati > Pseudomonadota > Betaproteobacteria > Burkholderiales > Comamonadaceae > Variovorax > Variovorax sp. 05L425. The sequence goes on along the minus strand of NZ_JBFTNY010000012.1, from coordinate 165,383 downwards.
GCCGCGACCACGGAATGAGCCGCTGGGACGCACTGCGCGACGCTTGCCACAAGCGGGCGCGCCCCATCATCATGACCACGCTCGCCATGGGCGCAGGCATGTTGCCCATCGCGCTCGGGCTGGGCGCGGCGGACTCCAGCTTCCGCTCGCCGATGGCGATGGCCGTCATCGGGGGACTCATCACGTCGACGGTGCTGAGCCTGCTGGTCGTGCCGGCCGTCTTCACCTACATCGACGACATCGAGCACTGGATTCGCCGCACGTCGCGGCGCATCCGCGGAGCGGTTGGCAGCCACCGCCCGCAAGATAGACTCGGCGAATCGTCGATCGACAGGGGTACACCGTGATCACAATCCTTCAGCGTGCTGCGATTTCCAGCGCCCTTCTGAGCTTCGCATTGGCATCGGTCGCACAGACCCCCACGAACCAGGCCGAAGCGCAGCGGCGCTTCGATGCGCAAATCGCGAAGTGCAACAGCGGAAACCTCCCCGCGCCCGAACGCGATGCCTGCGTACGGAAGGCGGGCCATGATCTGGATCGCGCGCGCGGCGCTCCCCCGCGCAATGTCATCACCCGGACGCCGGATCGCCGATCCACCGTGGTGACACCTGAAGGCGCTCCCGTGCCGCCCAGCGGAACCACGACCGTCCGGACGCCCGATCGCCGGTCCACCGTGGTCTCCCCCGACGGATCACCGGTGCCCTCCAGCGGCTCGGCGTCGGTCAGGTCACCCGATGGCCGATCCACCGTGGTGCCGCCGGCCGATCAGCCGTCTCGCTGAACCGGGAGCGGGATAAGTTCTCAGGCAACGCCCCGCACAGCCGCCACCAGCGCCGCGAGACGACGCGCATCCACGACGAGGAGCGCCTTGCCATCTCGTGCAAGCACACCCTCGCGCCGGAGCACGTTGAGCTCGCGCGTGACCTGCTCGCGATTGGTACTGACCTGGCTTGCAAGCTCGGCGTGCGTCGGCGCGGGCTCCAGGCGTGCCTGGTTGTCGGCGATGCCGGCCGCTTGCGCCAAGCGAAGGATTTCGGCATGCACGCGGTTCTGCACCCCCATCGTGCTCAGGTCGATGACGCGCTCGGACAACTGCCGCACCAGCTTGACCAGGCCACGCATCACGCGTTCGGCAATGATCGGCTCCTCACGCAACAGCGCGAGGAACGCGACGCGGTCCAGACTCGCGACCACACTGGGCTTGAGGGTCACGACATCGGCGGATCGCGGCTTGCCGTCGATGGCGGACAAATCGCCAAAGTACTCGCCTTCGTTCGAGTCGCGAAACGTGACCTGGCGCCCGTTCGGCGCATAGGTGGTCACGCGCAACTGGCCCGACACCAGGAAGTACACGTCACTCTTCTCTTCTGACCGGAACAGCAGCGACGTGGCGGCCGGGATGCTCTGCCACACGCAGCGTTGGGCCAGATCGTCAAGGCGCTCCTGAGACAAGCCTTCCAGCAGCGCGATGTGCCGCAGGGCAAGACTGGAACGCTGGACTGTCATCCTCGACCTCGCACGCCGGGAAAAGCGGTTGAGAAAAAACTGTGCGCAAACGCACAGCGCGAAAGCAGGTGAATCGCCACAGTTGCACTCCGTGATGTCCGCGATTCCCGCTGTCACACATCAGGAGCCTCAAGGAGATTTCATCATGAATGCAAAGCTATTTGTCGGCATCTCCGCACTTGCGTTGGCGGGTGCCGTGTCCGCGCAAACCGTGCCGGCCGAGCAATGGGTCGGTGCCCCGATCCCGGCCGTGGGTCATTTCACCCGGGCCCAGGTTGCGGCCGATCTCAACGCCAGTCGTTCGGTCGCGGCCGCCGCACCGGAATTGCGTGTCGGTCCTGCGGACCCGAGCCCCGGTGCAGAGAGCCGCGCTGAAATCGCAGCTGACCTGAAGTTGTGGATCAAATCGGGAATGAGCCAGGTGGCCAACTCGGACAGCTTCGATCCGAACAGCGCGGCTTATCGGTCGCAGTATGCGGCCTACCAGCGGATGCGCAACGGCCCGGAGTACATGGCCGAAGTCCAGCGCTTGCAGGGCAAGACCGCAACGACGGCCCAACTCGGGTCAGGCCCGGCCGGCAATTGAGCGCGGCCAGCGACCGTCGGGAAACACCTCGCAGCCGGCTTCGCCGGACCGCAGGTGTTGCCCCGGAGAGAGCTATTTGCTCATTCGCTTTGCAAGGCGCGGAAGGATGAGCACGCCGAGCACGATGACGATCAGCGCGATCGACATCGGACGCTGGAAGAACACCGCTGCACTGCCCTCGCCGATCGACATCGCGTTGCGCAATTGCGCCTCGGCCAAGGGCCCGAGGATCATCCCGACCACCACCGGCGCGGTCGGAAAATCGAAGCGCCGCATGATCACACCCAGCACGCCGATGGCATAGAGCAGCAGCAGGTCGAACGCACTCTGCCGCATACCATAGGCCCCGACCGTCGCGAAGATCAGAATGCCCGCGTAGAGCTGCGGCTTCGGAATCTTGAGCAGCTTGACCCACAAGCCCACCATGGGAAGATTCAGCACCAGCAGCATCACGTTGCCGATGTAGAGCGACGCGATGAGCGCCCACACGAGCGCCGCCGACGTAGTGAAGAGTTGCGGACCAGGCTGAATGCCATAGTTCTGGAACGCGCCCAGCAAGATGGCCGTGGTGTTCGAGGTCGGAATGCCCAGCGTGAGCAGCGGGATCAGCGCCGCAGTCACCGTCGCGTTGTTGGCGGCCTCGGGGCCGGCAACGCCTTCGATCGCACCCTTGGTGCCGAATTCGGCCTTGGCGTCCGCATCCTTGGCGAGCTTCTTTTCGGCGGCGTAACTCAGGAAGGTCGGGATCTCGGTGCCACCGGCCGGAATGCAGCCGAAAGGCGTCCCGATGGCGGTACCGCGCAGCCAGGCGGGAATCGAACGCTTCCAGTCGCGAGCAGTCATGTGCACGCGGCTGAGCTTGTTCTGATCCTCGACCACCTTGCCTTCATAGAGCACGGCGTAGAGCACTTCGGCCACCGCGAACAGGCCGACGGCGACCAACACGATCTCGATGCCGTCGAGCAGTTCCGGGATGCCCCCGGTGTAGCGCCCTTGCCCGGAAATCTGGTCAAGCCCGATGCACCCGGCCGCAAGACCGATGAACAGGGCCGTCATGCCGCGCAAGGTGCTCTTGCCAAGTACCGCACTCACGGTGGTGAAGGCCAGCAGCATCAGCAGGAAATACTCGGGCGGCCCGAGCTTGACCGCGAAGTCGGCCACGAAAGGAGCGAAGAGCGTGACGATGACCGTGGCGATGGTGCCTGCCACGAAGGAGCCGATGGCAGCCGTCGCGAGCGCGGCGCCTGCACGACCGCTCTTCGCCATCTTGTTGCCCTCCATCGCCGTCACCATGCTGGCGGTTTCGCCTGGCGTGTTCAGGAGGATGGAGGTGGTTGAGCCGCCGTACATGGCGCCGTAGTAGATCCCCGAGAAGAAGATCATCGAGGCCGTGACGTCGACCTTGCCGGTGATCGGCAGCAGCATCGCGACCGCCACGGCCGGGCCGATGCCCGGCAGCACGCCGACCGCCGTGCCGAGGGCGCAGCCCACCAGGCACCACAAGAGGTTCGCAGGGGTGATGGCCAGCGCGAAGCCGTGCATCAATGCGTTGAAGATTTCCATGTCAGAGCCACCCAGTCCCAGTGAGGCCCGGAAGATTGATTGCGAGGAACTGGGTGAACATCCAGAACACGGGCGCCGAGATCAGCAAACCCGTCACGATGTCGATGAGCCAGGTGCGAGGCGCGTTGACGCCCCCCTGCCCGCTCGCGCGCCGCAGGCCCTGCACCGCCAGCAAGTAGCACAGCGTGCAGCTGAAGATGAAGCCGATGGTCGTGATCAGCGCCGCGTTGAGCAGCAGCCCGGCGGACACCCAGATGAACCCGGCCCAATACGGCTGGACCGCGCCCGAGGGTTCTTCCATCTCGCGGAAACCACCCGTGCGCGATTCCCAGATGATCCAGGCGCCGCACACCGTGAGCGCGATCGACACCAGCCAGGGCAGGAAATTGGGGCCGACGCCCCCATAGCCGGCCTCGGACGAGATGTCGATGGCGCCGAACGCCAGAGCCAGTCCGGTGACGAAAACCCCGACACCTACCAGCGTCTGGGGCCAGATCGCCGGCCTCGGGATCGCAATGTCGATCGAAGACACGTTCAGACCATTCCGGACTTGACCATCGTCGCGCGCAGACTCGCGAACTCGTCGTCGACGAACTTCGCGAAGGCATCGCCCGACAGGACAGCAGGCGTCCAGTCGTTCTTCTTCACGGCCTCGGCCCAGCTCGGCGTCTTGAGGGCCGCGAGCACCATCTCGGTCAGCGCCTTGCGCTGCTCGGGCGTGATGCCCGGGGCGCCGTAGACGCCACGCCAGTTGCCGATCTCGACATCGATGCCCTGCTCCTTGAGCGTCGGCACATTGATGCCCGGCAGGCGCGTGGCAGAGGTCACGGCGATGGCCTTCATCTTGCCGGCATTGATGTATTCGGCGAACTCGCTGAAGCCGCTGCCGCCGACGGTGACGTTGCCGCCCAGAATGGCCGCCGTGGCTTCGCCGCCTCCGCGGAACGCAACGTAGTTGATCTTGGACGGATCCACGCCGACCTTCTGCGCGATCATCGCCGCCGCAATGTGCTCGGTGGAGCCGCGCGAGCCGCCGCCCCACTTGACGCTGCCCGGGTCCTTCTTGAGCTGGTCGACCACGTCCTTCATGGTCTTCAGCGGGGAATTCGCCGGCAGCACGAACACGTTGTATTCGCTCGTCATGCGGGCGATGGGAGTGGCCTGCGAGAGGCTGACCGGCGGCTTGCCGGTGATGATGCCGCCCAGCATCACCGCGCCCATGATCATCATCGCGTTCGGGTCACCCTTGGAGCCGTTGACGAACTGCGCCAGTCCCAGCGCACCGGCCGCGCCGCCCTTGTTGTCGTAAGTCACCGTGTCGGCGAGCTTGCCGTCGGTCAGCGCCTTGCCGAGCGCGCGTCCGGTGGTGTCCCAGCCACCGCCCGGGTTGGCGGGGATCATCATCTTGACGTTGGCTGCCGCCCAGGCCGAAAGCGGCAGGGCGCCGGTGGCGGCCATGGCGGCCAGTGACTTCAAAAAGGTATCTCGACGCATGCATGTCTCCTTTGTATGGAAGCTGAGTAGAACCTGACTTCGCTATGATGCGCCGCCCCGCTGTCAGTTGGCTGTCCGGCGAACTGGGGTAAACACCGAAAATCCAGGGATGAAGCTGCTGCTGGTCGAAGACGATCCGTCGATGCAAGCCACCTTGCAGCGCACGCTCGGCCGCCGCCAGATCGACGTGCGTCTCTGCGGGGATGGCGCGCGCGCCGTCGCGCAATGGCAGGCGCTCGAGCCGGACGTGGTCGCGCTCGACCTCAGCCTCCCCAACATCGACGGCCTGCAGGTGCTGGCCCAGGCGCGTGCCGCGGGGCTGCGCACGCCCGTGCTTCTGCTGACTGCGCGCGGCACGGTGGGCGACCGAGTCATGGGCCTCAACGCGGGCGCCGACGACTACCTGCCCAAGCCCTTCGACCTCGATGAACTGGAAGCCCGCATCCGGGCCCTGCACCGCCGTCAACAAAATGTGGGCGGCGATTCACCGGCAAAGCTGCCGGAAGTCGGCGGGCTGCGCTACGAGCCCGACAGCGGCGCGATCTACCACCGCGCCGAAGTGCTCGAATTGACGCCGAGGGAGCTCGCGCTGCTGAAGGCGCTGATGGTCAAGCCGGGCCATGCGGTCTCCAAGGAGCGCCTGTTCGAGCTGGTCTTCCCCGGCGAGATGGACGTGCAATACGAGGCTGTCGAGGTCGTGGTCTACCGGCTTCGAAAGAAACTGGCCGGCACCGACGTCACGCTGATGACCCTGCGCGGCCTGGGCTACCTCTTGCGCGAAGACACATGAGGCGCGTCAGTTCGCTGCGGGCGAGGTTGCTGGTCGGCATCCTCGCGCCGATCGCATTGTTCATCGTCATCAACAGCATCAGCCTGTATCGCCAGAGCCTCGCGGCCGCCACCACCGCCTATGACCGCACCCTCCTCGCCTCGGCGAAGACCATCGGCGAACAACTCGACGTCGTCGGCTATGACGAAGCGGCTTCGCTGCGGGCCATCGTCCCCTACTCGGCGCTCGAGGCCTTCGAGGCGGACAGCCAGAGTCGCATGTTCTATCGCGTGTCCACGCTCGCCGGCGAGTTGGTCTCGGGTTTCGAAGAGCTTCCGTCCTGGCACGGCAAGCTGCCGGACCGGCCGCCGTACGCCGCGCTGGTGGACTTCTACGACGCGCAATTCCGAGGAATGCCCGTGCGCGTCGCGGTGCTGCTGCAGCCTGTTGCCAGTGCGAGCGGGCGCGGCATGGCTGTAGTGCAGGTGGCCGAGACCCTCGAACTGCGCGAGACGCTTGCGCGCAAGCTGCTGCTCGACACGCTCTGGCGACAGTTGGTCCTGATTTCGGTGATCGCGGCGGTCACCGTCCTCGTGGTGCAGCGCGCGACCCGGCCGGTGCGTGAGCTCGGCGAGACGATCGAGGCACGCGCTGCCGACGACCTGTCGCCCATCGATGCGCCCGACGCGCCGCGCGAACTGCGTCCGCTGATCGACGCCACCACCGAAGTCATGGGCCGCCTGCAGCGGCTGCTGGATCACCAGAAGCGCTTCGTACGCGACAGTGCCCACCAGTTGCGCACACCGTTGGCCGTGCTCAAGGCGCAGGTGCAGTCGGCTCGCCGCGGGGACGTGCCGCCCGAACAGGCGTACGCCGAGATCGGGCAGACCGTGGAGCGCGCGACCAGCCTCGCAAACCAGATGCTGTCGCTCGCCAAGGTGGAGCAATTGCGCCAACAGCCCGAATCGATGGTGCTCGATCTGGCGGAGGCGGTGCGCGCGATGGCCCTCGACCTGTCGCCGCTCGTGGCGGACAAGGCGCTCGATTTCGAGCTCTACGCACCCGCGCCGGTGCCGGTGCGGGCGCACCGCTGGATGCTTCAGGAACTGACGCGCAACCTTCTCCACAACGCCATCAAGCACAGCCCGCACGAGGCCGCGCTGGCGGTGCGGGTCGAAGCCGACGACGGTTTCGCGATCCTGAGGGTCAGCGATCACGGGCCCGGTATTTCGGACGAACTGCGACAGCGGCTGTTCGCTCCTTTCGCCGCCGGCGACGTGGCCAGCGGATCGGGCCTGGGCCTCGCCATCTGCCGCGAGATCGTGCTGGCGCTCGGAGGCCGCATCGCGCTTGACAACCGGGAATCCGGTGGACAAATCATCGGGCTGGATGCTCTCGTGCATCTGCCGCTGGCGCGCGACAATCGCTGAAACATGGATCGTCTTCGCATCGACAAATGGCTCTGGGCGGCGCGCTTCTTCAAGACGCGCTCGCTCGCCGCCGACGAGATCGGCAAACACCGCGTGCAAGTCAATGGCGACGTCGCCAAGGCGTCGCGGGAAGTCAAACCGGGCGACACGGTGACGATCCGCCTCGGGCCGATCACCCGGGTCGTGCGCGTTCTGGGCATCAGCGGCCAGCGTGGACCCGCGCCTATCGCGCAGCAACTCTACGAAGAAACGGCCGAGAGTCTTGCCGCGCAGGCCGCCGCGCGCGAACAACGGCGCCTGGGCAGCGAGCCGGCGCTCAGCATCGAACAGGGGCGACCCACCAAGCGGGATCGCCGCGACCTCGACACCGCGCGCCGCGGCAACTGGGACAACCGCTGGAGCGCATCGCTCGATCCGGACGACGAGTAATCACGCTCACCGCTTTGGGCGCCATCGCGTACGCTGCGGCTTTTGCGCGAGGAGTCCCAGTCCATGGCCAGTTTCAACAAATACCGCGTCGGCAAGAAGTTCAAGCTCGCCGACGTCAATCCCGCGGCTTCGCCCTTCCAGAAAGGCCCCGAAGAGGACCAACGCGAGGCGCTCGAAGCGCTGGCCATCCGGCTCGACGAACTGCAGAACCTGCTGCACGCCGAAGGACGACGCAAGGTGCTCCTCGTTCTGCAGGGCCTGGACACCAGCGGCAAGGACGGCACCATTCGCTGGGTCTTTTCGCGCACTTCGCCGCTCGGCGTCGCCGTGAAGGCCTTCAAGGTGCCCAACGACGAGGAGCGCGCGCACGACTACCTGTGGCGTTGCCACGCCGCCGTGCCGCGGGCCGGCGACATCGCCGTTTGGAATCGCAGCCACTACGAAGACGTGCTGGTGCCGGTTGTCGAGGGCTGGATCGACAAGGCCGAGGCGCGCCGCCGCTACGCGCAGATCAACGACTTCGAGCGCATGCTGACTGAGACCGGAACAGTCATCATCAAGTGCATGCTGCACATCAGCAGGGACGAGCAGCGCGCGCGCCTGCAGGCGCGGGTCGACGACCCGGGCAAGAACTGGAAGTTCGCCCTGGCGGACCTTGACGTGCGCAAGAAATGGGATGCCTATGAGCGTGCCTACGAAATGGCGCTGGTCGCCACCTCGACCAGCCATGCCCCGTGGTACGTGGTGCCGTCCGACAGCAAGCGCCATCGCAACCTCATGGTCGCCCAACTGCTCGTGAAGGCGTTGAAGGACATGGGACTCAGCGTGCCGCCTTCAGACCCTGCGCTCAAGGGCTTGATCGTGAAATAGCGCTCTGTCAGCACTGTCCTACGCGCGCGTCGCCGAAATACGTACTGGAGACGCGCACATGCGCTGCGAGAGTTCGCCCCATTCAGTTCAAAAAACCTCGGGGGATCTCGATGAGCGTTTTCTTCACTCCCATGGCCCTGTTTGCCGGTCTTTATCTGATGCTTGTCTGCGCCGGCGTGCTATGGATGAACGCCAGGCGGCCGCTCCGGCTCCTCAGCAACGAAATCGCGCAGCGTGTCGAGACTTCGATCTCGGTGCTGGACGAATGTAACGCTCATTCCCGCGCGAAAAGGCCCTCGTGACCTTTGCGCAACTCGCGCTTCAGTAGCTTGCCGCTCGGGTTCTTGGGCAGCGCCTCGACGAACACCACACGCTTGGGTGCCTTGAAGCTGGCCAAGTGCTCGCCGCAATGTGCAAGCACTTCCGCCTCGTCGAGCGCGTGGCCCGCCTTGACCACCACGACAGCCACCACGGCCTCCACCCAGCGCGGATGGGGCACGCCCACCACGGCGACTTCGGACACCTGCGGCAGGCGGTAGATCATTTCCTCGACCTCGCGGCTGGCCACGTTCTCGCCACCGGTCTTGATCATGTCCTTCTTGCGATCGACGATCGTGATGTAGCCCTCTTCGTCGATCGTCGCGAGGTCGCCAGAATGGAACCAGCCTCCTTCGAACGCAGCTTTCGTGCGTTCATCGTCGTGGAAATAGCCGAGCATCAGGTGCGGCGAGCAATGCACCACCTCGCCCACTTCGCCGACTGCAACGTCATTCATCCGATCGTCGACAACCCGCGTCTCCACGTTGAGGACGGCGCGCCCCGCCGAGCCGGGCTTGCGCAATTGGTCGTCAGGACCCAGCATCGTGGCCAGAGGCGCGATCTCGGTTTGCCCGTACAGGTTCCATAGCCGCACCTGCGGCAGCCGGCGACTGAGTTCGCGCAGCACCTCGACCGGCATGATGGAAGCGCCGTAGTAGCCTTTTCGCAGGCTGCTCAGGTCGGTGCTGTCGAACAGCGGCGAACGCAGGAGCGAAATCCACACAGTGGGCGGCGCGAAGAAAGAGCCGATTCGGAACCGCTCGATCAGCGGCAGCAGGTTGTCGGGTGTCGGCTTGGCCGTGATGACGTTGGTCGCGCCGACGTAGATCGACGGCCCGAGGAACACGTCGAGTTGCGCGCAGTGATAGAGCGGCAATGCGTGCAAGGTGAGGTCGCCGGCGTTGATCTCGGCGTCGACGAGACAGCTGACGTACTGCGCGATCACTGCGTCGTGCGTGAGCATGGCGCCCTTCGGTGTCGACTCGGTGCCGCTGGTGTAGACGATCTGTGCCAGGTCGTCGGCCTGCAAGTCCACCTGCGGCGGTTCGGTGTCACTCTCGGCAAGCTTGTCGAAACGAAGCATGCCCGGCGCGGGATCGCTCGGCTCCTCCGATGGAAGCCACAGAAACTCGCGGACGGACGTGTCGAGCGCAGCGGCATCCCGCGCCAGGCCGGCCAGGCCGGAGTCGGTTGCCAGAAGGGAAGCTCCGGCATGCCGCAGGATGTACGCCACTTCTTCCGCCTTCAGCATGAAGTTGATCGGAACGAGGACCGCTCCGAGTCGTGCAAGCGCAAAGCGCAGAGCGGCAAAGGCGTGGGAGTTCCGAGCCAGGACCGCAACGCGCGCACCCTTGGCGATCCCGTGCTGCGCCAGGCCGCTCGCCACTCGACTGCAGATGCTGTCGAATTCGGCGTAGGTCCATCGGGTATCGCCGCAGGCAATGGCCAATTTGCCGGGCTCGCGCCTGGCGCTGCGTCGCAAAAGGTCGGCCAGCGTCTGGCGGCGGGCTGTTTCGTGGGTCATCGGGCGTCTCCTTGGGCCGGGTCCCCGCGAGGATAGTGCCCGTTCGACGCCATCGCCAGATAGGTGTATCGCTAGGGCCGCATCGGTGCGCGGCTTCGCTCGTTGTTGACCGAGACGAACTTGCTCAGGAGATGCATGAAGTCACGGCGTTCTTCTTCGCTAAGCATGCCAAGGAGTGAGTTCTGCATCTGCTGCATGCCCGGCACCTTCTCGGCAAGGACTTGCTCGCCGAGTTCGGTCAGCCGCAGTTCGCGCTGACCCCGCGCCAGCAACTTGCGGGAGATCCAGCCTTTGCTTTCGAGCCGCACGGCGATGTCCGCCGCGCTGGAGGTGTCCAGCGCGACCTGCTGCGCCAGGGTGACCTGATCGATGCCGGGCTTGTCCTGCAGGGTGCGCATCACCGCGTATTGCACCGGCGTCACGTCACGCCCAAGCGTTTCGTAGAAGACCGAAACGGAGATCTGGTGCGCGCGACGAATCAGATGGCCCGGTTGGTCATTCAGATCGATGGGGGCTTCGTTTAAAACTTTGCACTGCATGATGGCGAACGGAGTACTTAACTTTCGCCATTATCGAGGCTGGTTTCTTGCCTACAGGTCGAGCACCAGCATCGGCGAGCGGGACCGCGAACAACAGGGGGTGAACTGGTCGTTGGCCGCCTGCTCCTCGGGCGTGAGGTACATGTCCTTGTGGTCGGGCTCGCCTTCGAGCACCCGCGTCAGACAGGTGCCGCACACGCCCTGTTCGCAGGACGTCGCGACCTCGACGCCAATGGCAGCCAGTGCCTGCACGACCGTCTGGTCCTTGAGCACGGTCACCACCCGACCCGAACTTGCCAGCTTGACCTCGAATGCGGCATCGGCATCGGACTTGACCACCTCGGCAGAGAAGAATTCGTAGTGGAGTTGCTCGGCCGGCCAACCTGCGGCGCGCGCGGCATCGAGCACCCAATCCATGAATCCCTTGGGGCCGCAGACGTACAGGTGCACGCCGGGCTTCGGCGTGCCGACCAACGGGCCGAGCGCGAGTTTCTGAGACGCTTCGCCGTCGTCGAAATGAAAGTGAACCTGCGAGCCGAACGTCGATTGCGCGATGCGGTCGGCGAAGGCTGTCCGTTCGCGCGAGCGGGTGCAGTAGTGCATCTCGAAGGAGCCGCCTGTGATGGCCAGACGCTCCGCCATGCAGAGAATGGGCGTCACTCCGATTCCACCGGCGATCAACACGCTGTGATTGGCGCCGTTGGTGAGCGGAAAGTGGTTCTTCGGCGCGCTGATGCGCAGCGGTGCGCCCTCCTGCATCGCGTCGTGCATGGTCTGCGAACCGCCACGCGAATTGGGATCGCGCAATACGCCGATCAGGTACCGGTGACTTTCGCGAGGATCGTTGCACAGCGAATATTGCCGCGTGATGCCGCCCGGCATCTGCACGTCGATGTGCGAACCAGCGGAGAAGGCTGGCAGCGGGCGCCCGTCCGCCTGCACCAACTCGAAGGTGCAGATGTCGACAGCTTCGTTTTGCTTGCGCGCGATGCGCACATCCAGTTCTGCGGCGTTCATGACGACACCGCCTGGCCTTCCTCCGCCATCAGACGATCGAGCACGCGGCGCGATTGCACCCCGCCCGAATCGATGTTGAGCTTCAGCAATGGCCGATCCGGATATGCGAGATGGTTGCGCTGCTGCGATTCGAGCATCTCCAGATCCTCGCTGAAGATCTTGTGTTGGCCTTCGCGAATCGAAGCGGTCAAGGCCTTGTCGTGCGGCTGGAAGTTGCGCGCCATGCCCCAGAAGTACCAGTGCGAGGTCTCGGTTTCGGGCGTGATGAAATCGACGACGATGCTGGACACTTTGTGCGCGGCGTCCGCGTCGTAGCCGCCCTTGCCCGCGTGCGCCACGCCGACTTCGATCATGACGTGGCTCGGCGGCGTGAAGCGGCAGATCTGCCAGCGATCGACCGGCACGTCGTCAGCCAGGTGATTGCCCCGCAAGGCCATGCGCCAGAACGGCGGCGCAGAGATGTTTTCCATGAACCGGCTGGTGACCACCATGTCGCCCTCGACCTTTGTCGTGGTGGGCGTCTCGTCGATTTCCTTCTGGCCGATGCTCGTGGAATGCACGTATGTCTCGTGCGTGAGGTCCATGAGGTTGTCGATCATCAGGCGGTAGTCGCAGCTGATGTGGAACAGTCCGCCGCCATAGGCCCAATCGGAACTCTCTGCCCACTCGAGGTGATGCAGCTTGGTCGCATCGGCAAGGGCCGGATCGCCCGGCCAGACCCAGACGAAGCCGTAGCGTTCGATCACCGGAAAGGTCCGGATCGCCGGGAAGCCGCGAACACGCTGGCCGGGCATCGCGACGGTCTTGCCATCGCAGCCCATTTCAAGGCCGTGATAGCCGCACACCAGCTTTCCCTCGACCACCCGACCCAGCGACAGCGGCGCGCCGCGATGCGGGCAGAAATCCTCCATCGCCGTGGCCTTGCCTTCGAGCGCGCGGTAGAGGACCAGATTTTCGCCGCAGATCTTGCGGCCCAGCGGCTTGTCGTCGATTTCGTTGGCCGAGCAGGCAACGTACCAGTTGTTCTTGGGGAACATGTGTGTCTCCTTGTGGGTGCTGTGGGGGAGCTAGAGAAGGTTTTCGATGCGCCTTAGTGCGCGGCAATCACATCGCCTGCGGGGCCAGGGGTCGCACTGCGTCGCAATGCCAGCACCGAGACCATCGCGGCCAGCAAGGGCAGCGCATACGCGTAATAGAGTTGCGGCGGCTGCCAGCCACCGTCGAGTAGCGCCCCGGCGGTGAGCGGCGCAAGGATTGCCCCGATGCGCCCGACTCCGATCGCCCAACCCATGCCAGTGGTGCGAACCGCTGCCGGGTAGATCGCCGGAGCGAATGCGTAGAGGCCGGCCATCGAACCGAAGATGAACATGCCGATCAGGAAGGCAACGGCAAACGACGCGGTCAGATGGCCCGTGACGGCACCGAAGATCGCCATCACAAGTGCCGTGATCGCCAGATTCGCGACAGTCAGACGACCCAGGTCAAGCTTGGATGCCAGCAGGCCGAACACACTGCCGCCGATGATGCCGCCAATGTTCAGGAGCACACCACCCGTGATGCCCTCGCGGGCCGAGAGACCTGCGGAGACGAGAAGCTTGGGAGTCCAGCTGAGCGCAAAGTAGAAGCTGAACATCAGTAGGAAGAAGGCGATCCAGAGCAGAACCGTCGATCGGCCCAGGCCGCCGGCAAACAATCCTGCAATCGAACTGGACGAGCGTTGCGCTTCGACCTCCAGCGGCGGCAATTCGGCCAGTTCCGGGCGCTGCATCTTGCACATCAGGATGTTGAGCTTGCGCAGCGCACCGGCCGGACGCTTCGACGCGAGGAAATCCACCGATTCAGGCAGCCGCCACATCACGAGCGGAATCATGACCGCGGTGGCCAATGCGCCAAAGACAAACACCGAGCGCCAGCCATGGACCTCCAGCAGGACGGCTGCGATGCTTCCACCGATGGTTGCTCCGATCGGATAGCCAGTCGCCTGCAACGCGACGGCCGTGCTGCGCCATTTGTTCGAGGCGTACTCAGCCGTGATGACACCAACACTGGCAAGCATTCCGCCGATGCCGATGCCCGTGAATGCGCGTGTGGCCGCCATCTGGAAGGCATCTTGCGCCATTGCGGACAGCCCCATGCCGAGCGCGATCACAGTGAGGCACAGCAGGATGATCGATTGGCGCCCAAATCGATCAGCCAGAGGTGCCAGGAACAGCGAACCGGCAGCCATGCCAAGCAAACCTGCACTGAACAGCATGCCAAGTTGTGCTCCGGTGAGCTTCCATTCAGCCGAAATGCTGGCGGCGGTAAATGCCATCACGAGCACGTCGAAGCCGTCAAGCATGACCAGCGTGACGCAGATTGCAATCGCACTCCATTGGAAACGGCTCATGGGTCCTTCGTCGAAGGTGCGTCGCAAGGTGGGGGTCATCAAGGTCTCCGGATTGATGGAATCTGCCGCGTCTTGGGTGCGCTGTTTTTGAAGGCAGTCGGGTTGCTGTCGTGATTGATTCAGTGTGCTGAATCATCGGCAATAAGTGTACTGAATGTCCTCGACATTCCGATACCTAGTGATAACCCTAAGATTGGGTCAGCGAACGAAAGTACGCGGATCACCGAAAGCCAAAGGCGTTGGAATGCGACAGCTTTCGGCTAAGTGTCGACACGTGCAAGTCCAAACGCAAAAAAGCCCCGACGCTTCGACAGCGCGGGGCTTTTGGGATCGTCTAAGACGATGTCTGGCGGAACCGGAGTCCTCCGAACTTATGGTCATCAGTATCCATTGACTTCCATTTTTCACTTCCTTATCAACCACTTATCTCTGACATGTTCCGCGTAGGTCCGTAGAGGTTCGCCAAAATCCACGCTTTTGGGTAAGATCCACGGTAAGACCTTGATCACTCGGAGACTGATATGGCAACCACGACGGGCACCCTCAAAGCGCGACAGGTGGACGCACTCCCGGAAGGCTTTCACTCGGACGGCGGTAACCTGTACCTGCGAGTGAAAGAATCTGGCGCGCGGGCCTGGGTGTTCCGCTACAAGCAGGCTGGCAAGGTGCGTGAGATCGGGTTGGGCCCCACTCATACCCGTGGCTTGGCAGAAGCGCGGGAAAGGGCTGCAGGCATGCGGAGGGCCGTTCAAGACGGCATGGACCCGGCCTCGCTGATCCACAGAAAGGATCCGACGCGCAAGACCTTCCAAGAGTGCGCAGAGGAGTTGATTGAAGCGAAGCGGCCGGGCTGGCGCAACGCCAAGCACGCACAGCAGTGGTCGAACACCCTCAGCGAGTACGTCTACCCCCCCCTAGGCGCAAAAGACCCGGCTGACGTGGGCCTCGCCGACGTGAAGGCCATCCTCTTGCCTTTATGGGCAACCAAGACCGAAACAGCAACGCGGCTACGGCAGCGAATCGAGGCCGTGTTGGACTACGCCGCAGTGCATGACCTCTGCGACGGCACCCGCAACCCAGCGCGATGGAAAGGCATGCTCGACAAGGTGCTGCCCAAGCCCGACAAGGTTCGAACAAGAAACCACTTCACTGCAGCAGCGTACAGCGACGTGCCGCGCGTAATGGCCGCCCTGCGCGAAAAGGCCCACGTCTCGGCCCTGTGCCTGCGCTTCATCATTTTGACGGCCTGCCGCTCTGGTGAAGGTCGGGGCGCCATGTGGTCGGAGATCGATATGGATGCCGAGCTGTGGACGATCCCCCCCTCACGCATGAAGGCAGGAAAGCCACACCGCGTGGCCTTGCCTGCCGAAGCTTTGGCGATCCTACAAACCATGAAAGAACTCAAGCGCGAGGGGTGCGAGTGGGTCTTTCCAGGTGCCCGCGTTCGGTCTGTGATCTCTGCCGAAACCGTGTCTACCCTAGGCGCAATGAACGAACCGGTGCGCCCGGGAAGGGACCGTGTCACATCTACCACTGCTGGCGGCCTGCTTTCGGATGTTGCAGTTAACAAGACACTGCACAGCGTGTGCCCCGGTGTGACCGTGCACGGATTCAGATCCGCATTCAGGGATTGGGCCGCCGAGCAAACGTCCTTCCCTGCGCGGGTGTGTGAACTGTGTCTTGCGCACGGGAACCCCGACAAGGTTGAGGCGGCATACCAGCGCTCCGACCTATTCGCGAAGCGGCGTGAGTTGTTGACCGCTTGGAGCCGGTTCTGCGCGGCTGGCAGCCAAGTTGTGCAGTTGGTCAAAGCTGCTTAGCGGCCCATATTTTTAAAAGGTGGGGGGTCGGGCAGTGCCAAAAGTGTCGAAACTCCGCCGAAAATCCCTTCCGGCACTTTTGGCACCTGTCAGAGGATAGTCGTTTGCATCAACGAAACGGCTTTCTCCCCAACACCAACGGCTCCGGTGACTCGTGAAATGTATCCTTGCCTGTGTTGTCGCGATCATCGTTGTCACGCTGATGCCCTCCCTTTGGCTGCCGGCGCTGATTGCGCTAGTGGTCTTCGCGGTGCTGGACCTCACAAGCTCCATATGATCTGCGGTGCCGACTTCTTTCACGTTCGGCCCAGCGCCGCACATTCCCGCGCGCCGGCTGGCCGCTGCCGCGCATTTGCATCACGCAAAAAAACGAGGAGAGAAAGATGGTGAAACTTGTTCAACCATGCGCGCCAGTCCTTGCGCTCGCGGCCGGTCTCGCTGGGTGGGCTTGCAGAACCACGCCTCGCGCACCGGCCATCGCAGCATCCCCGCCAAAACCCACATTGCGAACTGAATTCGCGACTGTTAGCGCCCGCATGAAGCATCTAAAAGCAATATATCTGTTCCTTCAGTTTTTCACCCTTGTTTTCGCGAATTCTGCCATTGCAGCAGCACCTTCAAGCCAAGAAATTGCCAACAAATGCAAAAATGCCGACGATGCATCTATTCAAGAAATGCTTGCGGAGATTAATGAAATTAATCAGATGCTGCCAACAGTGCCGCCCGAAGAGGCTCAGTATCTTCAGGCAGAAAACGACCGATTTCAACGCGCTCACATGCAAGAAATAGACGCCCATCCCCGCAATCAGAGCCACTCAAATAAAATTCTGGCTCAATTGGAGAGTCGAAGATATTACGCAGTATGGAGCCTTCGAAATGATATTGATTATGTTCAATTTTTTCTCAAGTCCATAACGGAGCATGTTACCGAGATCGACAAAGCAAGCAGCGTCGCGAACGCGCTTCCGACTTTAATTTTCTACCGGGATGACGCGCTAGACGCTCTTTTTAAAAACAAAATCGACGCCTCAGAAGCCGACAAGAATAAGCTCGAAGTGTCGGCCTTGCTGCTTCCCAGTCGTATAAGTGAATATCTCAAGTGCAAGCTTGCGAAGGCTGCAAAGTAGCGGCTGCACTGCAGACTAGCGCTCACGGAATCACAGCCGGATGCGGGCCCCACTGATGCCAATGATCTGCGGCGTCGAGGCGGGCCCCGCTTTTCGATGGGTCCTGCCGTCCGGCAGGGGTCGCGCTTCGCGACGAAATTGAATTTGTGAGTCTGTCCGCGTTCGACGTGACGGCTTGCAGTTTGCGCCACCGTGGCACATGGAGGGGACATGCGGGGGTCAGGTGATTGTCTATGGATAGAATCCCTCCGTACTCCTCCACGGAGGTATTCACGATGCCACGAGCCTCCAGTAGTGACCTAGACCCGCTGTTTCGCTTCCCCACCCACGTACTGTCGCTAATTGAGAAGGCTCAAGCGAGCATCCCGTTGACGACGAGGCTCAGGGGGGCCAGGCTCTTTCGGAAAGCCGCCTCAATGGAACGCGAACAGCGGAAGCGGATTTCTCAAGCGGGTCAGACGCAAGCCGCTCAGACCAAAGAGGTCGGCGATCGACACATATGCCGATCGGGTAAGCGAGTTCAGACAGAGTCGAGTGACACGTCTACTCGGGCACCAGTCACGCAAAGGCCATCTCCCGCCGCAGTGGAAGCATGGGAGGCGCACGCAAAGCTGTGGGAATACCGCGATTGGTGCAGAGCTCGCGGACAGTCGATGGACTCTGCTGCGGCGGGGTATTTCTCACGTGGGGTGTTCCCCGCCAAGAGCTGCGCACCGGGCCGCCCCAAAAGCGATGCCGTGCTCAGCGATCAAATTCGCTGTGCAGCGGCAATTTACCTAGCTGAATTTGATGGCACGGATGCTGACGCAGCGGCGCACGCAATTGCCGCCAAGCTCAGCCGTCGCAAGTCCTTCGCCGTCCAGGCAAGAAAGCAGTTCAGTGATGAAGAGTGCCGCGCCCAACTAGGGCTGATGATCGACTGAAAGTCACAACACGTGACTCCGCCGCCCGCCCGGGCGGCTTTTTTTTTGCCTATCTCTCCACCCATACCGACTGGAACCCGCATGGATGCTGGTTTTCAGCACCCCCCTTTATTTGCATTGCGCTCTTTCATAGTCTTTGGGTCACCGCATCTCAACGGAGCCCCAAAGTGCAAACAGCGTCCATCAACCACCGTCTACTTTCGATCAAGCAGGTCGAGGACATGACCAGCCTGAAGAAGAGCCGCCTATACCAACTCGTTCAGCGCGGACAATTCGTCCAGCCCGTCAAGCTCGGCCGTCGAACAGCGTTTCCCCAAGCTGAGGTCGAGAGCTGGATTCTTCAGCAACTCGCAACGAGGGCAGCGAAATGAGCCCCCTCAAAATCAACGACGACGGCGGTCTGGGCTGTCCCGTATGTGGCCAAACCTATCTCCACCATCTTGAGGTCGAGATCTGGGAGCGCGAAGCGGACGCCGATGAGTCGATAGTCACCGCTTGCACTGCAGGAGGCGGCGTGAGTATTGAGCGCAGATCTTCGTTCTACAACCCGAGTCACAGGCGCAATGGCATGCGGGTCAAGTTCACGTGTGAATGCTGCCACGCAAAACCTGTATTCACCCTCATTCAACACAAAGGTGAAACATTGATGGCCTGGGAGGGATCATGACGAATCGCCGAAAAAACGGGCAGAAGGATACGCCAATATCCCCTGCACCGAACGCCCACAAGAACACAGCCTCATTCCGTATCGCGCTTGATATCGCAACGGCCATTTATCTCGCGATTGTCGCAATTTTCTTGCTGCGCCTGCTATGACGACACACTCTCAGCAAGACCAAATCCGCGCGGCTGCCGCCGATTATCTAGCATTGGGTTGGCAGTTGTGTGTCATCCCGGCAAACTCCAAAGGTCCACGAACCGAAGGCTGGAATCTGCGCCAAAACGCCATTTCAAGCCTGGACATGCTGCCCGCAGATACGGTAGGTTTGGGCCTGCTCCACGCCTATAGCGGTACCTGCGCAATCGATATCGACGACAACGAAAAAGCATACAAGTTTTTGAAGGGCTATGGCGTCGATCTCATTGATCTGGTCAAGGATCCAGATTCCGTGATTTTTCAGGGCAACCCTAAGAGAGCGAAGCTCCTTTACTCGCTTGAAGAGCCGCTCCCCTCGATCAACATGGCCGAGTCGCATGGAATCGAATTCCGCTCCGGCACCAAAGACGGTCTATCAATGCAATGCGTGCTGCCGCCTACCATCCATAAAGACTTCGGCACGCAATACCGCTGGCGCCGAAATCAGGGAAAAGTGCCCCCACCACTTCCCGAGAACCTCAAGGCGATTTGGCACTCGCAGCTAAAGCCGACGCCGCCGAAACCCGGTTCGCACTCGCTAACTGCCGCAGCCTCAGCCGTGCATTCGCACACTGCGCAGGAGATCAAGGCCGACCTGTCGCGACTGAGCGCGGACATCGGGTATCCAGACTGGATCCGGGTCTTGTTCGCGGTGGCATCCACCGGCATACCTCAGGCCGAAGCTCTGGCTCGTCGGTGGTCGGAGTCGTCTTCAAAATACGACCCTGCAGCGTTTGACCGGGCGTGGGCAAGCTATCGACCGGACGGCGGCATCACCTACGGTACTTTGCGGCACATGGTCCAGGCCGTGCAGGGAGGGCCGCCAAGCCCGTCAGCGCCCCAACCTCTGCCAGGACTGCCCGCCGTCCCCAAATTCCCCGTGGCGGCCCTTCCAGGGGCGCTGCGCGAGTTTGTCGAGGACATAGCAGCTCGCATGGACTGCCCGGTCGACTTTCCTGCGGTCGCGTCGATCGTCGCCATGGGTTCACTGCTCGGAAACAAGATCGGCGTTCAGCCCAAAGCCCGCGATTCGTCATGGGTCGAAGTGGGGAACATCTGGGGCGCTATTGTGGGTCGGCCAAGCGCCATGAAGTCACCCGCGATGTCGGAGCCACTGGCGCCGCTTCGGCGGCTGGCAAGCGAGGCCGCCGAGGCTCACAAGTTGGCCTCGTCCGAGGCTGATCGCGCAGCGGAGATTGCCAAGGTGCGCAAGCAGGCAGCATTCGCCAAATACAAGCAGCGGCTGAGTAAAGACAGCAGCGCCGAGCCTGAGGGGTTTGAACTTGAAGCGCTGCCCGCGCCAGTGCTCCGTCGCTTTGAGATGAACGACCCGAGTGCCGAAGCGGCCGCTGCGGTCCTCGTCGAAAACCCCCACGGTCTATTGCTGTTTCGCGATGAACTCGCCGGCTGGCTCGCAAGCCTTGGGCGAGAGGGCCAGGAGTCAAGTCGCAAGTTCTACCTCGAGGCGTTCGGCGGCACTCGCCCGTATGTGGTGGATCGCATCATGCGCGGCCATAGCCACATACCCCGGCTTTGCCTCTCCATATTGGGCGGCATACAGCCCGGCGCCGTGTCGCAACTCGTGCGCGGCGCGATCAAGGGCGGCGCGGAGGATGACGGCTTGCTGCAGCGCTTCCTCCTGACGGCGTGGCCCGACCACCGCAGCGAATTCAGACCCACTGACACGGCACCGAACAGAGCAGCACGTGAACGGGTATTCGAGGCGGCGCGGCACCTTGCCGATTTGGTGCCGGAGAGCGTGGGTGCATTCGCGGCCTTCGAGGATTCGATTCCGGCCCTTTCTTTCACGCCCGACGCGCAAACGACCTTCTCGGCGTGGCATGTCAAAACGATCAATCGGGCGCGGGCCGGCGGCGATCACCCGGCCATCGAAAGCTACCTGGGGAAGCTGCCGAAACTTGTATGCGGCTTCGCGCTTCAACATCATCTCATCGAACACCCCGACGGTGGGCCGATCACGGCCGAGGCGGTGGCCGCCGCAATGAAAATAGCAGAGTACGCGGAGGCGCATGCGCGGCGTCTCTATTCCCTCGCGGCGCGACCCGAGGTGGAGGCCGCCAAGCTGATCCAATCGCGCCTGATCAAAGGTGACTTGCCGCCGATCTTCACCGCCCGCGAATTGAAGCGAAAGCATTGGGCTGGGCTGAGTGAGGGCAGCGAAGTCGATGCCGGATTGGAGTTGCTCGTGGACTTCGGCTGGCTGCTGCCCGCGATCCAAGATACCGGGGGCAGAGCCTCAACCATGTTCACGTTCACCGGGGAATGCTGATCGGGCCAGAACTCACGGCGGAGCAGTAGTGCCGAAAGTGCCAAAGGTGCCGAAGCGATGGTTTGCGATCCCTTTGGCACTTTCGGCACCCCCACCCCCCCACCTTTTGAAAAAACGCCGCTCGGTCTTTCGACCTCCGAAGGAGTTCCCAAATGCGCCGTCGTTACTCTCGTCCGCACCCTCTCCCACTTGTTCCGCAGGACATGCTTAGGAGATTGAGCCGCGAAGACCGGCGCGAACTCTTGCTGGACGAAGACCCACTTGCGTTGTGGATCGAAGAGCGGGTAACCGTCGACTACAACGCTGTCACACCGACCGCTGATCTCTTCGCCGACTACGCCGCTTGGCGCGTATCTGAGGGGCTGCGGCCGTGGTCGCTGGCGAAGTTCAGTCGCGAAATGGGACTCCGAGGATTCGAGGGTTGCCGGCACGGCGTCGCTCGGTCAGCGCACCGTTGGTATGTTGAGTTGCGCAACCCTGTCCGCGTGAGATCCTGAGCATTTGTTCACAGCTATCCCGCCTAGCCGTTCTAGACAGTCGCAATTCGACTGCGAGAGTTGCTCGGATGACCTGTAAGCTGGGTTCAACGCCCCTGACATACAACATACAAACGCGAGGAGATCACCGACTTACTCCGTGTCAAAGACTAGTTGATGACGCTGGCCGTGGCGGTCATTGCACGACCGAAAATCGGTTCCGGCTGGGTAGCTGTAGTTATAACGCCAATGGGCTGACCCATGGTTGTAGGCCCATGCATGGTTCCAATGAATGCTTTCAAACAACGAGTAATTTCATGAAGCGTCTTCTAAGTATTTCTTTTCTGATTTTGGTCTTGGCCGGCTGCGCAAGCACATCTGACATAGACCTCAGCAAGGTCGAGAGTGCCTGCGGGCAAACTTGCTCCAAGACCTATTCAGACTGCCTGAGCTCGTTCACCTTCTTTCCGATCCAAGCGCAGCATCAATGTACCGACAGCCTGCGCCTATGTGCCCAGACCTGCCCGGCAAGAGAACCTTTGACGACTGGGCAAAAATGAGCCCCGGGCAAGGCGGCGCACTACCCCGTTACGCACGATCCGACGAACCAATCTCTGAGGTGGAGTGACGCTCCCGCCCTGCTCCCGCCCTCGTTGCAGATCTTCTGCAGCACAACCTGCAACTCGGCTTTCGCCTGAACGGGAATCGCGGCGGGTCAGAGTGTCTGAGCATCGGCGTTCCGGGCAGCCCAGGCCCGGCGCACTTTCAGACCGTTGCTGGTGGGCGCCAGCCAGTTTGATCATGGTCTAGGCAGGTAGCAAATCGAAGACCATTTTTCAAAAAATACGCGCGGTTTCGGCGCCCCGGGCAGAGAAAATTCTTCGGGGGGTCGGACCGGGTGTTTCGTCGACTTGTGCGCGCGGCCCTTCACTAGCAAGCTGTATGTTGCGTGGCACCAGAGGTGGCCAGCGAGGCAAGTGTGTTGCACGCGGGTAAGACCAGCGGCAAGATCGCACACACCCTGAAAAGAAAAAGCCCAAGTAGATCAACTACTTGGGCTTATATCTTGGCGGAACCGGAGGGATTCGAACCCTCGATGAGGCTCTACACCCCATACTCCCTTAGCAGGGGAGCACCTTCGGCCACTCGGTCACAGTTCCTGAGCCAATGATTATGCCAGCTTCAGGACCCCGGTTGATCCAAATCGAAAGCTTTATGCAGCGCGCGCACAGCGAGCTCCATGTATTTTTCGTCGATCACGACTGAGGTCTTGATTTCGCTGGTGGAGATCATCTGAATGTTGATGCCCTCTTCGCTCAACACGCGGAACATCTTGCTCGCAACGCCGACGTGGCTGCGCATGCCGATACCGACGATGCTAACCTTGCAGATCTTGGTGTCGCCCACGATGTCGGCCGCGCCCAGCGTCGGCAGAACCTTCGCCTTGAGCAAATCGACCGCCTTGGCGTAGTCATTGCGATGAACCGTGAAGCTGAAGTCAGTACGCCCATCCTTGCTCAGGTTCTGGATGATCACGTCGACTTCGATGTTCGCGTCGGCAATGGCACCAAGGATGTGATACGCGATACCCGGCTTGTCGGGCACGCCGAGCACGGAAATTTTGGCTTCGTCGCGATTGAACGCAATGCCGGATACAACGGCTTGTTCCATTTTTTCGTCTTCCTCGAAAGTGATCAGCGTGCCGGATTTGGCTTCTTCGTTGATGTCGATGTCCCAGGGCGTGAAGCTCGAAAGCACGCGCAGCGGGACCTTGTATTTGCCGGCGAATTCGACCGAACGAATCTGCAGCACCTTGGAGCCCAGGCTCGCCATTTCGAGCATTTCCTCGAAGCTGACGGTCACCAGGCGGCGCGCATCGGGCTCGACGCGCGGATCGGTGGTGTAGACGCCGTCGACGTCGGTGTAGATGAGGCACTCATTGGCCTTCAACGCCGCTGCGATGGCGACTGCCGAGGTGTCGCTGCCGCCGCGTCCCAGCGTGGTGATGTTTCCGGCATCGTCGACGCCCTGGAAGCCGGTGATGACCACCACCTTGCCGGCGTCGAGGTCGGCGCGCACGCGCTCGTCGTCGATGCTTTCGATGCGGGCCTTGGTGAAAGCGCTATCGGTCTTGACCTGGACCTGCCAGCCCGCGTAGCTGACGGCCTGGAGACCTTCTGCCTGCAGCGCAATGGCCAGCAGCGCCGACGATGCCTGCTCTCCCGTAGATGCGAGCATGTCGAGTTCGCGGTTGTAGTCGTCGCCGGGCCTGCCTGTGACGAGTTCCTTGGCGAGGCCAAGCAGCCGATTGGTTTCGCCGCTCATGGCACTCGGGACCACGATCATCTGGTGGCCGGCGCGCGCCCATTTGGCGACTCGCTTGGCGACGTTCTTGATGCGCTCGGTGGAGCCCATCGACGTGCCGCCGTATTTGTGAACGATCAATGCCATGGGTGAAGTCAAAGAGAAGAGTTCGGATGCCGCAAATGGCGGCCACACCGGTCAACACCGGCGTTCATGCACCCGTCGGCAGCCAGATTCAGCGCAAAGGCTGCGAGCTACGGCAAGGGCGAAGCATTGTACCAACGCAGCGTGTCGCCTTCGCGCTCGACCCGGCCAGCCGCGATCTTGAGTTGGATGCGGTGCCCACGCGTGCTGCACGCGGCGATCTGATCGAGCAGTTGTTCCAATTGCGCTTCGCTGGGCACAGCGCCGTGGTCGCGCTTCAACCAGTGGCGCAAGGCGTTGGCGAGGCGATCTCGCGGGAGCGCACGTAGTACAGCCAACGATGGCGGCGACCCGGCCTCGACAAGATCCCTCGCGGCAACTTCCGAAAGCAGCACTGACGCTCTCGCCGCATTGCGCGCCGAGCGGGCGAAGGTCTCTCGGTATTGCGGCAGCGCGGCAGCGAGCGCCGGCAGTACCTGTCGGCGAATCCGGTTGCGTGTATATCGCAGGTCGGCGTTGCTCGGATCGTCGATGTATGGAATTGCACCGCCAACGATCCACTCGCGCAACGCGTCTGCGTGCACGCCAAGCAGCGGCCGATGAAACTCGATGCCATGCCGCTGCATGCGGGACGGCATCCCAGCTAAACCGTCCACTCCGGCGCCGCGGCTGAGCGCGATCAGCAGTGTCTCGACCTGATCATCCGCGTGCTGCGCAAGGGCGACATGCCGCAGATCGTGTGTGAGTGCCACCGCGGCCAGCGTCGCATAGCGCGCACGTCGCGCCGCGTCCTCTGGACTCTCCCCGGGTGCATGCCGGGCATCGACGCGCCCTACGTGCAGGGGAACGCCAAGTGCCGCGCAAGTCGCAGTGCAATGCGCCTCGAAATCGTCCGCAGCGCGCTGGATCCCATGATGGACATGAATCGCGTGCACCTGGCCCGGCCAGCGGCTTGCCGCGGCATGAAGCAGTGCCGTCGAGTCCGCCCCGCCGCTGTAGGCCACTGCGAACGGCAATGGCGTCGCCCATGAAGCCAGTGCATGGTCGGCAGGATTTTCCATCGGGGCGCCGCGCGGCAGGCTTCAGCCTGCACTGCGCCTTACTTGCCGCTGTCGGCCTTGGTGTCGGCGAAGCGACCGTAGCTCTGCAAGCGCTCGTAGCGGCGATTGAGCAATTCCTTGACCGTCAGATCGCTGACCTGGCGGAAGGCGTCGTTCAACGCGCGCTTGAGGAACGCCGCCATTTGCCGGTGGTCACGGTGCGAACCGCCGACCGGCTCGTTGACGATCTTGTCGACCAGTCCCAGCGCCTTGAGCCGGTGCGCGGTAATGCCCAGGGCATCGGCGGCTTCCTGCGCCCTGTCACTGGTCTTCCAGAGGATGGACGCACAGCCTTCGGGACTGATCACCGAATAGACCGAATACTGCAGCATCAACACCTGGTCGCCGACCGAGATCGCCAGCGCGCCGCCCGAGCCGCCCTCGCCGATGATGGTCACGATGATGGGCACTTCGAGCTGCGCCATCTCGAAAATATTGCGGCCAATGGCTTCAGACTGGCCGCGCTCTTCGGCGTCGATGCCCGGATAGGCACCCGGCGTGTCGACGAAGGTGAAGACCGGGAGCTTGAATTTTTCGGCCGTCTTCATGAGCCGCAGTGCCTTGCGATAGCCTTCCGGCTTGCTCATGCCAAAGTTGCGCGCAGTGCGTTCCTTCGTGTCACGGCCCTTCTGATGGCCGAGCACCATGCACGGTGTGCCATTGAATCGGGCCAAGCCACCGACGATCGACAGGTCGTCGGAAAAATGACGGTCACCGTGCAGTTCGACGAAGTCCGTGAAGATCTCGTTGATGTAGTCGAGCGTGTAAGGACGCTCGGGGTGCCGGGCGATCTTGGTGATCTGCCAAGGTGTCAGATCGCTGTAGATGTCCTTGGTGAGTTGAAGGCTCTTCTTGCCCAGCTGATCGATTTCTTCCGAGATGTCGACTGCCGACTCTGTTTGCACATAGCGCAGTTCTTCGATCTTGCTTTCGAGCTCAGCGACGGGCTGCTCGAAGTCGAGAAAGGTTCGTTTCGCCAACGTCTTCTCCTGTTATTCAGTATGCGACCGGTAGCGGGTCGAGCGATCGCCAAATATACCAAGTCGCCACGCTGCAGTAAGGGGCCCAGGCAACAGCCACTTCGCGCGCATCGCTGCGGCTGACGGGGTCGCCCGAGAAGTAGTTCTGGCTGATGCCGTTGATCAGGCCGAGGTCGTCCAGCGGCAGCACATTGGGCCGCATCAAATGGAAGATCAGGAACATTTCGGCGGTCCAGCGGCCGATGCCGCGGATCGCGACCAGTTCCGCAATGATCATCTCGTCGGACATGTCCTTCCACGCATCAACGTGGACGGCGCCCGAATCGAAATGCAGCGCAAGGTCGACGAGATATTCCACCTTGCGAGCCGAGAGTCCGGCCGCACGCATGTCGTCGACCTTGAGCTTGAGCACGCTGGCGGGCGTCAACTTGCGGGGCAATTTGGCGAAGCGGTCCCAGACCGACTGGGCCGCCTTCACCGAGATCTGTTGTCCGACAATGCTTCGCGCCAGCGTCGTGAAGGCGTCGCCTCGCGATTCCAGGCAGGCATCGCCGAAGCGCGGAATCAGCCGCTTCATGACGCGGTCTTTCTTGGCGAGGTGCTTGCAGGCCTCTTCCCAGTAGTCGGGGGTGAATACCTGGATCTCGGGCGTCTTCGCAGGGGGCATCGTTCTTGTCGCGTTCACTGGGCCGACGTCCATGTCGTGCCGGTCGGCGAGTCCTTCAGGACGATGCCTTGCGCGAGCAATTCATTGCGGATGCGGTCGGCTTCGGCGAAATTCTTCGCTGCCTTGGCTTCGGCGCGCTGCTGAATCAGGGCCTGGATGGAGGCCTCGTCAAGCGCTGTACCCGCCTGCAGGAATGCCTGTGGGTCCGCCTGAAGAATGCCCAGGCAGCCGCCCAGCGCCTTCAGCAGCCCTGCCAGTTCGGCCGATTGGGTACGGTTGACCTCGCCAGCCAGGTCGAAGAGCACCGCAACCGCCTCGGGCGTACCGAAATCCTCGTCCATCGCCGCCTTGAAGCGGGCGGCGTACGCATTGCTCCAGTCGATGCTCGCGAGCGGCGCAGGCGTCACCGGTAGCAGTGCGTTGTACAACCGCTTGAGCGACGCGCGCGCATCGCTCAGGTGAACATCGCTGTAGTTGAGCGGGCTGCGATAGTGCGCACGAACCACGAAGAACCGGATCGTCTCGGCGTCGAACTTCTTCAGCACATCGCGAATGAGGAAGAAATTGCCCAGGCTCTTGGACATCTTCTCGTCGTCGATGTTGATGAACCCGTTGTGCATCCATGTCCGGGCCAACGGCTTGCCGCTTGCGCCTTCGCTTTGCGCGATCTCGTTTTCATGATGCGGGAACTGGAGATCCGCGCCGCCGCCGTGGATGTCGAGCGTTTCGCCGAGCAACTGGCAGGCCATCGCCGAGCACTCGATGTGCCAGCCCGGTCGCCCGGGACCGAACGCACTGGGCCACTTCACCTCGTCGGGCTCGGTCGCTTTGGCGCCCTTCCACAGCACCGGGTCGAGCGGATCGTCCTT
This sequence comes from Variovorax sp. 05L425, assembly GCF_056397705.1. Classification (NCBI taxonomy): domain Bacteria; kingdom Pseudomonadati; phylum Pseudomonadota; class Betaproteobacteria; order Burkholderiales; family Comamonadaceae; genus Variovorax; species Variovorax sp. 05L425. Next base: position 137,392 of record NZ_JBFTNY010000012.1, on the reverse strand, counting down.
GCCGTCGAGCACTGCGACCCGTTCGCCGGCGTGCAACTCATCGAGGGACTTGCCGCTCAACTTGCCGTAGCCCGGGAACTTGCGCACCGCATAGTTCACGTCGCCGTTGGCCGCGCGGTAAGCCAGCCCCTTCTGCTCGAGCGTGCTGATCATCGACAGCATCTGCGGGATGTACTCCGTCGCACGCGGTTCATGCGTCGGTCGCTCGATGCCGAGCGCGTCCGCGTCCTCGTGCAGGGCATCGATCATCCGGTCGGTGAGCGCGCGGATGCTCTCGCCGTTCTCCACCGCGCGGCGGATGATCTTGTCGTCGATGTCGGTGATGTTGCGAACGTAGTCCACCGCCAGACCGGAGACCCTGAGCCATCGATGCACCACGTCGAACGCGATCATCGAACGCGCGTGACCCAGGTGGCAATAGTCGTAGACGGTCATTCCGCACACGTACATGCTCACCTTGCCTGGTTGCAGAGGAGAAAATTCCTCCAATTCACGCGAGAGCGTGTTGTAGATGCGAAGACTCATGAGGCTCGAAAAGCGTCGGTTCGCGCTCGTTCGAAACGGGCGAAGGACAGCGGGTTTTTCAGGGGTGTATGTGCTGCTGGGACGAGGGGTTGGACGTGGCCCCTCGGCTACAATCCCTCGCAGTATAAACGGCCACCGACGGATATTTTCCGCGTGTTTACGAGGCCTGTGTCCCCTCCTTTACTCGAGGCTTCATGCAGAGCGCCGCCAACTTGCCTTCATCACTCTTCCGTATTTTCCCTGCCCTCCTGCTCGCGATGACCCTGGGCGTGGCGTATGCCGACGACTACGGCGACGTCAATGCGCTTCTCCGCCAAGGCAAATCCGACGAGGCATTGGCAAAGGCCGACACCTACATCGCCGGCAAGCCTCGCGATCCGCAGATGCGCTTCCTGCGCGGCGTGATCCTCACCGAGCAAGGCAAGCAGACCGAGGCGACAGCCGCCTTTACGCAGCTCACCCAGGATTTTCCGGAACTGCCCGAGCCCTACAACAACCTGGCCGCCCTGTATGCGGCGCAAAGCCAATTCGACAAGGCGCGCGCGGCGCTCGAAATGGCGACCAAGCTCAACCCGGACTACGCGACCGCACACGAGAACCTCGGCGACGTGTATGTCCGCCTCGCGGCGCAATCCTATAGCCGCGCCAAACAGCTCGAACCCGGCAACACTACCGTGCCTCCCAAGCTCGTACTGATCCGCCAGATGTTCAGCGCGCCGAACACCGGCGACCTTCCGGCGGCGCCCGCGGACGGCCGCAAGCCCGTTCGCCGGTAAGCCACCTGTCCACCGCGCCTCGGCGCAACTTTCGGAAAGCGACTCTCCCGTGACCTTTCAAGCCATCTCGCGCCGCGCGGCGCTGATCGCGGCCGCCACGCTGGCCATCGCCGGGACCGCCTGGGCGCAGAACGCCCCGCGCGTCAAGCTCAGCACCTCGGCCGGTGACATCGTCGTCGAGCTGTACCCAGACAAGGCGCCCAAGACCGTCGAGAATTTCCTCCAGTACGTCAAGGACAAGCAATATGACGGCACGGTATTTCACCGCGTCATCGACGGCTTCATGATCCAGGGCGGCGGCTTCACGCCCGACCTGAAGCAGAAGCCGACGCGCGCGCCCATCCCGCTCGAAGCGAAGAACGGCCTCAAGAACGACAAGTACACCATCGCGATGGCGCGCACGTCCGACCCGAACTCGGCCACCGCGCAGTTCTTCATCAACGTGAAGGACAACGCCAACCTCAATGCGCCCAACCCCGACGGTTACGGCTACGCGGTGTTCGGCAAGGTCATCTCCGGCACCGAGGTCGTCGACAAAATCCGTACCGCACGCACAGGCAACAAGGGCGGGATGCAGGACGTCCCCCTCGAAACCATCACCATCCAGTCCGCCACCGTGGCGAAGTAATCAAAGGAGCCCTCATGAGCAATCCCCAAGTCGAACTGCACATCAAGGACAAGGGCGTGATCACGCTCGAACTCGACCAGGACAAGGCGCCCAAGACCGTCGAGAACTTCCTCGCCTATGTGACCAAGGGCCACTACGACAACACCGTGTTTCACCGGGTGATCCCGGGCTTCATGGTCCAGGGTGGCGGTTTCGAGCCAGGCATGTCGCAGAAGCCGACCGGCGCCGAAATCCAGAACGAAGCCAACAACGGCCTCAAGAACGACAATTACACGGTGGCAATGGCACGCACCAACGCGCCTCACTCGGCCACCGCACAGTTCTTCATCAATGTGGCCGACAACGGCTTCCTGAACCACACCGCGCCGTCGGCTCAAGGCTGGGGTTACGCCGTGTTCGGCAAGGTCGTCGAGGGCAAGGACGTCGTCGACAAGATCAAGGCCGTCAAGACGGGCCGCAAAGGCTTCCATGACGACGTGCCGCTCGAGGACGTCGTGATCGAAAAGGCCGTCGTCAAGGCCTGACGTTGCCCATGGAGGCGTTTGCCGAGATCGTGGCGCCGCCAAACTGGCGCACGGTCGATCTCATCTCCGACCTCCACCTGCAGGCCGCGGATCAGGCCACTTTCGATGCATGGCGGGGTTATCTCGAAACCTCGCCCGCCGATGCGATCTTCATCCTCGGCGACCTCTTCGAGGTATGGATCGGCGACGACGCAGCCACCCTTCCCGGCTTCGAGGCGCAATGCGCCGACGTGCTCCGCGCCGCGACGGCGCGGCGGCCTGTTTTCTTCATGCATGGGAATCGGGACTTCCTGCTCGGCCCGGCCTTCGCGGCGCAAAGCGGCATGACGCTCATCGACGATCCAACCTTGCTCGTGCTCCACGACAAGCGCTGGCTCTTGAGTCACGGCGATCTACTGTGCCTGGAAGACACCGAATACCTGCGTTTCCGGGCGCAGGTGCGGACACCGGCGTGGAAAGACGCCGTGCTCGCCCGTCCGATCGAGGAACGTCGCGCACTCGCGCGATCGGTCCGCGCGCAGAGTGAAGACCGCAAGCACAGCCCCGACATGGTCTGGGCCGACGTCGACCCGGACGCCGCTCGCGACTGGTTGCAACAGGCTGGAGCGACAACCTTGGTGCACGGCCACACTCACAAACCTGCCGTTCACCCGCTGGGCGAGGGCCTCCAACGGATCGTCCTGAGCGACTGGGACGTCACCGCCCATCCTCCGCGCGCTCAATTGCTGTGCATCTCCAGCGCCGGCGCGCAACGCGTCGATCTCCGCTGATGTTCGGATGGCTGCGCAGTTTGCGCGCGGCACCCCCCATACCCGAGGCCGCGTGGCAGGCGACGTTGGCGCGCTACCGTTTTCTTGCTGAACGCCCCGCTGTCGATGTGGAACGCCTTCGCAAACTGGCGGCCGAGTTTCTGCGAGACAAGCGCTTCCATGGCGCGCATGGTTTCGTCATTTCCGACGAGGTCGCGCTGGCGATCGCCGCGCAGGCAGTTCTCCCGGTGCTGCATCTCAAGGGCGGACTCAACTGGTACGACGATTTCATTGGCGTCGTCGTGCACCCGTCCGAAGTCGTTGCCCAACGCAAGACTGTCGACGCGACCGGCGTGGTCCACGAATACGAAGAGGTCGTGGCCGGAGAGGCCATGGACCGGGGGCCGGTCATGCTGAGTTGGCAGGACGTGCTCGCCAGCGGCGCCACGCAGGCCGAGGGCTACAACGTCGTGATCCACGAATTCGCCCACAAGATCGATATGCGCGGCGGCTCGGTCGATGGTTGCCCGCCTTTGCCTCCTGGCTTCCGCGGTACTGGGAACGGACGCGAAGCGCGCGCCGCCTGGCTGGCGGTGCTTCAGCCGGCATTCGACGTGTTTCGAGAGAAAACCATCGTTGCCGAGCGCTTCGGCGGCGAGCCCCCTTGGCTCGATTCCTACGCTGCCCAATCGATGGGCGAATTCTTCGCTGTCGCTTGCGAAGCCTATTTCGTGAATCGCAGCCAGTTGCGGGGAGACTTTCCCGAACTTGTCGCCTTGTTCGACGACTTCTTTACGGCGCCGAACAAGGTCTGATCACCGGCCGGCCCGAAGACCGACCGGCATGTCTCACTTGCGAAGCAGCGCCTTGAGCACGTTCTGCAGCCGGCGCGCAGATGCCGGGTCGTGCGGAGCCGCCAGCACCTTGCCGGCGTCCTGGCCCCAGGTTTGCGCCGGTGCCGGGTCGCCGCGTCGTGTCAGCAGCTTGAGTTGCAATGCACGACGGGCTTCCAGTTGCTCGGCCGGCGTGGGGACTTCGGCGGCCATTTCGAGGCGCAGCAGTGCTTCGGCTGCATCGGCGGCTTGAGCCGACGGCGACGCTCCCACCGCTTGCGACCAACTCGTCCGCACAGCTGGCGTGACGGCGCGACCCAATTCCTGCACGCTCGGCAATTGCGACGCATCGCGTTTTTCCCATGCGCCAAGGACCTGCGTAAGTGCCTCACCATGCGCTTGTGCTGCAAGCTTGCGCAAGGCGAACTCAGCCCGCTCGAGCGCATCACGTTGCGCACGGAAAGCGGCGTCACCCAAGCGAGGGCCACGGTCTTCGAATCGCGGCGGGCGGTCGCCGAAGCGTCCGCCTGCGGGTGCGCCGCGCTCGCTGCCACGCGGAGGACGGTCGTTGGGGCCAGAACGCCCGCCTGGGCCGCCGGGCGCGCCACGGCTGTCGCGGCGATCGCCAAACCTTCCACCGCGCGCGGCTGGCGTGGCTTCGGCCTTCTTGTTGCCAGGGCGGTCGTCGCCCCGTACAGCAACCACGGGCTTGGGTGCCGGCTTCGGCGCCGCCGCTGGCGGCGCGGCCTCAGGATCGGAGCGTGCAGACGGATCTGCACCGTCCGCAGGCGCCACCAGATCGACAGCGGTCGCTTCGGCGGCCGGCGCGCCCGTGGGCAGGGCGTCAGCATCTTCCGGCGCGGGCTCCTGCGCGGCGCTCTCGCTGAACTCAGCCGCAGCCTGGCCTGGTGCCACCACTTCGGTAGCGCCCACGGCGGGACCATCGGCCGCAGGTGCCGGAGCCGGTGCCACCTTGGGTGCCTCGCCGCGAATAGCCGCTTCCAGTTGGGCGACCGCAGCACGAATCTTCTGCGCGTCGCCGGTTGCGTTCGCAGCTTCCAGCGCCTTCGACGCGTTCAGCACGTTGCGATCGTGCTCGCTCATCGCTGCGGAGGCCTTTTCGCGCTCCGCGGTCTTGCGGTTGAAGGCCTCGTCGATCGGCGCGCGGAACGCATCCCACAGCTTCTGCTCGTGGCGGCGATCGAGGGGCACGGATTGCGCTTCGGCCTGCCAGCGTTGCTGGAGCGCCTTTACGGCGTCGATGCGCAACATTGGCGCAGCGCCGAGTTCGGTAGCCTCGGCGATCATGGCCTGCCGGCGCTCGACGCTGGCCTTCTGCTGCTCCTCGAACGGCGTCCGCGCAGCGCCGAAGGCCTCGCTCCACTGCGCCTGCAACTCGGCGAACACCTTTTCACCGACGTGCCCTGCATCGCGCCAGCGATCGGCGAACTGATGAAGCGCGCGATTCACCGCCTTCAGGTCGGAAGTCTGCGCGTGTTCCGCGGCCCATGCCTTCACTTCCTCGATGAGGGCCACGCGCTGGGCACGATGCTCGGCCGCGTCGGCGCGAACTTTATCGAGCCACGCCTCGACAACCTTGTGGGCTTCATTGCATGCCTCGTCGAAGCGCTTCCACAGCGCGTGATTGGGCACACCGCCCTGGTCGGACTGCTTCCACTGCTCGCGCAATGCGCGCAGGGTCTCCTGCATCTTGCGGCCACCCAAGGCCTGGCCTTCGGGACGCTTCAGCAGGCCTTCGGCCTTGGCGACGAGTTCTTCGCGGACCTTGTCTGCGCTCCAGCGCTGCCAGCCTTCGAGCTCACCGGCGGCCACGAGGGCCGCGTGAACGCGGGCTTCGAGCGGTGCGTCGACCAACCTGCCGTGTTCCTTGAGGACCGCGCGCAATGCAGCCGCCGCACCGGCGCTGGCCTTGCCATGCCCCTCGGCGGTTTCCTGCTCCAGTTTGGCGAGGGCAGCCTGCACGGCTTCGTGCGCAGCGGCTCGCTTTTCCGGGTCAACCTTCGGCCCGGCGGGCTTCTGCGGCGAAGGAGCTGCCGTCTCAGGCGCGCCGCCACGGGCAATGCGCAGCTCGTCGGCCCACACAGGAACGGGCGGCAGCGGTGCCGCAGGATCAGCCGCGGCGGCCTGGGCCTGCGCCAACGCTGCATGGAATGCATCGGACACCACCAGCAACTGCGCCTTGGAGGACTCGAGTTGCGGCGCAAACTTGGCGTCGAGGCTGCTCCAGTTGCCATCTGCTGCAATTTCGGCGGCCTGTTGTTGCCAGTGTGCGACATCCGCGCGCAGGGCTTCCTCCGCCGCCTGGGCATCGCTCCAGCTCTTGGTCGAAAGCACTTCGAAGCGCTGAGCCAGCAGGACCGCCGCCTCGCGATGGACCTGTGCACGGTGCTGCAGGTCCTCGATGCCCTTCACGCGCTCGGCCAATCGCGCCTTGAAGCCTGCCAGCGGTTCGCGCGACAGAGGGGCACCAGCCTTGGCTGCGTCGCGCTGCCACGCAAGCGCGTCGGCGATATTGAGCTTGGGCTGCGCCAGCAGCGCTTCCGCCCTGTGCGTCCACTCGACCGCGATCGCTTCCTGGCCCTTGGCGCGCTTGAGTTCATCGAGCTTTTCGCGCAGCAATCGCGCGGCGCCCTTGTCGCGGCCGCTCAGTTCCTTGAACACGTCCTGCATGTGCTCGGGCGACGGATTGCCGGCGAGCCATTCGCGGATGCGCTGGGCACGCTCGCCCGAGGTGGGCGCGGTGAATGCGCCGCCGGTCAGCGTGTCGAGGGACTGAAGGTCGTGAGGCTTGGAAGAAGTTGAAGTCACTGCGCGAATATCGTTATCTGTAGAAAAAGCGAAGGCGCCGGCAATTGCCGGCGCACCGCTCCATTTTCACCGAGTTGCTGCCGACCGGTTCAACGGGTCGCCAGTTTCAGCTCGGCATCGGGTTTCCAATTGTCGCCCTCGGCCTTGGTTCGCACCGCGCCGAGGAAAAGGCGCTCGCTCGGCACCTTCTGAGCCAGCAGGTAATCACGCACGACAGCGCCGCGATCCACGGCCAATTGCCGCATCGACTCTTCATCGACGGGAATATTGGCCGCCAGCAGTTTTTCCATCTCTTCGGTCGGCAAATCCTTGGCCAATCCGACCATGTTCCGGGGCTTGGTGATCTCCGAACGTTTGTAGGCCGCGGCCAGCAGCGCAGGGTATTCCCCGTCGGTGAGAGGCTCGACGTCGGCAGCGTCCTTGCCAGCCCGGACGGCGGCGCGGCGCTTCTCCGCCTGGGCCAGCTGGCGCACGCGTTGCCGCTGATAGGCCTCGCGCTCATGCTCAAGGCTCGCCGTCCCGACGACTGTCAGCTGCAGGGCCGGCCGGTCGACGATGGCTTTCGCCACCTTGTCGAGGCTTTCCTTGGCTTCGGCCGACAGTTCGGAACTGCCCAGCGCGAAAACGACGGAGCTGGATTCGCCGCCCCCTCCTCCGCCGGTCAGCAAGGCGAAGGGTGCTGTGGCGGCCTTGGCGATCAGGTTGACGATCGCCTTGAAGATCAGCGGTCCGATGCTGAACTCCGGATCGTTGATCGACCCCCTCAGCGGCAAATCGACGTCAATCACACCGTTGCGATCCGCAAGAAGCGCCACGGCCAAGCGAACCGGCAGGCTGGCGGGGGCGCCCTCGACTTGTTCGCCGAACTGCAGTTGGTTGAGGATCAGCCGATTGGCCGCCGTCAACGCCCCGTCGGGCGCGATCTTGTAGTTCACGTCCATGCTGAGCTTGCCGCGCTCGATGCCGTGTCCCGCAAAGCGGATCGAATACGGCGACAGCGGCGGCAGGTCGAGCTCGCGCATCTTGGCGGTGATGTCGAGTTCGAGCGGTTTGACGAGCGGATTGAGCTTGCCGGTGATCTCCAGCGACGCCGTTTGCTGGGCCTTTCCTCGCAATTCGAGGTCCGCCAACGCAGGCCTGTCTCCCTGGGGCTTCGAGGAGAAAGCGCTCAGGCGGCCGGTCAGCTCCGTCAAATCGGCCGAATAGTTCGGCTTGATGAACAAATCGGAGAAGTCGATCTTGCCGTTGACCAGCGCGATCGGCCCGAAATTGATGATCGGGGCCATGGGGTTGGCCGGCTCGGCGGGCTGTGCGGCCGCCACGGGCGCCGGCGGCGGGGTCGCCGGCGCGCCGCCGACCATCAGCTCCGCCGGTGGTGGCGCCTCGCCATTCGACCGGCGGGCCTTCTTGGCGGTCGTCGTCGTGTTCGTGCCGCGCCAGCTACGTCGCGTGGTGACTTCTGCCGGCGGAGCACCTGCAGCGGCGGCGCCCGGTGCCGGCTGCCCGGGCTTCTTGACCAGATCAAGCAGATTGAGGTGGCCAGTCGGATCAATGATGATGCGGGCGAAGAAATCGCTGAGCGTGGTCTCTCGCACGTCGAGCGTCACCGGCGAGCCGGGAACCATGTTCACTTGCACGCCGCGCAATCCCAAGGTCTTCCAGCTCAACAATTGATTGTTGCTCGACGCGCCGGGAGCCTGCGTAAGGACGACACTGTTGGCGCGGAAGTCGTCCACAGCCGTGTCCCCTGCCAGGCGGACGTTCATGCCAGTGGGCGTGGCGGCATATTTGACGGTGCCACGGTAGCTTGCGAATGCGCGGCGGATATCAATGTTCAGGGCGTCCGCGTAGTAGGCCTTGAAAGCGTGCGCAGGAAGGGAGGCGACCAGCAGGCGGCCCTCGGCGGCGATCGGCTTCAACGCCACGTTGCCTTCGTATTCAAAGCGCCCCGGCTCGGCGCGACCCGCAGCGATTTTCCCGGACAGCTTGAGCGGCGAGACCGTCGCGGTGTTGGGCGTGATCTTCTGCGCGTCGACCTTCAGCGCAGTGATCTCGAAGGCCACCGGCGTTGCACTGGCGTTGTCGGCATAGGACAGCGCGCCATTGTCCACCCCCACCTTTCCGATGGAAAGCGCCCATGGCTTGGTGTTCGCCGTCGGCGACGGCGCCTCGCCCGCGTCTGGATCCTTGGGCGCCGCCACCTTTGCATCCACAGTGTCGCCACGGCTGCCACCGGCCAGTGTCTTCAGCCAGCGTTCGTACATCCAACGCTTCTCGTTGTCGCGCTCGACCCGCACTTTCGGGCTGGACGCCGTGAAGGATCCGATCGCCAGCGTGTGCTCCGTCATGTCGACTTCGGCATCCTGAAGCTCAAACCGGCCGACGCTGGCCAGCGCCGTCTTTTCCTGCGTGAGCGCGAGTCCCTCGGCCACGACGCTGTGCGCCTTGAACTTGAGGTCGGGCTTGGTCCATGCGATCTCGATCTGGCCGCTCAGCTTGCCGTCCAGCGTCGGTTCAAGGCTTTGCGCAAGGTACGGCGCCGCGAGCGACAGCGGCAAGGCATCGACCTCGGTCCGGACTTGGGCGACCTTGTCGGTCGCCTCACCGCCGAACTTGACCGCCGCCCCGCCAACAGAAGTCGATCCGTTGAAGGTCGCGGGTTTTTCCATCGGCCAGGTCACCGCGTTCACTTCGACGGCGAGATTCTTCACGTCGATCGATGCGGCCGGCTGCGTCGTCTCGTCGCGCCAGCCGATCGCGCCTTCCGTGAGCGCGACTTTGTCGACCTGGATGTGCCATTCCGGCGGTTCGGCGGCCTTGGCGCCCCCTTCCCCATCCTGCGGCGGGGCTGGCACAGCAACCACTTTCTCCTTGGCGCCAGTCGTCGGATTGATCGCCAGCAGGTTGATCTGGCCTGCCGAATCGCGCGCCACGGCGAGCTCCGGCCCGGCCAGGGCCACTTCGCTCAGGTGGACGACGCGATCCAACGGCCTGACATCGGCCAGCGCAATCTTCAGCGAATCGAAGCCGAGAAGATCCTTGCCCTTGGCGTCCGCGACCTTGATGCCGTTCGCCGCGATCGTGCCGGTGACCTTGAGACCCGCCGTCGCCGCCTGCTCGAAATCGACTTTCAGGTCGGCGTCGAGCTTGCCGGCCTGCAGCGCGACCGGGAGTCCGCCCGGCATGTAGGCCATGTAGGGCACGAGGTCCAGCCCCTGGAAGCTCAGTTGCGCGTCGGTCTTGTGACTCTCCGCAAAAGGTGTCGACGATGCGGACGAATCGAACTTGCTGCCGTTCAGGACGAAAGCCAGCTTGGGCTCGGTCTTGACCTCACGCTGAGAGGCCAGATTGCTCAGGAACGGCACATTGAGCACGAGGTCGCGCAGTTCGTGCTTGCGCTTGACGGTCTGGTCGTCGAAATCGACCGACCCGCCCGAGATCGCGATGTTGTAGATGGCAAAGTGGGGTGGCTCCCTCTTGGGCGTATCGGGAGCAGCGGCCAGTTTTTTCAGGATGTCGTCGATGTCGTACTTGCCGTCGGCAAGGTGCGTCAGCAGGATGGCCGGCGAATCGATCGCCACAGCGTCCACCACCGGTGCGAGCCGCAGGATCGACTGCAGTTCGCCATCCATGTAGATACGCTTGATAGCCACCTGTGAACGGGCACCGTCGGCCGTGGCGATCTGCAAGTCATTGACCGTCAGTTCGAGCGTCCACGGCTTGAAGTCGATCTTGCCGACCGTGACCTGGCGGCCGAGTTTCTCGCTCGCGATCTTCTGGATCTGACTCTTGGCAATCGGCGGCACCGCCAACCAGGCAATAGCCCAGACGGCCAGGAGGACGAGCAACGCCACGATCCCACGCCGCACCCATTTGTTCTGTTTCAGCGAAGCTGCATTCATCGACCGGGAGTGTGCCCCAAACGCACTTGCCCTTCGACTGCCCAAAAACAAGAAAGCCCGGCGGCTCGACACGAAGTCAGGCCACCGGGCTTGATGGCGGGCGCAACGCCCATGCCATCCTTTCGCGCGACCGGAAGTTGAATGTTCCGGCCAGGCTGGCAGCAAGAGATTGCCACCATTTGGGCCTCAGTCGCTGAACCGCAGGATCTCTCCTTCGGCTGCTGGACCTTGGTGAAACGCCTACAAAGTCGAGGCAAGTTCAGCCTAGGCGGGCGCCAGGGAGTTTTCAAGAGAGCTTTTCAATCGACCTTGGGCTGTCGATCCGTGAACTAATGTTCACACTTATTACATCAATTCAAGAATAAAGATTCGATTCCTTATTCTTGACCGGGTATTTAGCCACTCCTAGAATGCCCGCTTGCCCTGACGTCAGACCGCCAGGGCTTTCTTATGAATCCGCTGCCGATTTCCCCGGCTTGATCAGGCGGCCGCGCTCCTCCTCTTTTGCGCGGACCTGATTCGTACCAATCCAAGCGCTGCCGCGTTCAGTCTCGCCCTCCTACTTGCGGCGTTGCGGAACAAGCTCCGCCAGAAAGGAAAAAAAGCGATGAAGCACGCGCTTGATGCCACAACCCGAGGGCTACGGACCTTCGTGTCCGACGTGGTCGACGGCTTTTTCGAAATCACCCACAACGGCTTCGCCCTTGTCGGGCTCGCGATCGTCTTTGCCGCGCTCGCCCTGGCCGCTCGGCCAGACCTTCGCCAATCGGGCGAAGAACAGCTGATGGGCTGGCTCCAGTCGCGCAAACCTGCGCCCGAAGTCGCTGTCGCTGTAGCCACCGATCTCGAACCCACCGCCATTGAACGCACCACAGCCGCCAGTCCTCAGGAACTGCCCAAGCAACAGGCCGCCGTCGCATACTGGCTGAGCAAGAAATACCGCGTGGCGGTCGAGCCGCTGACCGTATTGGTCGCCGAAGCTTTCGACCTCGGCAAGCGCACGAAGCTCGATCCGACGCTCATCCTGGCCATCATGGCGGTCGAATCCAGCTTCAATCCGTTCGCCCAAAGCCAGGTCGGCGCGCAGGGCCTGATGCAGGTCATGACCCGCATCCACGGCGAAAAGTACGAAAGCGCGGGCGGCACGCTGACCGCCTTCGACCCGGTCACCAACATGCGCGTGGGCGTCAAGGTGCTGCAGGAATGCATCGCCCGTGCCGGTTCCCTCGAGGGTGGACTGCGCTTCTACGTCGGCGCCGCCAATCTCACGGACGACGGCGGCTATGCCTCGAAGGTACTGGCCGAGCATGAGCGGCTGCGCCAGGTTGTCGCCGGGCGTGCGCCCGCCATCACGGCTTCGACGACGCCCGCAGCGCGCCCGAATTCTGTTCCCGTCGTGAGCCCTGCGCCCGCCAAGCAGCCGGAGACGGATCCCGAGCGCGTCGCCTTGCTTGGCAATTCGTAGGCTTTTCGAGACGACGGCGATCGTCGTCAGCTACACTCGGCCAGCACGCGACTGGCGATAGGCGCAACCCTTTTCAGGTGCATTGCGCTGACGTGGACTACCACTGGGAAGCGTGCCGCCTGCGGTCTTGAGCAGGTGTTCCGCCGTTCGCCTGGGCAGCCCTTGTTTGGTTGAAGAACAAGGACCATCGTCTTGAAGGACTGCCATGTACCACCGCAATCAACTGGTCGAACAGACCGATCCTGAAATCTGGGCTGCCATCCAGGCCGAAAACGCCCGTCAGGAACACCACATCGAGCTCATCGCGAGCGAAAACTACGCGTCCCCGGCCGTCATGGCCGCACAGGGCTCGCAACTTACCAACAAGTACGCCGAAGGCTATCCCGGCAAGCGCTACTACGGCGGTTGCGAGCATGTGGACGTGGCCGAGCAACTGGCCATCGACCGCGTGAAGCAACTCTTCGGCGCCGACGCCGCCAACGTTCAGCCGCATTGCGGCGCCTCCGCGAACGAAGCCGTGATGCTGGCCTTCCTGAAGCCCGGCGACACCATCATGGGCATGAGCCTGGCCGAGGGCGGCCACCTGACCCACGGCATGCCGCTCAACATGAGTGGCAAATGGTTCAACGTGGTGAGCTACGGCCTGAACGCCAAGGAAGAGATCGACTACGACGCGATGGAGCGCAAGGCGCACGATGCGATGCCCAAGCTCATCATCGCGGGCGCATCGGCCTATTCACTGCGCATCGACTTCGAGCGCTTTGCCAAGGTGGCCAAGGACGTCGGCGCGATTTTCATGGTCGACATCGCCCACTACGCCGGCCTTGTCGCCGCCGGTGTGTACCCCAACCCGGTCCCCCACGCGGACGTCGTGACCTCCACCACGCACAAGAGCCTGCGTGGCCCGCGTGGCGGCATCATCCTGATGAAGTCGCAGCACGAAAAGGCGATCAACAGCGCCATCTTCCCCGGTCTCCAGGGCGGCCCGCTGATGCACGTGATCGCGGCCAAGGCCGTCGCTTTCAAGGAAGCACTCTCTCCGGAATTCAAGACTTACCAGCAACAGGTGGTCAAGAACGCCCAGATCGTGGCCGAGACGCTCACCCAGCGCGGCCTGCGCATCGTGAGCGGTCGCACCGAGAGCCACGTGATGCTTGTCGACCTGCGCGCCAAGGGCATCACCGGCAAGGAAGCCGAAGCCGTGCTGGGCGATGCCCATATGACGATCAACAAGAACGCCATTCCCAACGATCCCGAGAAGCCCATGGTCACCAGCGGCGTGCGGATCGGCACCCCGGCCATGACGACCCGCGGCTTCAAGGACGAGGAAGCCCGGATCACCGCCAACCTGATCGCGGACGTGCTCGAAAACCCGCGCGATGCGGCCAACATCGAGGCCGTGCGCGCCAAGGTGAACGCGCTGACCAGTCGCTTCCCGGTCTACCGCTGATCCCATGACTGCCGTACCCGGCGGAGCTGTCGCATGAAATGCCCTTTCTGCGGCCACCTCGAAACGCAGGTCGTCGAGACCCGTGTTTCGGAGGACGGCGACTTCGTCCGCCGCCGCCGGCAGTGCGGCGCCTGCGACAAGCGCTTCACCACCTACGAGCGCCCGGACGTGAACTTCCCCGTCGTCGTCAAGAAGGACGGCAGCCGTGCCGACTTCGTCGCGGCGAAGGTTCGTGCCTCGATGATGCTGGCCTTGCGCAAGCGGCCGGTCAGCATCGAGCAGATCGACACCGCATTGCTGCGCATCGAGCAGAAGCTGCTTTCCAGCGGCTTGCGCGAGATCGAATCGACCAAGGTGGGCGAACTCGTGATGCGCGAGCTCAAACGGCTCGACAAGGTGGCCTACGTCCGGTTCGCTTCGGTCTACCGCAGCTTCGAGGATGTGGACGAGTTCAGGCAACTGCTGAGGGACATTTGAAAAATCCCCAGCGGCGTCATCCCTGATTGCAATTGCTCGAGCCGCAGTCGCCTCGCTTGTCGGGGTCGCAGACCTTCGGCCGGCCGGACATCGAAAGAACGACGGAACTGCGTCGCCCCGTTTCCGCCTTGAATGTCAGGCACCCTGCGCTGCCCCGCGCGAAGCCATTGGCGTCGAAGGTGATCGTATTCCTGAAGCCGTTGCCGGTCGCGGAATCGATCTCAACGCCTGCTCGGAGCGCTTCGAATGCGCGCAGCACTTCCGTTTCGTTGCCGACGGTGGTTGCCACCTCCCAGCCGTTGGCCCAATCCTGATTCCTGGGAAGAAGCCTGACCCTCTGCGAACGCTTCATGGCCTCGGTCCGTGCCACGCTCAACGCGGCAACGAAATCGCTGGTGTTGGAAGCCAGCCGCTGATTGAGCAGCAGATCCCGAAAATTGGGCACTGCGATCGCGCCCAGGATCGCGACGAGCGCGACCACGACCACCATCTCCACCAACGTGAAGCCACGGGCTCGATTGCGAAATGCAAGTAGAGCGTTCATTGCCAGCACCTGCTTTTGTCGTCGCCGTCACAGCCCTTGAGCCCCGTACTTTCGATCCAGATGTTGCCGACCGCAGGATCCGAGAACCCGGCCCTCAGGTTGGCCGTCAGCCTGATGCACCGGCCAGCGTCGTCCCGTCCGTCGCATGCATCAACATCGATGTCGTACTTGCTGCCCGCATCACTGTCGCCTGAGAACTTCTTGTGCGCTGCATTGGTCTTGTACCTTGCGCGTTGGGTATAGACGCGTTCCTGCTGCTGCATCTCCTGCATGAGTGCGGTACGTGCTTCCGCGCGCCAACCTTTTCGCATTGAATCCATGTAAGACGGATAGGCGATGGCGGCAAGAATGGCCACCAGCGCCACCACGATCATCAGTTCGATCAGCGTGAAGCCGCGCGACAGAAGCCGCCGCGCGGTCGTCGGGCGCTTCATTTGTTGACGTCCTTGAAGTTGAGGACTTCACGCCAGTTGAGGCGGCCGGCAACTTGCGAGACCTCGTCTCCCGAAATGGGGCTCACGATCGAGGTCCCCGGCCCGGAACCCGTTTTCGTACCCAGGTTGATGACGGACGTCTTCTTGGTCTCGACGCGGCGGCCGAATGAATCCGTCGAGCTGAAGGCGCCCTCGCCTTCCTGAATCACCAGCGGCGAACTGAGCAAGCCGGTCGTCGACGGAATGCAGGTATTGCCCGATGCCAATCCGGTCATCGCATTCACGGCGCAGCTGTGGCCGCCACCGCCGGCGCCGCAAGCGTTGGAATTGGGAATCAAGGTGTTGAACACCAGATGGCCATCGCTCAACACCATTTGCGAGACTTGGCGTTCGCCTTGACTCGTCGCGTCCGGCAAGTCGAAGTACCAGCCCCGACGGTGCGACTTCTTGCCGTCGTAGTTGCCATAGGCGAAAGCGTCGCCTGAAATGGTGAACTGGCCTGCATGGTTGACGTCCGGTTGCACCTGCCGCACTTGCAACTGGGTGCGCGTCTCGGTGGCAGGAATGACCGTGTCGTTGTCGTACACGCCATAGAGCGTTTGGACGTCGCGGCTGGCCAGGTCATCGACTTCGACGAATTTGCCGGTACCGAACAGCACGATCGCGCCGCCGTCGGGACCCACACCCACTTCCGGCGCGATGGTGATCGGCTGTCTCCTTCCCTGGCCATCCCTGGCAACCATCAGCGGCGCGCCACTCAACGCCAAAGCGCTGGACTCGTTCCACGGCGCGGTCTTCGTGAAGTCGAACTTCCACAAGTTGCCCTGCGTATCGCCGGCATAAAGAAAACGGGTCATGTTGTCAGACGTGGTGTAGTCGCCAACCGGGCCCAATGCGTTGGGCATCGTCGCGTCAGCAGGGTCCGGCAGCACGATCTTGAAATAGTCTTGATTGAGCACCCACGGCGCACCGGCTTGCTTGTCCAACGAAAGCAGGAACAGGGCCGCTGCCTTGTTCGCGTTGCCGTTGTTGAAGCCAGAGGGCACCACGGCAAACCAACGGTAGACGGCGGCCCGGCCACTCGCGGCGGCATTCGTGCGGAATCTCAGGATGCGCGGCGCCTGCGTGACGTAGCCCATATCCGGGTCATCGGCGCCTGTGAACTCCCACATCACATGACTTGCAGAGAATCGGGCCGGATCGCTCACGTCCAGCGCGAACACGCCGCGCGCACCACCGCCCATGCCGGAAACCAGCGCGGTCTTCCGCGTTCCGTTTGCCATGTCGACTTTGCTCGCCGCGGGACTGCCGTCCACGTTGGGTTGGTGCACGTAGTCCGGCGAGGTGTAGGCGCCCAGCTTGGCATACAGCGCACGCGGCACGTAGGCGAACAACTCGTCGCCGGTGCCGGCGTCCAATGCGTGAAGCATGCCGTCATTGGCGCCCACAAGGACCGCTTGCACACCGCCGCTTTCGACCAGCAATGGCGTCGCGTTCGCGACGTCACCCATGACCGAATCGCGCGTTCTGAACATGCCGCCGATCTTGTCGGTTTCCATCGAACGATCGCCGCGCAGGTAGTCGATGCGAGATTCACCGAGATCGTCTTTGGCCTCGGTCGGTGAGTAGGGTTCGGTGTCCAGGTAGCCCCTCAATGTGCCGTCAACCTTCAGCGCTCTCCAAGTGAACTCGGCCCCGCTTCCGGAACTGAGCATGGTGAAGATGCGCCGGGTATCCGGGTCGCGCACCGGAATCGGGGGGTGGGCCTGAGGATCGCCGGTCAGCCGGTCGCCGGCGTTCCAGAGCGGCACAGGGTCCTGGCTCACCGCGCCATTCGCATAGCTCAGCTTGTAGGCGAGCACCGAGCCGGACCAGCGAGTGCTGTCCATTCGAGGAACATAGAGGCTCGCTCCCTTCGAGGCGATGCGCGAACTCGACAAGGCACCACCCGCGAGGCTCCCGCTGGCTTCACCGACATTCGTGAAGATCTTGCGGATGGCCGCGATCATTTCCCGCGGCTTGCTCGCGAGAAAGTAATTCGCCGGCTTCGGCATTCCATCGTCGTCCAAGCCCGATTGCCATTCGGCGTTCGAAAGCGACTCTTGGGCTTCGGGTCCAATGGCGGTCACAAAGGGATTGCCATCGTTGTTCTTGTCGTCAAAGCCACCGTACTTCGCGGCAAGATAGAACGCGCTGCCGCGTTGCTTCTCTTTGACGGTGCCCAAGCCAGAATCGTCGACGTCAATGGTGTAGGTCTTGACGCGCACATCGGGGTAATCGTCGCGAATTTTTTGCGTATTGGCCCAATAGGCCAGTCCGGCCCAACCCAAGGAACCTTGGTCATAGCCCACATTCAACGTGGCGATGTTCGCCGACGTGATTGCTTGCCTGTTCTTGAGGGTATCGGTATAGGCAATGGCGCGCGGCCCGTCGGCGTTGCCGCGCGTCATCAATGTGGTGTTCTTTCCCGACGGGTCCGGGTAGGCGACCGCCTCGTTGTTTTCAAAGGCGCCCACGATCTTCGACCAGAAGGTGGTGTCGGGCTCCGAGGTTTCGACTGGACGAGCGCCGGCCCAACCATCGCGGCCGTCGGTCTTCAGCCCCGGGAGGGAGCCATCATGGTGCGTGTGAAGGTCCCCGATCACCACGACGTGGTTGCGTTGACAGCTCGAGATGACAGGGTCCCATCCGCTCTTCGCGCCCTCGCCCCACTTGTCCGTCATGTTGTAGACAGGGAAGCCGCCCTTCATCCCTGTCGTCATGCCTTTGGCAGCCTCGGGCGTCGGCGCTTGACCCTGCAAATAGCGAAGAGACTCGTAATACATCTCCCCGACCGGATCAAAAGTCTTGTAGGTGCCAGGCGCCAACCCGGTACGCCCGAATCGATTGAGATAGTTCACCACGCCACTCGCCCCCTCGTCGCTCGAAAGGGGGTTGGCGAGGAATACACCCGTATTTGCATCCCACTCCGCAGTGGCATTCGCGATCCGTTCGAACTTGCCGTTCTCAACCACAGGTCCTGTGAACTTCATGGGCGCTCGCAGAACACCGCCGTAGCGCGCGTTTCTCTGGTCCATCAAATAGCCGAACGCGGCGAATCGCATCTTCTCGGCGTTACTTTGAATCGTGCCCACAGGCTTGTACTTCCCGTTTGGATACTTCAGGCAAAGGTCGCTGCGAATAGGACCTTCTTCCGCCGAACACACCTCGACGCGGGCGTAGTACGGCGCTGCGCCAAGAGGACCAAAGCTTTGATCAGCCCCCGGCTTGCTGCATGTGCCGGACGAAGTCGATCCCACGAACAAGTAGTTGCCGCAATTGGAAAAATTGACTGTGCCGTCCTTCTCCACGAGCTCGTTCGCAACCAGCGGCGTCAGTCTGTCGAGATTGCCAGTCACTGAGCGCCTGGGGAAATGACTTTCGTTGTTGTAGAAGTCGGACCGAAGAACCGCGCGTTGGAGCACGGTTGATTTCGGCGTGTCTTCCACACGATCGCCACCCGTCATTGCATAGCGGAGCATGTCGATTGCGGACGACGCAGCCCAGTTCAGCAGGTTCCCGCTCCACTTGTCTGAACAGACGATGGCGCCATTCGAAACGGCTGCCGTCGCTTTGCGCTTGAAGTGCCCGTCCTCGGTGGAATAGTCGTAGCACCCCATTGGGTCCCAGTAGCCGATGTAGGACGCCTTGATATCGAACGCCGTCCGATAGGCGGCGCCCGTCGTCGGAAATTCGACGGACAGATCCAGCACCATGTTGGGCTTGACCCGCGATGTCGTGGAAAACAGCGGCACATCCGACAGCAGGGCATCCGGTGGCGTCGCGGCCGCCAATGTGGACGCGCCAGCAAGATAGAGCGATAGCGCGATGAACGCGTTCTTCAAATCCCTTTTCCGAATCTCGAACAATTTCAACTTCCCTCCTTTATGGACAGCCGCTACTTACCGTCGGCTTATACAAATTGGTTTGCAGAACCACCTGGGTTTCCTTCCTGACGCCAAAGCCGATGGCGGTGACCCGAAAGAGATTGGTGGTCTTGCCGGCGCTCGCACTCTGAAGACGATTGGCTTCCCACCCGCCGTTGTTGCGCATGACCTCGATGACATAGCGCGGCGGCGCAACAGGCATCGCGCCTGTTCCCGTCACGTATTTCTGTCCGGTGAACGTGCCGTATTCGACAGATGTCCTGCTCTCCGGCGACAGGTCGGCACTCATCCATGCGGGTGTTGCGCCCGGATTTGCGGGTGCGCAAAGACCTTGGTTGTTTCCCACGCCCCCACACCCCGCGACGAACGGCGCGACATCCTTGTTGTTGAACAAGCAAAGGCGCGCTCCGGTGTGCTTGTTCGGGCCAAGCACATCGAGTTCGGCGTCGATCAATGCCGCCTCGGCTGCCTGGAATGCGATTTCCCTGTCTCGATCGTTGCGCGCGGCAAGTTCATTGATGACTGAAAGCTGTGCGGCGCCCAAGCCGAGTGCGGTGACCACGATCAAGAGCAACAACACGACGATCAGCGAAAAGCCAGCCTGCCGACGCAAGGCGACGCTCCTTGACGAACGCTGACTCATGCGGGGTCCCTCGCGACGTTGCGCAACATCACGGTGAACGTCGCGACCGAGCGAAAACGCCCGTCATCCGGCGGATCGAAATAGATGTTCTCGAATTCAGCGCCCAGCGGAAACAGTCGATAGTCTTCGCCGTCGACCTTTTTCAGATCGCCATTCGGGCGAATGCTCCGGGCCACAACGCCCACACGCACCGCCACGACCTTGCGCCATTCGTCATTGACGCTGCCTCCGCTTGCAGCTTTGCCTGCAATGTCCCTGGCCTCGAGCCAGGTATCCGGAACGCTGTCGCCATCGCCGTCGTAGCCGTAGACAACCTTGAATTTCTCGACACCGCGTGCCAACGGCTGCGACTGGAATTCATCCTTGTCGGATTTGTCGGAGTGGTACTTGCAAAAGAGCTCTGGCTCTCCGTCCTCCGCAAGGGCCACAAAGAAAAAGCTCCACACTCGGTCATCGGCCGAAGGCGCGTTGGCGGGCCCCGCGTGAGCGATGCCAAGACAGTCGACCATGGTCCCGTCTTCTTTGCCGTCCCCATTGGCATTGCTGCGACCAAAGAAGCGCACGAGAAGCGAGTCATTCCGGGCCTTCTCGTCCGTGTCGTTCTGGCCAAAACTGCTGCCTGTCTTGCCGACCGTGGTGTTGCTGGCGCCGACGACATGGAGATCAAACGGACTCTCGGAGCCAGCCAGCAGCGTTGCGTTGCCCGCGACGACGCCCACGCCATCGGTCTGATGATCGGGCGCATAGTCCGCGTATCCCGCCTGGCGAAGCAGGCCCTGAACCACATGGCGTGTGAAGCGAAGTGACTCCTGAACCTCCTGCACGTCGGCGTCGGTATTGAATAGCTTCTTCCCTGCAAGGAAGGCCGTCGAGGCGGCGAGCACGATGACCAGTCCGATCGCCATGGCGATCATCAACTCGATCAAGGTCGCGCCGCGCTGCTGCGGTCGGGCCGCCACCTCAGGAGCTTTCGGAGCCAACGTAGTCATGCCCCGGGATCAGTTGCATGACGATGCGAGGCTCCCTCTGGGCCATCTCGTCTTCGCTTCCCATCCGTGGCACCCAGCCCATCTTGACGACCAGGTTGCGGCCTTCGCCGGAGCAATCCCACGAGTATTTGAAATCTTCGCTGGCGTCGCTCACCAGGGCGTCATCGAAGCAGACGACGACGTGCGCCTCCGGCAGCTTGCTTCTGGCGCGTAGGACCCATTGGCGAATGTCCCAGGCTGCCAGGGTCGCCGCATTGCAAGTGGCCTGGGCTCCGATGCAATTGCCGCCCTCCTGGCCAGGAAGAGCATCCTTGCTCTCCAGGTCGACCAGATAGGGGTTGCCGACATTCCTTGCTGCAACGTTCTTGTTGATGCGCGCTTTTTCCGACAGCTCGCGCACCAGATTGACAGCCGCGGTGAACGATCCGGACTCTGTCGTGCTTCTCGCGGATGTCATCAACATCCCCACGACTCCCAGCATTCCAAGGCTGAGAACGACGATCGAGACAAGCACTTCGATCAGCGAAAAGCCTGCGGCCGGACGTTTGCATAACGCCATGTTTTTTTCCTCCCTGAGCACCGATACTCACAAGCGTTTCCCTTGTGTTTCGAAGGCGCAGTCTAATGACGGCTCACGTCGGTGCGCCGCCGTTCATCTCCGTTTGGCTACCGCTCGTATGATTCGACCGGTGCGTCGCGCGACGATCTTCCAGACTCTCGCAGCGCGGTACTCCGTTCGACTACATGGTTGCTTCCATGCCCCCTCTCAACGCCGATGCGCAACAGATCGCCGCAGCACTACAACTCGCCGTCGATGCGTGCTATCTCACCGATCCCAACCCCCGTGTGGGCTGCGTCCTGACGGATGCCGCCGGCAACATCGTCGGAGTCGGCCACACACAACGCGCAGGGGGCCCCCATGCGGAGATCGTGGCATTGCAGGATGCTGTGGCGCGAGGCCATTCGGTCAAAGGCGCAACGGCCTATGTCACGCTGGAACCCTGCTCCCATCATGGCCGCACCGCTCCCTGCTGCGATGCCTTGGTTGCCGCGGGCATCCGCCGTGTGGTCGCCTCGGTCTCGGATCCGAATCCGCTTGTCGGCGGTCAGGGCTTCGAGCGCCTTCGCGCCGCGGGCATCGAGGTCGTGGTCGGACCCGGTGGCGCCGAATCGCGCGAGCTCAACATCGGCTTCTTCAGTCGCATGGTGCGCAAGACGCCCTGGGTGCGACTCAAGGTCGCCGCATCGCTCGACGGCAAGACAGCCCTGACCAATGGCGTGAGCCAGTGGATCACCTCCGAATCCGCGCGCACCGACGGCCACGCGTGGCGGGCGCGAGCGAGCGCGGTGCTGACCGGCGTCGGCACGCTGATGGACGACAACCCGCGCCTCGACGTGCGCCTGGTCGAGACCCCGCGGCAACCGCATCTGGTAGTGGTGGACAGCCGGCTGCAAACGCCGCCCGAGGCGAAGATCTTCGACGTCCCCGACCGCAAAGTCTGGATCTATGCAGCGAGCAGGGACGAGGCCAAAGCCCGAGCCCTGGAGGCGCGGGGCGCCACAATCACGGTTCTGGCCAACGCAGACGGCAAGGTGGATCTTGCCGCCATGCTGCACGACCTGGCGGCGCGCGAGATCAACGAGTTGCATGTGGAGGCCGGCCACAAGCTCAATGGCTCACTGATCCGCGAAGGATTGGTCGATGAATTCCTGGTCTACCTGGCCCCGAAATTCCTCGGCGACGGCTTGGACATGGCAAGCCACCCCTTTGCCGGGGGCCCGCTGACAGCCCTGGCGGGGGCCCTCCCCCTGGATTTCCGCTCCGTCGATCGCTTCGGACGCGACATCAGGATCCTGGCCCGAATCGCGGGCCGAGACGCTTTCTAGGGTCTGCGCACAGCAGGGGCCCGCATCTCTGCGAAAATGCCGGGATGTTCACCGGAATCATCACCGGCGTGGGGCGCATCGCCGCCGTCCACGACCTCGGCAGCTCTTCATCCCACGGCAAGCGCCTCAGCATCGCGGTGCCTGACGGCTATCTCGACGACGTGGGCCTCGGTGACAGCATCGCGCTCAATGGCGCCTGCATGACCGTCACCACACTCGACCCGGCGCAGCAAGTCTTCACCATTGACATTTCAGCCGAATCGCTCGACAAGACGGCCGGCCTGTCGGAGGAGGCGACGCGCGTCAATCTCGAAAAGGCATTGCGCGCCAGCGACCGGCTGGGCGGCCACATCGTGTCCGGCCACGTCGACGGCATCGGCACGGTGAGCCATTTCGCGCCGGTCGGCGAAAGCTGGGAGCTCCGCGTGCTCGCCCCGCCCGTCCTGGCCCGCTTCCTGGCCTACAAGGGCTCGATCACCGTGAACGGCGTGAGCCTGACGGTCAACACCGTGAGCGACGGCCCGAACGGCAGCGAAATCAGCATCAACCTGATCCCCCACACCGTCGAGAACACCGCCCTCGGCAGCCTGAAGGACGGCAGCCGCGTGAACCTCGAAATCGACACTGTGGCGCGCTACGTGGAGCGCATGCTCCAGGCGGGCGCCCTTCCCTTTGCAAAGAAAGACAACGCGCCATGAATGCATCCGTCACACCGATCGGAACCCCGCGGGGCGCCCGAGCACCGGCCCCCATCTCGCCGGTTGAAGACATCGTGGCCGAACTGCGCGCCGGCCGCATGGTGATCCTGGTCGATGAGGAAGACCGCGAGAACGAAGGCGACATCGTCCTCGCCGCCGACCATGTGACGCCGGAGGCCATCAACTTCATGGCGCGCCATGCCCGTGGGCTGATCTGCCTCACGCTGTCGCGCGAAATGTGCGAGCGGCTTCAGCTGCCGCCGATGGTGGCGCGCAACGGCGCAAAGCATTCGACTGCATTCACCGTGTCCATCGAGGCCGCGGAAGGCGTGACGACCGGCATTTCGGCAGCGGACCGCTCGCGAACCGTGCAGGCCGCAGTCGCGCCCAACGCTGTCGCCGCCGACCTGGTCCAGCCGGGGCACATCTTCCCCCTGCAGGCCGTGGATGGCGGCGTACTCATGCGGGCCGGCCACACTGAGGCCGGCTGCGACCTCGCCGCCATGGCCGGCTGCTCGCCGGCTGCTGTGATCTGCGAGGTGATGAACGAAGATGGCACCATGGCCCGGCTACCCGACTTGCAGCTCTTCGCAGCCGAGCACGAGATCAAGATCGGCACCATTGCCGCCCTGATCGAGCACCGCAGCCGCACCGAGTCCCTGATCGAAAAAGTGGGCTGCCGCGAGATCGAAACCGCGTGGGGGCCCTTCACCGCCCACGCGTTCAGGGACAAGCCCAGCAACGGCGTGCACCTGGCCCTGGTCCGCGGCAAGTGGAACGCCGCCGACACAGTGGACGTGCGCGTGCATGAACCGCTCTCGGTCCTCGATGCGCTCGAACGCAATCGCGCCCTGCATTCCTGGAGCCTCGACGCCAGCCTCGCCCATCTTGCGGCCGAAGGCAAAGGGGTTGCCGTTCTGCTGAACTGCGGCGAAACCGGCGCCGAGCTGCTGGCGCAGTTCGACGGCACCGCACGCCCTGCCCAGGCACCCGAGCGCGGCCGCATGGACCTGCGCAGCTACGGCATTGGCGCGCAGATCCTGCGCGAATGCGGCGTGCACAAGATGAATCTCCTGGGCGCGCCGCGTCGCATGCCCAGCATGGCGGCAGGCTACGGCCTCGAGATCGCCGGCTACATCTCCAAGGACAACGAATAAATGAACCACCGACACCTAGGGCGGGCCGACTGATGCAACACGCGAACAAGGGCGCCGACGTCGAACTCGACGGCAAGGGGCTGCGCATCGGCATCGTGCAAGCGCGCTTCAATGAAGACATCACCAATGCGCTCGCCGAGGCCTGCCTCGGCGAACTCGCCGCGATGGGCGTCGCCAAGGCCGACATCGATCACGTGAGCGTGCCCGGCGCGCTCGAGGTGCCGGTCGCGCTGCAGGCGCTGGCCGAGCGGAACCGCTATCAGGCGCTGATCGCACTAGGCTGCATCATCCGCGGCGAGACCTATCACTTCGAACTGGTCGCGAACGAATCCGGCGCGAGCGTGAGCCGCCTGGCGCTCGACTACCGCATCCCGATCGCGAACGCGATTCTCACGACCGAAAACCTCGAACAGGCGATTGCGCGGCAAACCGACAAGGGCCGCGACGCTGCACGCGTGGCCGTCGAGATGGCGCGACTGCTCGCCACCCTTTCATGACCGAAGACACCAAAGCCACCGGCGGCAAGCCGCGTCAAACCCGCACGGGCCTCACCAGCACCGGCGTACGCAAGGCTTCCGCCAAGTCCACGCGCAGCCGTGCGCGCGAATTCGCGTTGCAAGCGCTCTACCAACATCTGGTGGGCCACAACGACGCGACGGCGATCGACGAATTCACGCGCGACCTCGCCGGCTTTCACAAGGCCGATGCGGCGCACTACGACGCGCTGCTGCATGGGTCGATCGCGTCCGCCGAGCAGCTCGATGCGCTGATCGTCCCGCTGCTCGATCGCAAGCTCGCGGAGATCTCGCCGATCGAGCACGCGGTGATGTGGATCGGCGTCTACGAATTCCAGAATTGCCTGGACGTACCGTGGCGCGTGGTGCTGAACGAATGCATCGAGCTCGCCAAGGAATTCGGCGGGACGGACGGCCACAAGTACGTGAATGCCGTGCTCAACGGACTCGCGCCGCAACTGCGCGCATTGGAGGTCGAGGCCGACCGCGCGAGTGGGAAGGCGAGGCCATGAGGATTTCGAAGCGCGCGGAGCGCATCGAGCCTTTTTATGTGATGGAGGTCGCCAAGGCCGCGTCGAAGCTCGCTCGCGAAGTGGCGCACACCGACCGCCCGATGATCTTCCTCAACATCGGCGAACCGGACTTCACCGCACCACCGCTTGTGCAGGAGCACGCCGCCCGCGCGGTTCGTGCCGGCGCCACCCAATACACACAGGCCACCGGGCTCGACCACCTGCGCGAACGCATCAGCAACTGGTACGCGCAGCGCTTCGGCGTCGACGTGCCGGCGCGCCGCATCGTCATCACAGCGGGAGCTTCGGCTGCCCTGCAGTTGGCCTGTCTTGCCCTGATCGAAGCCGGCGACGAGATGCTGCTGCCCGATCCGAGCTATCCGTGCAACCGGCATTTCGTCACCGCCGCAGACGGCCGCGCCGTGCTGGTGCCGACCACGGCGGCCGAGCGCTTCCAGCTCAGCGCCGCCAAGGTCGAAGCCGCATGGACCGACCGCACGCGGGGCGTGCTGCTGGCATCGCCATCCAACCCGACCGGCACCTCGATCGCGCCGGGCGAGCTTCGCCGCATCCACGAGGTTGTCAGCCAACGTGGCGGCATCACGCTCATCGACGAGATCTACCTCGGCCTGTCGTACGACGATGCCTTCGGGCAGACCGCGCTGGCGATCGACGACCAGGTCATCAGCATCAACAGCTTCAGCAAGTACTTCAACATGACGGGCTGGCGTCTCGGCTGGCTGGTGGTGCCGGAGTCGCTGGTGCCTGCGGTCGAGCGACTGGCGCAGAACCTCTTCATCTGCGCGAGCACGGTGTCGCAATACGCCGCCCTCGCCTGCTTCGAGCCCGACAGCATCGCCGAATACGAGCGGCGTCGCGCGGAGTTCAAGGCGCGGCGCGACTGGTTCATTCCGCAACTCAATGCGCTGGGCCTCGAGGTGCCGGTGATGCCCGACGGCGCCTTCTACGCCTGGGCCGACTGCACCAGCTTTGCTGAGCGGCTCGGCATCTCCGGCAGTTGGGACTTTGCCTTCGAGGCCATGAAGCAGGCCCATGTCGCTGTCACGCCGGGCCGCGATTTCGGTACCGCCGAAACCTCGCGCTTCATCCGTTTCTCGACGGCGAGTTCGATGGCGCACCTCGAAGAATCGATCGCGCGGCTGCGAGCCTGGGCAGGCGCCGCCGTTCCCGCATGAGCGCAGCGCCGGGCCGCCCCAAGCAAGCTCGCACCGCAGTGCGAAGCACGAAGGTACTCCAGTGAGCTTTGCGCTGCCCATCCGCGTTTACTGGGAAGACACCGATGCGGGTGGCATCGTGTTCTACGCCAACTATCTCAAGTTCATGGAACGCGCCCGCACCGAATGGCTGCGCTCCATGGGCATCGCGCAACGCCAGCTGCGCGACGAAACCGGCGGCATCTTCGTCGTCAGCGAGACGCAACTCAAGTACCACCGTCCGGCACGGCTCGACGATGAACTGCTGGTTACAGCCGAGCTTCGCCAGATCGGTTCCGCGTCGCTCATAATCGCGCAGCGCGTGCTATCAAAATCAGAGCAATACGCGGAGGTGGAGAAGATGGCGGATACCGCCCTCTTGTGCGAAGGCACGATCCGCATCGGCTGGGTCCATGCCGACACGCTGCGGCCTGCGCGCATCCCACGCCAAGTTTCGGGAACCCTCGAGCGCCACGCCGGCTCCATGTCTCAACCTTTCAAGCCATGAATCAAGAACTCTCGATCATTTCCCTGCTGCTGCACGCCAGCCTTCCGGTGCAGCTCGTGGTGCTGCTGCTCATCGTCGTTTCCGTCGCAAGCTGGGCCGCGATCTTTCGCAAGTACTTTGCGCTCAAGCGGACCCGCTCGCTCAACGAAGACTTCGAGCGCGACTTCTGGTCGGGCACCAGCCTGAACGAACTCTTCTCCTCGGCCGCGCAGAACGCCAAGTTCGCCGGGCCGATGGAACGCATCTTTGCGTCCGGCATGCGCGAATACCAGAAGCTGCGCGAGCGCCACGTGTCCGACACCGGCACCCTCCTCGACGGCGCACGTCGTGCGATGCGCGCGAGCTTCCAGCGTGAACTCGATGCGGTCGAGCAGAACCTCTCCTTCCTCGCGACCGTCGGCTCCGTTTCGCCTTACGTCGGCCTGTTCGGCACGGTGTGGGGGATCATGCATGCCTTCACGGGTCTCGCGGCCCTCGCACAGGTCACGCTCTCCACGGTCGCGCCCGGCATCGCCGAGGCACTGGTCGCCACCGCCATCGGCCTGTTTGCGGCCATTCCGGCCGTGGTCGCCTACAACCGCTTTGCGCGCGAAATCGACAAGATCGCCATCGCGCTCGAGACCTTCATCGAAGAGTTCTCGAACATCCTGCAGCGCAACCTGACGGCGCACGTGCATCCGGCGTCCGTCACCGCGGCCACGGGCCGCTGAAGCGGAGCATCCCACCATGCCAGCCCTGTCCTCCCGCGGCCGTGGCCGCCGAACGATCAACGAGATCAACATGGTCCCGTTCATCGACGTGATGCTGGTGCTGCTGATCATCTTCATGGTCACCGCGCCGCTGATCACGCCGAGCGTGATCAACCTGCCCACGGTCGATCGCGCCAACAAGCAGCCCGACAAGCCGATCGAGATCGTCATCAAGAGCGACGACGAAGTGCAGATCAAGAAAGACCCGTCAACCGGCAGCGGCGGCAGCTCCATCCCGATGACGCAGATCGGCTCGGCCGCCAAGACCGCGCAGGGTGGCGACGTCGACCGCCCGGTGGTCATCAGTGCCGACAAGTCCGTGAAGTACGAGACGGTCGTCAAGGCGATGAACCAGCTCAAACGCAGCGGCATCGAGCGCGTCGGCCTCTCCGTGCAGACGACAGGCGCGAAGTAAGGCATGTCGCTGGCCGCAGACCGCCCCGAATTCGCACCGCCGCCGCAGCGCGGCACGCCGCGCGCGGTGTTGCTGGCGCTGATTGCGCACGCGCTGCTCATCGCCGCCCTGACCTGGGGCGTCAATTGGCGCAGAGAAGCCGAGAACGACGCGGTCGAAGCCGAGCTGTGGTCTTCGACCGTCCAGCAGGCCGCGCCGCGTGCCGTTGCGCCAACGCCCACGCCGCCGGTACCGACGCCGACCCCCGCCCCACCGCTACCTCCCCCTCCGCCTCCTCCGCCGCAAGCGGTGAAGCCACCAGAGCCCACGCCGGCCCCGCGCGCGCCCGACATCGCGCTCGAACGCGAGAAGAAGCTCAAGGAGCAGAAGGAACGCGAACTGGAGCAGCAGGCGCAGCAACAGAAGAAGCTCGATGCCGCCAAGAAGGCCGCGCAGGAAAAGAAGGACGCCGAAGCGAAGCAACGCGCCGAGGACGAAGCCGAGCAGAAGAAGGAAGATCAGCAGAAGCAGGCGGAGCTGAAACGCAAGCAGGAAGCCGAGGCCAAGCAGGCCGAAGCCGCGAAGAAGAAGGAAGCCGAAGCCAAGCAGGCGGCGCAGGCCGCCGCCGACCGCGCAGCCACGCTCAAGCGCATGCAGGCCATGGCCGGGTCGGGAGGAGAAGGCGCCGCGGCGAAGTCTTCGGGGCCTTCCGGCAGTTACGGCGGCAAGGTCGCCGCGGCCGTGCGGCCCAACGTCGTGTTCCCCGACGCAGACCTCGTCGCCGGCAATCCTGCGGCCGAGTTCGACGTCCGCCTTGCGCCCGATGGAACCATCGTCGGCACGCCGACGCTCACGAAGTCGAGCGGCCTGCCGAATTGGGACGAGGCCGCGTTGCGCGCGCTACAAAAGACGGAGAAACTCCCACGGGACGTCGACGGAACCGTGCCACCGCGGTTGGTCGTGTCGCTGAAACCGAAGCGCTGAGTTCCGTCCAATGCACACCAACGACCTGACAGCGTGGCAACACGACCACGTATTCGACCAGGGCAACGCCGCCGGCGAGCGCGGCACCAAGCTTGTGATGTGGATCACGGCCATCATGATGGTGGCCGAAATCACCGCCGGCTGGGCCTACAACTCGATGGCGCTCTTGGCCGACGGCTTCCACATGAGCTCTCATGCGGTCGCCATCGGACTCAGCGCGTTCGCGTACGCTGCAGCGCGGCGCCATGCCAAGGACCGGCGCTTTGCATTCGGGACCTGGAAGATCGAAGTTCTCGGCGGCTTCGCCAGCGCGATCTTTCTGCTGGTGGTCGTCGGGCTGATGATCGTGGGCTCGGTCGAGCGGCTGATTTCCCCTGCGCCGATCCGTTATCAAGAGGCCATCGTCATCGGTGCGCTCGGCCTGGTCGTCAACATCGTGTCGGCATTCATCCTGGGTGCGGCGCATCACCACGGGCACGATGACCATCATCACGATGGGCACCATCACGGGCACGGCCACCACCACGACCTCAACCTCAAGTCGGCCTATGTCCATGTCGTTGCCGATGCGGCGACGTCCGTGCTGGCGATCGTTGCACTCGTGGGCGGCTGGCTCTACGG
Source organism: Variovorax sp. 05L425 (assembly GCF_056397705.1). Lineage (NCBI taxonomy): Bacteria > Pseudomonadati > Pseudomonadota > Betaproteobacteria > Burkholderiales > Comamonadaceae > Variovorax > Variovorax sp. 05L425. The sequence goes on along the minus strand of NZ_JBFTNY010000012.1, from coordinate 107,459 downwards.
CTGGTCGTGGCTGGACCCCGTCATGGGCATCGTGGGCGCAGTCGTCGTGGCGCTTTGGGCCAAGCGCCTGATCGCCGACACGAGCAAGGTGCTGCTCGACCGCGAAATGGACCACCCCGTGGTGGATGAGATCCGGGAAGTCATCGAAGACGGCGGCCGTGCCAGCGAAACGCGCGTGACAGACTTGCACGTCTGGCGGGTTGGCAAGGCGACCTACGCCTGCGCCGTCAGTGTCGTCACGCATGACGAGGCGCTCACCCCGGAAATCGTTCGCCGCTGGATCTCGGTGCACGAGGAGGTCGTCCACGCCACGATCGAAATCAACCACTGCCCAGACGATCACGGTTCTTGACATTCCCACAGTGGCAAGCTTTAGAGTCGCAGCTTCGGCTGAAACTCGGTCCATCGTCTTCTTGAAATTCCTTCGGATATTCCTCCTGCTCATGCTTGCGATCTCGCTGCCCATCCGGGGCGCGAGCGCAGCGGCCATGCCGTGCATGCCGGCGGCAGCGGAAATCCATGCATCGACAGCTGCGGCCGGTCACGACCACACGGCGCATGTCCACGACTCGACGGCGCATGAACAGCACGACAAGTCCGCCGGCACTTCGCACAAATGCAATCTCTGCTGCGACCTCTGCTCCCTGACGCCGCTGGCGAGCAGTTGGCCCACCATCCCGATGCCGCAAGACACTGCATCGGTCATCTTCCCCGACGTTTCCGCTCCCTCTCCGAGCTTCCTCTCGGAGCGGCAGGAGCGACCTCCAAGAAGCATCTGACCCCACACGGCCTCCATTGCGAGGCCTGAAGGCGCTCGTGCGTCCGCCGCACGGGCAATGGTTGGCCGGCCCAGACCCAGGCCAACGGCTCAGATGCTTCCAACATGAATATCTACGTCAAGACAATGGCGGGCGCTGCGGCACTCGTCCTTGCTGGCTGCGCCTCTTTCTCGAAGGACGGTGGCTTTGACAAGGTCGCCGAACTGACGAAGGAGCGCACCGGGCAAACCGCCAAGTGGCAGCGCACGCCTTCGGACACCGACTCCGCCCAGAAGCGCACCAGTGAAATCCTGAGTCAGCCGCTCACGGCGGACGGCGCCGTTGAACTCGCGCTCCTCAACAATCCCGGACTGCAGGCCAGCTATGCCGACCTCGGTATTGCCGAATCCGACCTCGTTCGGGCCGGGCGCCTCGCCAACCCGTCCTTCGGCTTCGGGCGGCTGAGCGGCGGCGGTGTCACCGAAATCGACCGCTCCATCCTGTTCAACGTGCTGGGGCTGCTGACGCTGCCCGTTGCCCAGGAGGTGGAGCAACGCCGCTTCGAGCAAGCCCAATACCAGGCCGCCTCCAACACCGTGGCGCTTGCGGCCGACACGCGTAAGGCGTTCTTCGGCGCGGTGGCGTCGCGTGACCTCGTCACGTACTACCAGCGCGTCGAGAAAGCCGCGGACGCCTCCAATGAGCTCGCACGCCGCATGGTTCAAGCCGGCAACTTCAACAAGCTGTCGCAGATGCGCCAGCAATCCTTCCATGCGGATGCGACTTCGCAACTGGCCCGCGCTCAGCATCAGGCGATCGCCGATCGGGAGCGTCTGGTCCGGCTGCTCGGCCTGCCCGGCAGTCCGAACGCCCTCCAGCTTCCCGAGCGCCTGCCGGACCTGCCGAAAGAGCCGTTGGAGCCCAAGGACGCGGAACAGACGGCGATGGACAAGCGCCTCGACGTTCAGATGGCCAAGCGCAATTCGGAAGCCACCGCCAAGGCCCTCGGCCTGACCCGGGCGACGCGGTGGGTCAACGTCCTGAACGTGGGCTATGCGAACAAGAGCCAGACAGGCGAAGAGCGCGAGAACGGCTACGAAATCGAGGTCGAGCTGCCGCTGTTCGATTTCGGGACGGCACGCACCACGCGCGCCGAAGCGACCTACATGCAGTCGATGCACCGCGCCGCGGAAGTCGCCCTCAACGCGCAGTCGGAGGTTCGGGAATCGTATGCCGCCTATCGCACGGCCTACGACCTGGCCAGGCACTACCGCGACGAGGTGGTGCCGCTGAAGAAGCGCATCTCCGACGAGAACCTGCTTCGCTACAACGGCATGCTCATCAGCGTCTTTGATCTCCTTGCCGATTCGCGCGAACAGGTGATGAGCGTCACGGCATACATCGAAGCGCTACGCGACTACTGGGTCGCCGAAACAAACCTCCAAACGGCGCTCACCGGCCGATCGCCTGGCGCGGGCGGCCCATTGTCGCGCCCCTCCGCAAGCGCAGCCGCCTCTGGCGGCGACGCAGCGCATTGAGAGAACAGCCATGAACAACCGCAGAAACTTTCTCCGCAGCGCCGGCGCAACGGCACTTGGCACGACGGTCGTGAGCCGCGTCGGCGCGGCGTCCTTGCCGGAAGCCGCCACCCAGGCATCGCCGGCCACGCAGCCGCCGCTCGCCCCGAAAACGGGTCGCCCGTACAACCCCGTCGTCACGCTCAACGGCTGGTCGCTGCCGTGGCGCATGAAAGGTGGCGCCAAGGAGTTCCACCTCGTCGCAGAGCCCGTGGTGCGCGAACTGGCACCGGGCATGAAGGCGAACCTGTGGGGCTACAACGGCACGAGCGCAGGTCCGACCATCGAAGCCGTCGAAGGCGACCGTGTTCGCATCTTCGTGACCAACCGGCTGCCGGAGCCAACCAGCATCCACTGGCACGGGATGCTGCTGCCCTCCGGGATGGACGGGGTGACCGGCCTGACACAGCCGGCCATCGCACCCGGCAAGACCTTCGTCTACGAGTTCCTTCTCAAGAAGTCGGGCACCTTCATGTACCACCCTCATGCGGACGAAACGCTGCAGATGGCGATGGGAATGATGGGCATGTTCATCGTCCATCCGAAGGATCCGGACGCGTTCAAGGTCGACCGCGACTTCGTCTTCCTGCTCGCCGCCTATGACATCGAGCCGGGCTCGGCGACGCCCAAGGTCAACACGATGCTCGACTTCAACCTCTGGACCTGGAACAGTCGCGTGTTCCCCGGCATCGACCCCCTCGTCGCGAGGACCGGCGACCGCGTGCGCATTCGCGTCGGGAATCTCACGATGACCAATCATCCGATGCACCTCCACGGGCACCACTTCGAGGTGACCGGCACCGATGGCGGCTGGGTGCCGCCATCCGCCCGCTGGCCGGAAGTGACGACCGATGTGGCGGTCGGGCAGATGAGAGCGTTCGAGTTCGACGCAACCGCCGGCGACTGGGCGTTCCACTGCCACAAGTCACATCACACGATGAACGCGATGGGTCACGACGTCCCGACGATGCTCGGGGTCGATGGCCGCGACGTCGCCGAGAAGATCACGCAGCTCATCCCCGACTACATGCACATGGGCGACCGCGGCATGCACGACATGGCGGAAATGGAAATGCCGCTGCCGGACAACACGCTGCCGATGATGACGGGCTCCGGTCCGTTCGGTGCCATCGGCATGGGCGGCATGTTCAGCGTGGTCAAGGTGCGCGACAACCAGAAGCCCGGCGACTACAAGGACCCCGGTTGGTTCAAACATGCCGCCGGCACGCTTGCGCGGGAATACACGGGCCACCTCGAACAACCCGTTCGCGGTCGAGCACCCGCCGCGGACGCTGGCACGCTCAACGCCCGCAAGCCATCGGGCCATCAAGGCCACTGACTCTACGCAATCCCATTGAAAGCATCGCCATGAAAACCAAACTCGGCCTGCCTGTCCTTGCCGCTTCTCTTTTGTTCGCGTCGAACGCAGCCCTCGCTCACGGTGACGAAGACCATGCCGCAACACCAAGGAAATACGACGCCGGCAAGGTGGAAGCAAAGTCCTTCGGCCAGGAAGGCGACCCGAAGAAGGTGACACGCACTGTCAAGGTGAGCATGGCCGACACCATGCGATTCACGCCCGGCAACGTCACGATACGTCGAGGCGAAACCGTCAGGTTTCTCGTTCACAACGATGGGACGGTGCTCCACGAAATGGTGCTCGGCACCCCGGAAGAACTCAAGGCGCATGCCGAGTTGATGAGGAAATTCCCGGAGATGGAGCACGCGGACGCGAACATGGCGCACGTCAAGCCCAACGCCAGCGGTGAAATCGTCTGGCAGTTCACCCAGCCGGGTGAGTTCCAGTTTGCGTGCCTCATTCCCGGCCACTTCGAAGCAGGAATGGTCGGCAAGATCACCGTCAGATGAAAGCCTTCGCCTACCCTCCCCAACTTATTTCAAGAAGCACTCCCATGAAAAAACTACATCTGTTGACCGCCGCACTTGTCGTTGTTTCCGCCGTAGGCGTTCATGCACAAACCAACCCGGCCGCGCCCCCGAACTCAGCTGCTGCGGCAGCGACATCCATGACTGACGGCGAAGTCCGGAAAGTAGACCCTGGCGCGGGGAAGGTGACGCTGCGTCACGGCCCCATCGCCAACCTCGACATGCCTGGCATGACGATGGTCTTCAAGGCCACGGACCCGAAGATGCTGGAGCACCTCAAGGAAGGCGACAAGGTGCAGTTCTCCGCGGACCGCGTCAACGGCGCGATCACCGTCACGCGGATCGAAGCGGTGAACTGACGGCGCTCACCGCGGGCGCCGCGCTCGCCTATTCGTAAACCACCGCCGCCTTGCCGGCCTCCGCCTGCGCCATCCAGCTCGCCAGCGCAGCATCCGTCGGGAAGAACTTCGCGCGCTCGCCCAGTTGCAGTTCGACCTGTGCGCCGCCTCGCGCCATCGACAGCCGCACGCCGAGCCCTTGCTGCAGTTCGCCGTGCTCGCTCTGCTCGGTGCGCGGCGGGAACTCCCGCACCAGGCGCGCGATGTCCGGCGCCTTGCCGTTGACCGCCACGCGCAGGTACTTTCCGAAACGGCAACGCGCGGCCGCGAGATCCCAGACCTGCATGACCTGGAAGCGCGCCTCGAAGCCGCCGCGGCCCGGCTGAAGGCGGCCGCTCACGATGATCAGCTCGTCGTCCTTGAGAACGTTGCGGTTGTTGTTGCAGAGCGCTTCGTCGGCCGTCGCCTCGATCGAACCCGACTTGTCGTCGAGCTTGAAGATCGCCAGCCGGCCGCGCTGGCCGTTGATCACGCGGAAGTCGCTCACGATGCCGGCAATGACCTGCTGCTCGCGACTGTCGATCAGGTCATCGATCTCCCGCTTGCAGAAGCGACGCACTTCATGCGCGACTTCATCGAAGAGATGGCCCGACAGGTAGAAGCCGACCGCGGTCTTCTCGTAAGTCAGGCGCTCCTTCACGCCCCAGGGCGTGGCATCGATCATCTCGGGCTCTTGTGTCGCGGAACCGTGCTCGCTGTCCCCGAAGATGTCCACCTGCGCCGCATTGGCCTCGGTCGCCACGGCGAATTCGAAGGCGCGGTCGAGCGAGGCGATCAGCGAAGCCCGGTTCTGCTGCAGTGAGTCGAACGCCCCGGCCTTGATCAAGGCCTCGACGGTGCGCTTGTTGATGCGCTGCCGGTCCACACGCACGCAAAAGTCGAAAAGGCTCCTGAACGGCCCGCCCTCTTCCCGCGCCTTGACGACCGACTCGACCGCCAGTTGGCCCGTGCCCTTGACGGCACCGAGACCGTAGCGGATGACCTTGTCGTTGACCGGCTCGAAGCGATAGTTCCCGCGGTTCACGTCCGGCGGCTCGAAGCTCATGCCGAAATTCTTCTGCGCATCCTCGAACAACACCTTCAGCTTGTCGGTGTTGTCCATTTCCACGGTCATGTTGGCGCAGAAGAACTCTGCCGTGTAGTGCACCTTGAGCCAGCCCGTGTGATAGGCCAGCAGCGAGTAAGCGGCCGCGTGCGACTTGTTGAAGCCGTAGCCCGCGAACTTCTCCATCAAGTCGAAGATCTCGTCGGCCTTCTTCTGGTCGATGCCGTTCTTGGCGGCACCCTTGCGGAAGATCTCGCGGTGCTCGGCCATTTCCTCGGCCTTCTTCTTGCCCATCGCGCGGCGAAGCAAGTCGGCGCCCCCCAGCGAGTAGCCGCCGAGGATCTGGGCGGTCTGCATCACCTGTTCCTGGTAGACCATGATCCCGTAGGTCTCGGAAAGCATGTCGGCCACCAGCGGATGCGGATACTCCACAGGCTCGCGCCCATGCTTGCGCGCCACGAAGCTCGGGATCAGGTCCATCGGGCCCGGGCGGTACAGCGCGTTCAGCGCGATCAGGTCTTCGAGCCGCGTCGGTCGCGCGTCCTTCAACATGCCCTGCATGCCGCGCGATTCAAACTGGAACACGGCCTCCGTCTTCCCGTCGGCGAAGAGCCTGTAGGTCTGCGCGTCGTCGAGCCGAATGTTCTCGAAGGCGAAGTTCTCCTGGCCCTTGTGGCGCTTGACGATGAATTCCTTGGCGATCTCCAGGATCGTCAGCGTCGCCAGCCCCAGAAAGTCGAACTTCACGAGGCCGACGGCTTCGACGTCGTCCTTGTCGTACTGACTCACGGCCGAGTCGCTGCCCGGCTGCTGGTAGAGCGGGCAGAAGTCGGTGAGCTTGCCCGGCGCGATCAGCACGCCGCCGGCGTGCATGCCGATGTTGCGGGTCATACCTTCGAGCTTCTGGGCCAGCTCGACCAGGGTGCGGACTTCCTCTTCCTTCTCGATGCGGGACGCAAGCTGCGGCTCCATGTCGATGGCGTAGTTGTTCTTGTCGCCCTCGACCTTCGGACTCGGCGGGTATTGCAGCGTGACCGACATGCCCGGCTTGTTCGGGATCAGCTTGCTGATGCCGTCGCAGAACATGTAGCTCATGTCGAGCACGCGTCCCACGTCGCGGATGGCGGCGCGCGCCGCCATGGTTCCGAAGGTGGCGATCTGGCTGACGGCATCGCGGCCGTATTTGTCCTTGACGTAGTCGATCACGCGGTCGCGGTTGCCTTGGCAGAAGTCGATGTCGAAGTCGGGCATCGAGACGCGTTCGGGATTCAGGAAACGCTCGAACAGCAGCTTGTATTCGAGCGGATCGAGGTCGGTGATCTTCAGCGCATAGGCGACCAGCGAGCCTGCGCCCGAGCCGCGGCCAGGGCCGACCGGGCAACCGTTGTTCTTGGCCCAGTTGATGAAGTCGCCCACGATCAGGAAGTAGCCGGGGAACCCCATCTTGAGGATGGTGTTGATCTCGAATTCGAGCCGCTCGACGTAACGCGGGCGCTCGGCATCGCGCTTGGCGAAATCGGGGTACAAGTGCGCGAGGCGCTCTTCCAGGCCCTCGAACGAAGCGACCCGGAAGTACTCCTCGATCGGCATGCCGTTGGGCGTCGGAAAATTCGGCAGTTGCGGCTTGCCGAGCACGAGCGTCAGATTGCAGCGCTTGGCAATCTCGACCGTATTGGCAATGGCGCTCGGCACGTCGGCGAAAAGCTTCTCCATCTCCGCGGTCGACTTGAAGTACTGCTCGCGCGTGAACTTGCGAACGCGGCGCGGATTGCCCAGGATCTCGCCTTCGGAAATGCAGACGCGCGCTTCGTGCGCCTCGTAGTCGTCGGCCGTGCCGAACTGCACCGGATGCGTCGCCACCACCGGCAGCTTGAGCCGCGCGGCAAGTTGGACCGCCGCCACGACGTGCGGCTCATCCTCGGGACGTCCGGCACGCTGCAGTTCGATGTAGAAGCGATGCGGAAAGAGGCCGGCCAGTTGCAGTGCGACTTCGGCTGCCCGCTCGGCCTGGCCTTGCAGCAGCGGCGCACCCAGGGGGCCTGCCTGCGCGCCCGACAGCGCGATCAGCCCGCCCTGCAATTCCTGCAGCCAAGCCAGCTTGCAGGCGGCCTGCGCCTGTCCCCGGCCCACGTTCTGCGTCCAGGCGCGCGCGAGAAGCTCGGAGAGATTGAGATAGCCCTCCTTGTTCTGCACCAGAAGGATGATGCGCGTGAGCGAGCCGGGCTCCGCGCCGAACCCTTCGACGAACACTTCGGCGCCCAGCACCGGCTTGACGCCCTTGCCGCGCGCCTCCTTGTAGAACTTGACGCCGCCGAAGAGATTGTTGAGGTCGGTGATCGCCAAGGCAGGCTGGCCATCCTTGGCGGCGGACTTGACGATTTCATCGATGCGGTTGGTGCCGTCGACGACGGAAAACTCGGTGTGCAGGCGCAGGTGAACGAACATCCGTCGATTGTAGGAAGGCCGCCCCCCACGATGTGATGTGGCTCTCCCTAGCCCCACCTAAAATCCCGCCCCGTGCAACAGATTTTGAATATCGCGGCCTACAAGTTCGTCCCGATTGACGACGCCGCAGAACTGCGTGAAGAACTTCGGACGAGCACCCACGCGCTCGCGCTCAAGGGCACGATCCTGATCGCGCCGGAGGGAATCAACCTTTTCCTGGCGGGCGCCCCCGAATCGGTGCATGCGTTTCTGGCGTCGCTGAGAGCGAATGCGCGATTTGCCGACCTGGAGGCCAAGGAAAGCTGGTCTGCCAGCCAGCCTTTCCGCCGCATGCTGGTCAAGCTCAAGCGCGAAATCATCCGAATGGACCACCCGGCCATCCAGCCGGCCGCCGGTCGCGCACCGGGGGTGGACGCGCCGACGCTCAAGCGCTGGCTCGACCAGGGCCACGACGATGCGGGCAAGCCGGTTGCGCTGCTCGATACGCGCAATGCCTTCGAGGTCGACTACGGCACCTTCGAAACCGCCATCGATTGGCGCATCCACAAGTTCACGGAATTCCCGAAGGCCTTGCAGAAGCACCGCGACGACCTCGCGGGCAAGACCGTGGTCAGTTTCTGCACGGGCGGCATCCGCTGCGAGAAGGCCGCGATCCTGATGCGAGAGGTCGGCGTGGCCGATGTGCTGCAACTCGAAGGCGGCATCCTCAAATATTTCGAACAGGTGGGCGGCGCGCACTACCAGGGCGAGTGCTTCGTCTTCGACGGACGCGAATCGCTGTCGCCGGACCTGAAGGCGCGTGCCAGCGGCGTGAGCGCCCGGGCTGCCGAAGACCCGGACATTTCGATCAAAAAATAAGCTCGCCCCCAGGTTGCCCGCACTTCGCGTCGGGCGCCCACCCCCTACCGGGGGCAACACCGGCGGCCCGGCAAAGCCGGTTCCGCGGTGTTCCCCCGATCAGGTCGGTGCCTGGACCTGGAAGGGATGGCCCGGCAGCGGAATGAATTCGGTCTCGCCGGGCACATGGCCCATGCGTTGAGCGGACCAGTCCGTGCCGGCTTCGAGAATGCGCTCGCGCCGGCTGGAAACGAAGTTCCAGGTGATGAAGCGCGGTCCGTCGAGCGGCTCGCCGCCGATGACCACGACCCGGACGGCGCCCTGGGTCGTCAGCACGGCGCCTTCGCCATCCGCCAGCATTGCCATCGTGTGCTGCTCGACGGGCTCGCCGTCGATCGACAGATCGCCATCGACCGGGTAGATCGCGAGCTCGGGCGCCAGGGCAGGCAACTCGAAACGCGCGCCGGCCGGTAACGCGAGATCGAGATAGATGGTCTTGGAAAACGTCGCCACCGGCGAACGAGCGGCGAATGCCTCGCCCACCAGGACCCGGACCCTCACCCCTTGCACTTCCAGTGACGGAATGTCTTCCGCCGCCGTGTGCGCGAAGCTCGGTTCGACCTCCTCGTAGGCCTGCGGCAAGGCGGCCCACAGTTGAAGGCCGTGGTTTTCGTAGGTCGCTTCGAACAGACGCTCGGGCTTGCGCTCCGAGTGCACGATGCCGCGCCCGGCGGTCATCCAGTTGATCGCGCCGGGGCGGATTTCCTGCACGCTGCCGAGGCTGTCGCGATGCATCATCGCGCCCTCGAAAAGATAGGTCACGGTCGCCAGGCCGATGTGTGGATGGGGCCGCACATCATGCTGGGAACCGGGCACCTCGGTCGCGGGACCGAAGTGATCGAAGAACACGAAAGGTCCGACCGAGCGGCGCTTGGCCGCAGGCAGGAGGCGCCGGACCTTGAAGCCCCCGCCCAGATCCTTGTCATGTGGTTGCAGCAGCGTAGCGGTCATCGGACGTTCTCCATGGTCGGGCAGTGAATCAGCCGCGTGATCTTGCCACCTCGGCTACGCGTTCGCCAAATGCAATCGCGGTGTCGAGGTCGCCCCGCGCCATCTCGGCCGGACTGGCATCGGTAGGCGACGTGGTCAACAAGCCGTTGTAGCCGCCGACGTAGTTGATCGAATCGCGCTTCGCCGCCTTGTCGCTGCTCGGCATGATGCCGAGGCTGACCCACAGGCCGCCGTGCTGCATGGCGAGATGCCACAGGTAGGTCAGCGTGGCGTCCTTGTCGCCGTTCATGGTGCCGCTGTTGGTGAAGCCCGCGAAGAGCTTGTTCTTCCAGCCCTGGGTGTACCAGACCTTGGAAGACGCATCCGCGAACTTCTTGAACTGCCAGCTGACGCCGCCCATGTAGGTCGGCGATCCCATGATGATCGCATCCGCCGCCGCCAGCATCTCCCAGCCATGGGCCGGGAGATTGCCGTCGGCATCGATCGCAAGCAGATGCGCGCCAGCGCCGTCGGCCACCGCCTGCGCAACGCGCTGCGTGTGGCCGTAGCCCGAATGAAAGACCACAACAATGTCGGCCATCACGTTTGTCCGAGTGAATGAACCCGCATCCTACGGCCGGCGCAGCCCTACCCAATTCGTGAAACACCGCGGAACCGGCTTTGCCGGGCCGCTGGTGTTGCCCCCGGTAGGGGGTGGGCGGGCTACACGAAGTGAGCCCAACCTGGGGGCGAGTTATTTCTTATCGATGCTGAAACGTCCTGCGCCGAAGGCGGCAACAAAGAGCAGGCCACCGGCGATCGCGATGTTCTTGAAGAACATCAGTTGGTTCACGTAGGCCTTCTCGACAGGCATGGCCCAGTAGTTGTGGAAGAACACCGCAGCAGCCACTGTGAACACGGCGAGGACGATGGCCGTCAGTCGCGACTTGAAGCCGACCAGAAACAGGATGCCGAAGCCGAGTTCCACGATGATCGCGAGCGCAGCGCCAAGCTGTGGCAACGGGAGGCCAGCAGAGGCGATATAGCCCACAGTACCGGCAAAACCGGTGAGCTTGCCGAAGCCGGCCGGAATGAAAAGCAGCGCGATCAGAACGCGACCGATCAGTGCCAGCGTGTCTTGTGCAGCGCCGGTCGTGGCCGGGGCGGCATAGTTGGAAGCAGTGGTGGTGGTCATGGGTGGACTCCTGGGTTGAAAAGGACTATGGATTGAAAAAAAGCTCGCGGACTCAGGCCGCGAGGTCGAACACCAGCACTTCGGCCTTCTTGCCGGCGCCGAGCGTGAGTTGCGATTCGCCCTGGATCAGCGCGGCATCGCCTGTCGTCAGTTTCGTCCCATTGGCCTCGAGCTCGCCGCGCACCAGGTGCACGTAGCTCTTGCGCTTCGGGTCGAGCGCCAGGCTGGCCTTTTCATCGCCGTCGAGCAGCCCTGCGAACAGCCGCGCATCGGCGTGCACCAGCACCGACCCGTCCGCGCCGTCAGGCGAAGCGACAAGGCGGAGCTTGCCGCGCTTCTCGGCTTCGGCAAAGGTCTTCTGTTCGTAGCTCGGCGCGATGCCGCGCACGTTCGGCTCGATCCAGATCTGCAGGAAGTGCGTCGTCTCGTCGGCCTTGTGGTTGAACTCGCTGTGCATCACACCGCGTCCGGCACTCATTCGCTGCACGTCGCCCGGCGGAATGGACTCGACATTGCCCATGCTGTCCTTGTGCGCCAGTTCGCCTGAAAGCACGTAGCTGATGATTTCCATGTCCTTGTGGCCATGGGTGCCGAAACCGGCGCCTGCCGCCACGCGATCCTCGTTGATCACGCGCAGGTTGCCGAAACCCATGTGCTCGGGATCGTAATAGCCGGCAAAGGAAAAACTGTGAAACGAGCGCAGCCAGCCGTGATCGGCATAACCGCGTTCCTGGGATTTACGGACTTGCAACATCGTTGAACTCCTGCCCTGTCGAGGGCCTTCTTGCATGCCGCGCCCTGTGCGCAGCGGATGTGAAGAACTTTAGGGCCCGCGCCGGCTGCGAAAAGCGATGCCGTTTGATGGCATCATTCAATTTTTTTGATCGATCGGCCACCATGCCCACTGCCCGCGACGTCCTCACGCCCGATGCACTGTCCATGCTGCAGACCGTGGCCAGCACGGGAAGTTTCGCGGCCGCCGCACGCTCCCTCAACCTTGTTCCCAGCGCGCTGAGCTACCGGGTGCGCCTCATCGAAGACGCGCTCGACGTGCTGCTTTTCGACCGAAGCGGCCGCCAGGCGCGCGTGACGGAGGCCGGCGTGGAGTTGCTGCGCGAGGCAACCCGTCTGCTCGGCGAGATCGATGCCGTGGCCAATCGCGTCAAGCGCATCGCGACGGGCTGGGAGCCGATGCTGACAATCGCCGTCGACAGCGTCATCGCGCGCGATCCGCTGCTCGACCTGGTCAACGCCTTCTATGCGCTCGAACCGCCCACGCGGCTCAAGCTGCGCGACGAAACGCTGTTGGGCACCATCGAGGCGCTGACGAGCGGCGAAGCCGACCTTGCGGTGGGCGCGGTACTCGATGCGGCCAGCCTCGCGTTCACCGCGACGGGCATCCGCAGCCGGCCGCTGGGCAAGCTGGCCTTCGTCTATGCGGTGGCGCCGCACCATCCCCTGGCGCGCATCGACGTGCCCTTGAGCGACGAGGTGCTGCGCCAGCATCGCGCCGTGGCAGCAGCCGATTCGTCGCGCGCCGGGCCCAGCATGACGGTCAATCTCGTCGGCGGCCAGGACGTGCTGACCGTACCGACCATGCAGGCCAAGCTGGCGGCGCAATTGCACGGGTTGGGGGGAGGTTTCCTGCCCGAGCCGATGGCGCGGCCCTACATCGAGGCCGGGCACCTGGTCGAGCGAAAGACGGAACGTGTCGCCCCGTTGGCCACCATGCACTGCGCCTGGCGCGTTCGCACCGCGGGCAATCCGGGACGCGCGCTGCAGTGGTGGCTCGAACAGTTCGAACACGAAGGCAGCCGCTTGGCGCTGCTCGAGCGTCACCGCGGACGATAGAAATGAACGGCCCGGCGCAGGCCGGGCCACCCGCCAACCCGGTTAGAGTGCTTTGCCTGCCACACATCAATGAGACTGCCATGACCATCCGACCCATTGCCGATCGCCACCGACCCACCCCCCAGCGCCACTTCGCCATCATCGGCGCGGGCATTGCCGGCGTGGCATGCGCCCGCACGCTGCTCCAGGCCGGCCACCGCGTCACCGTGTTCGAGCGCGAGTCGGTACCGGGAGGCCGCATGGCCAGCGTGTCGACACCTTTCGGCCGCTTCGACAGCGGCGCGCAGTATTTCACCGTGCGCGATCCGCGTTTCGCGCAGGCTCTGGAGACTGCACCCCGCATCTGCAAGCCCTGGAGCGCGAACCTGGTCCGCGTGCTCGACGCACACGGCCGCGTCGCCGAAGCCGCCCTGCCCGGCATGGAAAAGCACTGGGTCGCGCAGCCCGGCATGGATGCACTGGTCATCGATTGGGCGGCGCCGCTGGGCGACGCACTCATCACGCAGACGCAGGTGACGCGGATCGAACGCGACGCACTCGACGCGAAGCGCTGGCAGCTCCGCACCGCCGGCATCGATGATTCGCAGCACGTCTATTCAGGTTTCGATGCGGTACTCCTCGCAGTGCCGCCGGCCCGCACGCGCGACCTGCTCGACAACGGCAGGCTCTCCGGTGAACTGAGCAAGAAGATCGAATCGGTGCGCATCGCGCCGTGCTGGACGCTGATGATTGCCTTCCCCCAGGCCAACCAGCCCACGCTGTCGCATCTCGGCCCCCAGTGGAACGCCGCACGCAGCAATCACCATCGCGTCGCCTGGCTGGCGCGCGAGTCGTCCAAGCCCGGCCGCGACCTCATCGAGCGCTGGACCGTGCAGGCCAGCCCGAAGTGGTCGCAAGAACATTTGCGCGACGATCACTCGCGCGTCGAGGCGAAGCTGCTTCGCGCCTTCGCGGAGATCACCGGCATTCGCGCCGAACCATCCCATGCGCAGGCACGCTGCTGGCCGGAAGCGCAGACCGACGTGTCGGTGGGCAAGCCACACCTGTGGGACCCCAAGGCCGGCATCGGCGTGGCCGGCGACTGGTGCACGGGCCATCGCGTCGAGGACGCGTTCCTGTCGGGGCTCACGCTCGCGCTCAAGCTCGCCTGATTTGCCCCCGATGTCGCGGTCATGACCCGGATCGGCCGTTTCGCCCCCTCGCCCACCGGACCGTTGCACGCTGGCTCGCTCGTGGCCGCGCTCGCCAGTTGGCTCGACGTGCGGGCCCGCGGACCTCAGGCGCGCTGGCTGGTCCGGATCGAGGACGCCGACACCGAGCGTTGCCTGCCTGGCATGGGCGAAGTGATCCTGTCGCAACTGGCTGCCTGCGCCATGATTCCCGACGAACCGCCGGTGTGGCAGACACGACGAACGTCCCTGTACGAGCGTGCATTCGAGCAATTGCAGGCCGCGCAACTGGTCTACCCCTGCGGCTGCTCCCGCAAGGACATCGACGATGCACTGGCGCGCCGCGGCGTCGTGCACACCCGCCATGGCGAGCGCGTCTACCCGGGCACCTGCCGCAACGGCCTGCACGGCAAGCCGGCACGTGCATGGCGCTTCGCCACCACGAAATTCGAGGACTCGCCCGCGCACGAACCGATGCGGTGGCGCGATCGCCGTCTCGGCACACAACAGCAGGACGTCACGCGCGAAGTGGGCGACTTCATCCTCAAGCGGGCGGACGGCCCCTGGGCCTATCAGCTTGCTGTCGTGATGGACGACGCCGATCAGGGCGTGACGGACGTCGTGCGTGGCGAAGACCTCGCGGACAACACAGCACGCCAGATCCTGCTGCAGCGGGCGCTCGGCCTGCCGACGCCCACCTACCTCCACACGCCGCTGGTGCGCGGCACGGACGGCGACAAGCTCTCGAAGCAGAACGGCGCGACCGCGCTGCAAACCGACACGCCCGCCGACGCGCTGGCGGCCCTGGATGCTGCCGCGCGGGTGCTGGGCCTGCGCTCGACCGCAGCCTCGTCACCCGCCGTGGCGCTCGCGCTCTGGATTCCGCAATGGCGCGATCTCTACAATGCGCGGCCGTGATCAGCCCCTCCATCGACCTCCCCCCCGATCCGCCGGACGACAACGCCGGCGACAAACCCACCGGCGAAGCGCATCCGTTGCACCGCCGCCTCAAGAGCTTCGTCAAGCGCGGAGGCCGCACGACGGAGGGCCAGGCACGCGCCTACGAGCAGTTCGGCCCGAAATTCCTGCTGCCCTACAAGGCCGAGGCGCTGGACTTCGAATCGGCCTTCGGCCGCAAGGCGCCAACCATCCTGGAAATCGGCTTCGGCATGGGCGAA
Source organism: Variovorax sp. 05L425 (assembly GCF_056397705.1). NCBI lineage: Bacteria > Pseudomonadati > Pseudomonadota > Betaproteobacteria > Burkholderiales > Comamonadaceae > Variovorax > Variovorax sp. 05L425. The sequence continues at coordinate 92,129 of NZ_JBFTNY010000012.1, read as the reverse complement.
GCCACCGCGCACATCGCCGGCCTGATGCCCGAGAAGAACTTCCTGTGCTGCGAAGTGCATGAACCCGGCGTCGGCGCGCTGCTCAAACGCATCGGCGAGCACGACCTGCAGAACATCCGCATCTGCGCGCACGATGCCGTCGACGTGATCGACCACATGCTGCCCCTGGCGACACTCGCAGGCGTGCACGTGTTCTTTCCGGACCCATGGCACAAGACGCGGCACAACAAGCGACGGCTGATCCAGCCGCCCTTCGTCCGCAAGCTGGCGGATCGTCTGGCACCCGGAGGCTACCTGCACTGCGCTACCGACTGGCAGCCCTACGCCGAGCAAATGCTCGAAGTGCTCTCGCAAGAACCTCTGCTGCGCAACACCGCGCAGGCCTATGCGCCCAAGCCGTCCTACCGGCCATTGACCAAGTTCGAGAACCGTGGTCTCAAGCTCGGCCACGGCGTGTGGGACGTGGTGTTCGAGCGTGGCTGAGCGACGTCCTTCAGTCGCTCAACGCAGCGAACATCGAACGCTCCCCACTGTCCACTGACGCGGCACGCTGCGTTGCCGGGGTGTTTTGCTGTGACGCCATGATCAGCGCAGCCCGGTGGGCAGACCGGCTGGCGATCTTGGTGTAGGTGATCATCGCTTCCCACTCGCGCTCGATGTCGTGCGACGCGCGTTCGCCGCGCGCGCTGATCAGCGTTCGGCTCACATCGACCAGGGCCGCCGCGGCACTCAGGCAGACGTTGGCCGCAGACTCCGCGGCACTGGAGTTGAATCGGTGCTGTCCGGCCCACGCGCGGGCGTTCAGACCTTCGAGGGACGCTTGTTGGGAGTTGCTATCGGCATGCGCAAGCACTTTCTCGATGGCCAGGAGCGCGTTTTCGAGCAGTGCAATATCAGTTGACTTTGGCTTCATTTCATCCAGCCGGATGTATTCCGGTCCGCCTCGGATTTGACCGCGGAACCCGCGTTGCCGCTGTGCAAAATGCCACAAGCGAGATACATAAGTTAACAAGCTGGCGATTGCCCTGATGGGTTGGAAGCATCATCCGACAGCTTTTTGACCGGGCACGCGTCACTCCCGTGAACTAATCCCTTCGTTTGTGACACTCGTGTTGCTACATTTTTCAAGATCTGCAACAAAGGGTTTTGACATGCAACTGACGCGCAGGAATTGGATGGGCAAGGCCGGCGCCACGTTGTGGCTCGGTTCCGGATTGTTGGCAGGCCGGGCGAGCCATGCCCAGGCGCAGACGGCCCCGCGCGCCGCCGCTTCCGCGACACGAACCGTCATCCTCGGGCAATCGGTCCCACTGACAGGCGCCGCCAGCGAGATCGGCCTGGCATTCGCCGCGGGAAGCAAGCTCTACGCGAACCAGTTCAACGACGCCAATGCGGCAAGCGGCTTGCAGCTCAAACTGCTGCAACTGGACGACGGCTACGACGCCACCCGCGCCGCCGCCAATGCGAAAACCCTGCTCGCCAGCGAGAAGGCCGACATCCTCTTTGGCTTTGTCGGCACGGCCAGCAGCGACGCCGCCGCGGCCGTCGCCACCCAGCAGGGCGCGGTGCTTTTTGCGCCCTTTGCCGCTGCCGACAACCTGCGGGGATCGAACTTTCCCAACGTCTTCCACGTGCGCCCCAGCATGGCCGACGAGGCCGTCAAGATCGTGCGCCAATGCGGCGCTGTCGGCCAGACACGCATCGCGCTGGTCGGCGATGACGATGCCATGGGCCGCGCCGGACTCGCTGCCGTGCAGCAGGCCCTGGCCGATCTCAAGCTTCAACCGCTCGTCGCAAGTGCACTCGTGCATGCGAATGGCGACAACCTGGATGCAGGGCTCCAGGCCGTGCAGAAACAGTCACCCCAGGCCATCGTGCTGGTATCGCTGTCCGGCACGACGGCCACCGTCGTTCGCAAACTGCGAAAGAGCAGCTACTTCGGCACTTTCATGGCCTTCTCGATCGTCGGCATCGACCCGCTTTTCACGGCGCTCGGCAAGGACGTCAGCGGCATCGTGATCTCGCAGGTCGTTCCGTCGCCGCGCCCCTCGGCGATTCCGATCGTCAAGGAGTATCTGGAAGCCATCGACAACTCGGACCAGTCGCCCTCCTACGAAGGCCTGGAAGGTTTCATTGCCGCCAAGGCGGCGGGCGAGGCGGTTCGCCGTGCGGGCAAGGGCTTCACGCCCGCGACGCTGCAACGCGTGATGGCGAGCATGACCGACTACGACGTCGGCGGCTTCCGCATCAACCTGCGGCCTGGGCTGCACGATCCGGCACGAAGCATCGACCTCGTGAGCATCACCAAGGAAGGCCGGATCCTGCGTTGACACCGGGGCCGCGCACTCATGCGCTGGCGGCCAGCCTGTGCAGTTCGTCGAGCGACAGCAGTTCGATGCGACCGTAGCCCAGCGCGATCACGCCGTCGCGCGCCAGCGCGTTGAGTTCCTTCGAGAGCGTCTGCCGCGTGACGCCGAGCATCATCGCGAAGGACTCCTGGGGCAGCGTCAAATGCCGTCGTGCAATAGGTGATTGCGTCACGTCGCCATGCGCGAAAGCCACCAGCCGGCGCGCCACGCGCGCACGCAGACCACGCAGCGTGGCGTCCTCCATCAGCCCGTAAAGGCCGCGCACGCGCGACGCGAGCAACGCTGCGATCGCCCTCGCGAAGCCCGCCCCCTGCATCTGCTTCGCGAAGGCCTCGTAGGGCACAACAAGCAGATCAATGGCCGAGAGGGCCGTCGCGTCGTGCGTGCGCGGGGATCCGTCGATCAGGCTGATTTCGCCGAACCAGTTGCCGGGTTCGAGCACCGCGAGGATGGCTTCGCGGCCATCCTGGCGCAGCGTCGAAATCTTGATCGTGCCGGCTGCCAGCCCGTAGAAACCCGCCCCCGCCACAGGGACGGGGTCGCCCTGGCGGAACACCATCGCGCCCCGTCGCACGTGGATCAGTTCGGCGGCGCCCAGCAGCGATTCGCGCTGCGCGCGAGGCATCGAAGCGAACCAGGGGTTGGCCTCGATGGCGGAGAAGTGGTCGGTGGCCGCAGCCGCCCGCGGCCGGGATTTCGAAGGCATGGAAGATCGGAGCTTACGGGGTTTGTCAGCGTTGACCGAGGCGCTTCACGACCTTACGGTCACGGCTTCAGTCTACTGGCGTTGACCGCCGAACCGCTGCCGTGGATCTCGTCTTCAATACCCAAGAATTCTCTGCCGCCAAGCGCTTTGAAGCGAAACACGATCACGACATGCCCGCAGGCATGATGAGCACGGTCCAGGCCGACGTCGGTCGGCAGGTCGCCAGTGCACTGATCGAACTGCTTCATCAAGGTGCAACCGCCGACGACTTCGCGCGTTGTCTCGCCGAGGTGGAGGCGCTGCCGGACGGATGCACGGGCAAGTCGAAACTGATCGAAACGGTTCGAATGGCGATGGGTGTTCGCAACCGGCTTGAACTGCTGCAACAGCGCGAGCGCGGCATGCTTGCCGTCATCGAGTCGGCCCAGGATCTTTCGAGCCGACTCGACCTGACCGGCTTGCTCAGCGCGATCGTTTCACGCGCTCGCAACCTGTTGGACTCGCATGTGGCGTGGCTCTCCACCTACGATGCGGAGCGCGGCGAGTATCAGGTGCTCGTCGCCGACGGTGCGCTTTCGCAGAGCACCTCGAGCATGGTCGCCAGCCGCGATCGCGGCGTGGGGAGCATCCTGATGTCGACGCGGCTGCCGTTCACAACGCCGGACTACCTGCATGACACGCGTTTCGCGCACGATGCCAAACTTGACGACACGTTTCGCGACGAAGGCATCGCCGCGCTGGTCGGGGTGCCGCTGATCTGGGACGGGGAAGTGATCGGTCTGCTTTTCGTGGCCGATCGATACCCACGCATGCATACGGCGCAGAGCGTCTCGATCCTCAGCACGTTGGCGACGCATGGTGCGGTCGCATTGAAAAACGCGAGGGATTTCAAGCGGGCCAATGCCGCGCTCGAAGCGGCCGAGCAGGCCCGCGCCGAACTCGAGCGGCACGTACGCGGCATTCAGGCTGCCGCCGAGGCGCACGAGCAGATGACATCGCTGCTGGCAAAAGGCGCATCGCTGTCCACGTTGTGCCAGGCGGTCGCGCGACTGCTCGGCGGCGGCGTGCTGGTGCTGGACGAAGCGGGACAAGTCGTCAGCAAGGGCACCGCGCCTGGTTACACCGGAACGGCCATCCAGACTTACGCTCCGCACGGAGATCGGAGTGTCGAACTGGGATCCGCACTGAGCCTGAGCCGCCAGTTGGGGCGCTCGGTTGTCGCCTACGAGACCGAGACCGAGGGCGAGTCATGCCGAGTCATGGCGGTGATCGGCGGCGACGACGTCCTGGGATCGACCGCGCTCTTTCATCGCGGCGACCTCGAGGAAATCTCGATCCGCACGTTCGAGCGCAGTTCGAGCGTCATCGGCATTGTGCTTCTGTCTCAGGAGCGCATGGAAGCGACGAAGAGCCGAGGCGTCTCGACTTTGCTGCGCGCGCTGGTCTCGCCACGACAGGACGAACCGGCTCTGATGGCGAACAATGCCGAGCGTCACGGCATGGATCTCTCGCAGCCGCTGTCGCTGATGCTGATCGAAATGGACGGCCCGAGCGCCGGCTACGCTGCGCGCCGGCTTAGGACCTTGACGCCGCTGGCGAATGTGCTGGTCGACGAGATCGACGGCATCCTCATCATCCTCTGCAGCGCAACCAGCGCCCCCGACGTGCGCCAGACCGTCTCGACCTGGGTACGGCGCGAGATCGGCGCCGTCCATCGCGGCGTGCTGTCGCGACCGGTGTCAGGCCCGGCGGAGATCCCGGCGTTGTACGCGACGCTCAAGCGCGCACTGGGGGTGCTTGGCCGCATCGGTGTCCACGGCCAAGTCATCAGCCAGAACGAACTGGCTCTCTACTCGACGTTGTTCGAGACTCATGATCAGGCGAGCCTGGCTGACTTTCTCGACGCGACGATCGGTGCGCTGATCTCGTACGACCGCAAGCGCGCCTCCGCGTTGACCCCCACGTTGCTGAGCTATTTCGACAGCAACCAGAATGCCACGATCACAGCTCAGCGGCTGCAGATCCATGTCAACACCGTCAGGCAACGGCTGGCCACCATCGAGGACCTGATCGGCCACTGGGGCAACGCCTCGCGGGCGCTCGAGATCTATGTCGCGCTGCGGTTATGGAGCCTCAACTCGTCGGCTGAGTGAGGTCGAAACTTGCGTCACCCCGGGTGCCACCGCGAGCCGGGGCGCGTACCTAGTCCGTGCAGGTGAACGAGGCCGCCAGGTTCACATCGCCTGCGCCCTTGTATTGAGGCCACTTCGGATAGTCGCAAAGGGGCCGGGTCCGACCCGGCACGCCTGCCGTGTCGGTCGTCACTTGCGCGCTCGGGCCGACGCCCTTCTCGACCCAGTTCTCAAGTGCCGTCAGCGAATCCCAGGTTGCGTTGAATACCGAACTGACCGCGTGCCCGAGGCCTGGCACCTCATAGTATCTGGCAAAGGTATCGACGTAGGCCGGTCCCATCTGCGCTTGCAGGCGCTGGTAATACTGCTCGGTCGCCCGCGTGCTGACCAGCACATCCGCCAAGCCGTGGGCGAGCAGAAGCTTGCCGCCGCGGTTCGCGAATGCCGAGATATCCGTGCTCGTGTCGAGCTGTGTGCTGAGCTCGCTGATCCGGCTGGCCCACGGTCCGGGGTTCTCGGGATCAAGCGTGAGCGAATGGAACGTCGGGTCACGTGTCACGGCGTACTTGACCCACTGGTCCAGCAATAGGCCAATATAGGGTGCACCTGCTGTCGGCATGGGGTCCGCCGGCGCGACGGTTCCCATGGCCAGGAAGGTGACGGTCGGCTGCAATGGCGAAGAACCCGCCCTGCCGAGGTCCCCGCCCCAGACGTTGTAGCCCGGGTATCCCGTCTCTCCACTGGCTAGCTGGAAGTTGAACCGTGCATCCGTGTTGAGCGTCTTGAGTGCGTTGATCTGCGCGTCCGACAGGCAGGTGTCGCCCGTATCTGCGCCGTTCGGGCAGCGCACGGCCACGCCGGCCAGGGTTGCGGTCGCGGGATCGAAGACGGCGTTGCATTTCGACTGGTTGCTGATGAGGCCGTCGACGACACCGTCCAACGCATCACAGGCCTCCATCGCGGCCTGGAAGATGACTCCCTTCTTGGCAGTGTTCGGGTAAGCGCCCGGCTGCGCCAAGGTCCGGTTGGCCTTCTGGCCGAACAGGAGGGCGGAAGCATCGTTCCAGGCCGGATACCAGGCGATAGCGCCGTTCCAGTCGGCTGGCCACCGCTGGATCGCTGCCAGCGCTTCACGCCCGCCGGTCGAGCCGCCGGCAAAATAGGCCTTGGCTGGAGCGCCGGCGGCGTAGCGGGCATTGATCAGGAAGATCGCGGCGTCGCGTGTCTTCTTGAGCGCGTCGCCTCCAAAGTTCCGCACGGCCTCGTCATTGACGAAGGAAGACCCGTCCTGCGAGCCGAACGCGTTGGCCTGGTGCCCGGAGTCGCTGGCGAACGTCGCGTAGCCGCGACCCAACGGCGTCGGTTGGTCGGTCGGACCATTCGGCACGTTGCCCGCCACGTTGGGAATGGTGCCGTTGAAGCCACCGCCGCCGAACATGACGACCTTCGTGTTCCAGACGGTCGGGAGCGCGACCCTGAACAGGATCTTTGGTGCAGTACTGTCGACCGGCGAGATGCTGCCGTTGACGAGGCAGTATTCGGGAATGGCGGCGGCACCGGTTCCGCTGGGGGCAACCACAACGGCCGTCGTCACGGCCCCACCGGTCGTCGGCAGGCCTATCGAAGTCGCTGGTATCGCCATGCCCGCCAGCTGCGTGCAGCTGAGCGGCGTGGCCGCTGACGGCGGCGCGGGAGGAGGCGCAGGCGCAGGCGCAGGCGCAGGCGCAGGAGCGGGCGCAGGAGTGGGAGTGAAAGCAAAGTCGTGGCCGCCGCCGCCGCAGGCGGTCAACTGCGCTGCGATCGCGAGTGTCCCAAGGAAGGGCCAGGGGCGCTTCATATTCATTTTGTCTCCTGAAGTTGCGGGTCTGTGCCCGGTGACATTGCAAATGAGTGCAGAGTTTCCGGCTCGTAGTCTGATGGTCGCCGAGGCAAAAACCAATGTGGTTCGGCCACACATGGGAGAGACCTTGAATGTGCGAAGCGACGCGTGAAGGCTGAAGCAACAAGCTCCAGCAACCCAATCCGCACGCGTGACCGACACGTTGGATACCGATCACCGTGCGGCAGCGGACGGCCACATTGTTTGGCCCGCAAAAGTGTGCGCGCGCCACATTGGGTTCGCACGTCCATCAGGTGAGACTTGAGTGATCGGCGCCCGTCGGTGATGGCGCCAACGCACCGTTGGGCATCGACCCGCGGTAGTGGAAAGACTCACATGCCCATCCTGGATTCACTTCGTCCGGCGCGCGACCTGCGCGTCCTCGTCACAGGAGCCGCCAGCGGTATCGGCGCCACGATTGCACGCGCCTTTCATGAAGCGGGCTCGCGCGTGCACGTGTGCGACATCGATCGTGCCGCTCTCGATCGATTGAACGCGCAGGCGCCGGGCATCATGGCAAGCATGGCCGACGCCTCTGTCGCCGCCGATGTCGATCTCGTGTTCGACGACGTGAAGGGAACACTCGGCGGGCTCGACGTGCTCGTCAATAACGCCGGTATTGCCGGTCCCACGGGGGCGATCGAAAGCGTCGACACAGGCGGCTGGGAACGCACGATCGCGGTCAACCTGAACAGCCAGTACTACTTCGCGCGCCGCGCGGTACCGCTGCTGAAGCAGTCGAGCGCCAGCCCGTGCCTGATCGCGATCGGTTCGGTCGCCGGACGACTGGGTTATGCCTTCCGAACGCCGTACGCGTCGAGCAAGTGGGCGATCGTGGGTCTCATGAAATCTCTCGCCATCGAGCTTGGCCCGCACGGCATCCGCGTCAATGCGATCCTCCCTGGCACGGTGGAAGGCGAGCGCATGCAGAGTGTCATCGCCGCGCGCGCCGCGGCGACCGGCGTCGGCGTCGACGCGATGCGCGAGCAGTACCTGAACAAGATCTCGCTGCGCCGCATGGTCAGCGCCGAAGACGTGGCCGCGATGGCGCTGTTCCTCTGCTCGCCGGCGGCGCGCAACGTCAGCGGTCAGGCGATCAGTGTCGACGGCAACGTCGAATACCTTTGACGGCGACTGTCAAATTCACGACAGTTTGAAAGCAAGCCGAGGTCTACAGTGCCTCACACCCACAGGAGACCTCACGATGAACGCAAGAGCGAATTTCACCCGCATGCAAGACAGCACGCGGGAAGACTGGCAACTGATCGGCGGCGAGTTCATGCAGTTCGCAGGCGCCCTGCCCGGGCGCGTGATCAAGCACCTGCAGATCCTCGAAGGCGATTACGGCGGCTTCCCCATCGACCGCTATGCGCATTCGCTGCAAACCGCCACACGCGCCCTGCGGGATGGCCGCGACGAGGAATACGTGGTGTGCGCGCTGCTGCACGACATCGGCGACACGCTCGGGACCTTCAATCATCCGGACATCGCCGCCGCCATCCTCAAGCCCTTCGTGAGCGAGGAGAACCACTGGATGGTGCAGCACCACGGCATCTTCCAGGGCCACTATTTCTTCCATCACATCGGCCTGGATCGCGACATGCGCGAGAACTTCCGCAGCCATCCCCACTTCGAGCGCACCGCCGAGTTCTGCGAGCTCTATGACAACCCGGCCTTCGACCCGAAGGCCGAGACCTTGCCGATCAGCGAATTCGAGCCGATGCTTCGGCGTGTGATGGCGCAGCCACGCCAGAGCATCTACAAGTCGGCCGTGACATCCGAACCGGCCACCACCTGATCCCCACCGCCAGATTCCGCCAGGAGACCCACCATGAACGCCACCTCCCCCTCCGAGATCCAGAAGCTTGTCAGCGCCGAAGAATGGCAGTTGCGCGTCGACCTCGCGGCCTGCTACCGGCTGGTCGCGCTGTACGGCTGGAGCGACCTCGTGTTCACGCACATCAGCGCGCGCGTTCCGGGTCCGGAACATCATTTCCTGATCAATCCGTACGGGCTCATGTTCGACGAGATCACGGCCTCCAGCCTGGTCAAGGTCGACCAGAACTGCAACAAGGTGATCGACTCGCCCTACCCCGTCAATCCGGCGGGCTTCGTGATCCACAGCGCCGTGCATGCGGCGCGCGAAGACATCCAGTGCGTGCTGCACACCCACACGCGGGCCGGCATCGCCGTGAGCGCGCAGAAGAACGGCGTGCTGCCGATCAGCCAGCAATCCACCTTCGTGCTGGCCTCGCTCGCCTATCACGACTACGAAGGCGTCGCCTTCCGCGACGACGAAAAGCCGCGCCTGCAGGCCGACATGGGCGAGGCCAACTTCCTCATGCTGCGCAATCACGGGCTGCTGACGGTGGGCAAGACCATCGCCGATGCCTTCCTCAGCATGTACACCTTCGAGAACACCTGCCAGATCCAGATCGCGGCACAGGCTGGCGGCGGCGAACTCACGCAAGTCGATCCGCGCATCGTCGAAGGCGTGGGCCATGCGATGAAGGTGCAGACCGGCGGAATGGGCGGCGCCTTCGTCTGGCCGTCCCTCATCCGCAAGCTGGACCGCGTCGACCCGTCGTACAAGAACTGACCCCCCAGGCTGCGCGCACTTCGTGTCGCTTCGCCCACCCCCCTCTTCGGGGGGGGGCGCCGCCGACGGCCCGGCTAAGCCGGTTCCGTGGCGGCTCCCGATTCCCGTTGCAGGCGAATCAAATGTCTAGGGAAGACGAATCGGGGGAATCGTCCTCGTGACCTCCTCGTCCTTCTCGGGCCTCTTCCCCCTCTTCCTCCACCCGGCAGTACTCGCGCAGCTTGATGAGCGCGCGGTACATCGCATCCCTCTCTGCCGGCTCGAGCACGCGGATCGCCGCGGCCTGCCGCCTGCGCGCGATCGGAATCGCCTCGGCATGAAGCTTCTTGCCTTCCGGCGTGACGGTGCAGAAGACCTTCTTGCGCGGCGTGTTCCCTTCGGAACTCAGTTGAACCAGTCCTCGGCTCTCGAGCAGCTTGAGGGTTCGGCTGACGAGTGCCTTGTCGGATGTCGACTGGACGACCAGGTCGCTGAACGCCACGGTCTCGGCGTGCGCCACGAGCGCCAGCACGCGCCATTCAGACACTGACAAGCCGAACTGATCGGCATAAGGCAGCGTGATCGTGCGCCTCAAGGCGTTGCCCACCTGACTCATCATCGTCGTGATGAATGCATCCACCGTCAGGGTGGTGCCCGCTTCATCCAGGTGGGTCCAGGGCGTGGGCTTCGCGTCGGCCGAGGCAGCGGAAATGGTCTTGCTTTCGTCTGTCATGTGGCGCGCATTGTGTTCCAAGTCAATGACGCGCAGGTCAGCGCTTCCAGTTCCATTTCCTACACGATTACTTACGCCACGTCAATTGGCGTTTGCGGCAAGTTGATGCATCAACTTGATCCTCGACAATGAGCATTCATTGGTGAATCAACGTTTCACTAATGGATCACTCTCGCCTTGCAACCTGCAGACGGGCCACTTTCGAGGACTTCAAACCATGCGCAATCCTCCAGATCTTCCGCCCGCCAGCGCTTCGACGCTGGGTACCGACATACCGCAGGTGACGGCGCGGTCCAAGGTATTGGGCCGGGCGATCTACGCGGGCGACCTCAAGGTGGCCGGCATGCTGCATGGCAAGGTGCTTCGCAGCCCCTACCCCCACGCGCGCATCGTTTCCATCGACACGTCTGAAGCGCTGGCGCTGCCGGGCGTGAAGGCTGTGCTCACAGGCGCCGAAGCCCCACGCGCCATGTGGGGCGTGCATCACAAGGAGCGACGCATCCTGGCCGAAGGCGTGGTGCGCTTTGCCGGCGAAGAAGTCGCAGCCGTCGCAGCGACGACCGAGGAGATCGCCCGCGACGCGCTGGACCTGATCCGCGTCGAGTACGAAGAGCTCCCCGCGATCCTCACGCCCGAAGAGGCGATGGATGAGGAAGCGCCCGGCGTGCATCCGGGCCGCGACAACGTCGCGCACGAAATCCGCTTCGAGCGTGGCGACATCGAAGCCGGCTTCGCCGCGGCGCACGTGATCCACGAAGCCACCTACGACACGCATGCCCAATACCCCGGCTACCTCGAGCCGATGGGCACCGTCGCCAGCATCGACCCGGACGGGCGCCTCGTGGTGTGGACCTCGACGCAATCCGTCACCCAGGCCCGGCTGCGCTTGGCCGCCGCGCTGGAACGGCCCATCTCCAGCATCCGCGTGATCCAGGCAACCACCGGCGGTGGCTTCGGCGGAAAGATGGTGGAAGACGCCAACAACCTCATCGCCGGATTGCTCGCCGTGAAGACAGGCAAGCCGGTGCGGCTGGTCAACAACCGGCTCGAAGACTTCCTCGCGGCCTGCTCCAGCGTCCCGGAGCGCATCACGCTCAAGCTGGGCATGGACCGCGACGGACGGATCGTCGCCAAGGACGTGCGCATCGTCGCCGAATGCGGTGCCTACAGCGGACTCTCCGGCGAAGTGATGCACGTGACCGCCATGCGCAGCGACAACATGCATCGCAACCCCAACGTGCGATCGCACGCCACGCTGGTCTACACGAACAACCCGCCGCACGGCGCCTTCCGCGGATTCGGCGGTACACAGATGCAGTTCGCGCTCAACAGCCACATCCACACGATGGCCGGCATGCTGGGCCTGGACCCGGTTGAGATTCACAAGCGCAACGCCATTGGCGCCGGCGAAGTGTCCGTCCACGGATGGCACATCGGCAGCACCGGCCTCGTCGAGTGCATCGACCAGGCCACCGAAGCGATCGGCTGGCAAGCCAGGCGCGCGGCGCCGAAATCGCACGGCGTGAAGCGCCGCGGTGTCGGCATGGCCGCGGCGATGCACGTCAGCGGCAACCGCACCATCGGCAACTGGGACGGCTCCACCGTCGTCGTCAAGATCAACGAGGACGGCCGCGTCTTCATCATGAGCGGCGAATGCGACATGGGCCAGGGCGCGATGACCATGCTGAGCCAGGTGGTCGCGCACGAGTTGGACCTGCCCCTCGCCCACATGTACGTGGTGCCGCCGGACACCGACACCTCGCCCATCGCCATCGGCTCACTCGCTTCGCGCGTGACCATCGCGGCCGGCAACGCTGCCATCGTGTCGGCCCGCATGGCGCGCGACAAGCTCTTCGCGCTCGCTTCCAAGAAGTGGGACGTGCCCGTCGACCAACTCAAGATGGCCGGCGGTGCCGTGTTCGTCGCCGATGCGCCCGAGCGCCGCGCGTCGATTGCCGAACTCGCGAAGCTCCACATCTGGACCCATGGTGGCGAAGGCATCCAGGTCAGCGGCACCTGGGACGCCAAGACCGTCATGCACGACGACAAGGTCTACGGCAACATCGCGCCGGCCTATTCGTTCGCCGCTCAAGCGGTGGAAGTGGAAGTCGACACCGAGACCGGCCAGGTCACCGTGCTCGACAGCTACGTCGCCGACGACTGCGGCAAGGCGCTCAACCCCATCGCCATCCACGGCCAGACCAACGGCGCGACGGTGCAGGCCATCGGCTGGACGCTGTACGAGCAGATGCAGCTCGACGGCGGTCGCCTGATGAACGGCAACTTCGCCGACTACACGATGGCCACCGCAGACGCCGTGCCGCTGCTGCGCGGCGGCTTCGTCGAATCGAACGACCCGAACGGCCCCTACGGTGCCAAAGGCGCGAGCGAGACGGCCATCCTCCCCGGCGCGCCGGCCATCGCGAATGCGGTCTACGACGCTGTCGGCGTGCGCATCACCGACCTGCCGATCACGCCCGAAAAGATCCTCGCGGGGCTGCGCGAGCTGAACGCAAAGGACGCAAAGGAGATCAGCCATGCGTGATTTCGACTACCTCGAACCGACCACCATCGACGAGGCCAGCCGCATGCTCGCCGACCTCGGCGACGACTGCCGCGCCATTGCCGGCGGCACCGCACTGATGCTCGGCATGCGCCAGCGCATGCTGACGCCGACGCACCTCGTCTCGCTCGCCCGCCTGGAGCAGCTTCGCGGCATCGACTTCGACGAGCGGCACGGCTTGCGCATCGGCGCCCTGTCGCGCCATGCGGACGTGGCGAATTCGCCCGTCGTGCGCACGCACTACCCGGTGCTCGCAAGCATGGCGTCGCGCGTCGCGAATCCGCAAGTGCGCAACCAGGGCACGATCGGCGGCAACCTCTGCTATGCCGATCCGTCCACCGATCCGCCGGGCTGCCTGATGGCGCTCGACGCCAAGGTCGTGCTGAGCAGTGCACGCGGCGAACGCGTGCTGGGCATCGAGGAATTCCTCGTCGACTACTACGTCACGGCGCTGGAGCCTGACGAGATGGTGGTCGAGATCCGCGTGCCGCCGCTCGCGGCCGGCACCTCCGGTGTGTATTCGCGCTTCCTGCGCACGGCAGCGGAGCATCGGCCGCTCGCCAGCGTCGCATTCATCGCCCGGCGCGAGGGCGTGCTGTGCCGCGAGGCACGACTCGCTGTGGGCGCATCGACGCCCATCCCGACGCGGCTTGGGCGCGCCGAGGCTTTCCTCGAAGGCCGCACGGTCACCGCCGACATCGCGGCCGAAGTGGCCGACATCGTCGCCGCCGACATCGAACCGGTGTCGGACACGCGCGGCTCGGCGGATTTCCGCCGCGACATGGTGCGCATCGTCGCGCGCCGCACCGTCGCCGAACTGTTCGGCATCGATATCCATGAAGGGGCCGAGCAATGAGCCAACACCGCATCGAATGCATCGTCAACGGCGAGCCTTGCAGCGTCGACGTGCCGGCACGCCGCCTGCTGTCGGACTTCCTGCGCGATGACCTGCATCTCACCGGCACCAAGCGCGGGTGCGAAACCGGCATCTGCGGCGCCTGCTCGGTGCTGGTCGACGGTGAAGTCGTCAAGTCCTGCCTGATGCTCGCCGTGCAAGTCCAGGGGCGCGAGATCACCACCGTTGAAGGCCTTGGCAACGGCGACGAACTGCACCCGCTGCAGGAGAGCTTCATGCAATGCGGCGGCCTGCAATGCGGCTACTGCACGCCAGGTTTTCTCATGACCTCGTGCGCCATGCTGAAGAACAACCCCGACCCGACCGTCGACGAAGTGCGCCATGGCCTCAACGGCAACCTCTGCCGCTGTACGGGCTACACGCAGATCGTCGAATCCATCCTGACCGCCGCGGAGAAGATGCGTGGAAATTGAAAAGACACTGACCGTCGCGGCACCGCCGCAACGCGTATGGGCCCTGCTGCTCGACCCGCAAGTGATGGGCGGCTGCGTACCTGGCATGAAGTCCATCGAGGTCGTGAGCGACGTCGAGTACGTGGCGCTCATGCACGTGAAGATCGCGTTCATCAACGCCAAGTTCAAGCTGCGCACCACCATCGTGGAGCAGCGCGCGCCGAGCTACCTGCGCGCCGAAGGCACGGGGGAGGATGCGTCGGTCGCAAGTTCGCTGAAGCAGCAGAGCGAGATCTTCCTCACGCCCACGGCCGAGGGTGGCACTGAACTGCGCATCAAGGTTCAGGTCGACGTGCTGGGCCGCCTGGGCACCTTCGGCCTCAGCGTGATGAAGACCAAGGCCGATCGCATGTGGGAGGAATTCGGCACCAACCTCGTTGCGCGGATCGATGGCGGCGTCTTGCCCGCTCCGGCGCCAACAGCAGCACGCGCGCCTGCACTTGCGCCCGCTCCTGTGGCGGCCAAGACGCCCGCCCCGGCGATGGCGCCCGCCACTCCGGCTGCCCGTCCTGCCACCGCGCCGGCCCCCGTTGTCGCGACCGCAACCGTGGTCGACGCACCCGCCGATGCAGCCGACAGCCGCAACGATTCCACCTGGTGGTCCCGCCTGATCGGCAGCAAACCCGGCCGTTCGGCAAGCCTTGCCGGCTCCGGTCGCTTCATCCGCATCGAGGTGCGCCAACTCGACAAGACGATCAACGTCGACTGGCCGCTCGAAGGTGCCGACCAGTGCCAGGCCTGGTTGCGCGACCTCCTGAAGTGAAACGTCGGCCAGCCACCGTCAGCCCCACCCCCCTCCCTCAACCCCAGCCCAGAGAAAGCCCCACATGACTGCTCCCCTCTTCACCCGCAGAAAAGTCGTCCAGTTGACGGCCGCCACAGCCGCCGTGGGCGCGCTGCCGATTCTTTCGGCACGCGCCGCGACGCCCACCAAGGTCGGCGTGCTGCTCCCGACCAGCGGCGTCTACGCGTCGTCCGGACAGGCTGCGCGCAAGGGGATCGAGTTCGGCGCGCTCATCAACAAGGAGCAAGGCGGCCCGGAACTCGAACTGATGTTCGCCGACACCGAATCCAAGCCGGAGAACGGCCGCGTCGCCGCCGAGAAGCTCATCCGCGCAGGCTGCTCCGTGCTCATCGGTGCATGGGACACGGGTGCCACGATCTCGGCCGCGCAAGCTGCCGAAGCCGCCAAGGTGCCGCTGGTGATCAACATCGGCTCGGCGCCGCAGATCACCGAGCAGGGCTTCACGCAGGTCTTCCGCAACTTCACGCCCGTCACCTCGTTGATCGACAACGCCGTGGTGCGCATCAAGGAACTCGCCGCCTCCTCGGCCAAGCCGCCGAAGACGGCCGTGTTGCTCTACGTGAACGACACCTACGGGCAGGCCGCGCTGGCGGGTGTCTCCGCGCTGTGGGACAAGCAGAACGTGCCGATCAAGATCGTCGACAAGATCGGCTATGACGTCAAAGCCAAGGACCTGTCGGTCGAAGTCGCCAAGGCCAAGGCGAGCGGCGCGGACCTGCTGCTGCCGCTCACGCGCGTGAACGACGCGATCATGATCGTGCGCGAAGCAGTGAAGCAGAGCTTCAACCCGATGGCCATCATCGGCCCGGGCAGCGCCGGTCCCTACGAGCGCGCGTTCACCGACGCAGTCGGCAAGTACGGCGACGACTACATGATCTGCGTGCCCTGGTACAACCCGCAGAACCCGCGCGCCAAGGCGCTGGTCGAGCGCTACGAGCGCACCGAGAAGGGCCAGCGCTTCGAACTCAATGTGGGCTTCTCCTTCGAGGCGGTCGAGATCGTCGCCGATGCGGTCAAGCGCGCGAAGTCCTCCGACCCGGCCGCCCTGCACGCGGCGCTCAAGACGACGAACATCACCGACCACGTCATGTACGGCGGCCCGATCGTGTTCAACGAGAAGGGCCAGAACCCCAACATCGGGGTCGTGATGCTGCAGAACCGCAATGGCGCGCCGATCGTGGTCGGTCCGAAGGACGTCGCGGTGGCCACGCCGAACTTCCCGATGCAGCCCTTCGACCAGCGCTGATCCGCGGCCAGCCCCATGTTCGACCTCTACGCAAACGTCGTGGCCGGCGGCGTGCTCATCGGCCTCATCTACGCGCTCGTCGCGCTGGGGCTGACCATCATGTTCGGCGTAATGAAGATCGTCAATTTCGCGCACGGCGAAATGGTGGTCATCGGCATGTACCTCGGCTATGCGCTGTGGACTGCCTTCGCGCTGCCGCCGTGGGTCGCGATGCCGATCGCGGCCGTTGCGATGTTCGGCCTGGGCTATCTGCTGCAGGCCACCTTCGTGAATCGCTTCATCCGCAGGCCGCACCATGTGCAGTTCATCCTGTTCATCGGGCTGGCCTTTGTCATCACCGGCATCCACCTGATCGTCTTCGGTCCCGATACGCGCAGCATCAGTTCACCCGCGAACTTCGAAGTGGTGTCGCTCGGCGCGCTGCGGCTCGACATGGTCCGGCTGCAGGGCGGCGTCGCCGCATTGCTGCTGATCGTGCTGCTGCTCGCGTACCTGCGCTTCTCGCTGACCGGCGCATCGATCCGCGCTGCGGCGGACAACCAGGTCGGCGCACAAGCCATCGGCCTCCGGGTCAAGCATGTGTACGCGGTCACCGCAGGCATCGGCCTCGCATGCGCCGGTGCCGCGGGCGCGCTCGTCGCGCCGATCTTCGACGTGCAGCCCACGCTGGCGCAGGGCTTCACGATGGTCGCCTTCGTGACGGTCATCATCGGCGGCCTCGGCAGCCTGGTGGGGGCGCTGGTCGGCGGCATTCTCATCGGCGTGTCGGAGAGTCTGGCCGCCCTGCTCATCAACCCGGCCATGAAATCCATGATCTCGTACGGACTGCTCATCGTGATGCTGCTGGTCCGACCCGAAGGGCTGTTCGGCGGGAGGCGTCGATGAATCGCTGGCATTTCCAGGCGCTGCTGCCCACGGCGCTGTGCTTTGTCGCGCTCGCGCTGCTTCCGCTGGCGGTGAGCGAGTCATACCTGTCACTCCTGACGCTCGTGCTGATGTGCGCGTTCTTCGGCCAGGCGTGGAACCTCATGATGGGCTTCGTCGGCCAGTTGTCCCTCGGGCACGCGCTCTATGCGGGCATCGGCGCCTATTCGGCGGCCGTGGCCATCGGCACTTTCGGCGTATCGCCCTGGCTGGGCATCCTTGTGGGTGTCATGCTGAGCGCCGCAGCCGGCGCCGTCATCGCGTGGCTCGGCTTTCGCTTCGCGGTGCGCGGCATCTACTTCACGCTGCTGACCATCGCCTTCGCGGAAATGGGCCGGATGCTGTTCGAGAACTGGAGCTTCGTCGGCGGCAACGGCGGGTACTTTCTCAAGACCGTGGGCGCGGGCCATCCGCTGCTCACGCTCCGCGGCGGCACGACCTTCTACTACCTTGCCTTCCTGGTGCTGTGCGGTCTCGCCCTGGCGCTGTGCACCGCGCTGACACGCTCGCGCCTGGGTTACTTCTGGCGCGCGATCCGTGAAGATGAAGACGCCGCGCGTGCCATCGGCGTGCCGGCGCTGCGCCTGAAGATCGTCGCCGTGATGATCAGCGCGGCCATGACCAGCGTGGGCGGTTCCTTCTATGCCTTGTTCAACGGCAGCCTGTTCCCGGAAACCATCATGGGCATGCATTTCTCGATCGAGATGATCGTGGCGCCGATCCTCGGCGGCCTCGGCACTCTGCTGGGCCCGATCCTCGGTGCGCTGTTCGTCATTCCGGTGACGGAGTTCTCGAACCAACTGGCGCAGAGCATGAACATCTTCGGCTTCAACACGCTGATCTACGGCGTGCTGGTGCTGGTTGTCATCGGCTTCCTGCCGAACGGCATGTCGCCGGCGATTGCCTCGCTGGTGCGGCGCCGGAGCGGCCGCGATGCACGCGGTGCGAAGACAGCGGCAGCACCCGCGGAGGCCACGCGATGAGCGCAGCGCCGAGCCGCCCCAAGCAAGCTCGCGCCCCCTCGGGGGGCGGCGAGGACACGAAGTGCCGAGCGTGGGGGCTGCAATGAACAACGCACTCCTGAGCGTGCGCGGCCTCACCAAGCGCTTCACCGGGCTGACTGCCGTCAACGATGTCAGCTTCGACGTCCAGCCTGGCGCCATCGTCGGCCTGATCGGGCCGAACGGCGCCGGAAAGACCACCTGCTTCAGCATGATCGCGGGCGCGCAGACGCCCACCACCGGTTCCGTCCTCTTCGAAGGCCAGCCGCTCACCGGACTGCCTCCGGAACAGGTTTGCCGACGCGGCGTCGCGCGCACATTCCAGGTCGTGCGTCCGCTGCTCGAGATGACGGTGCTGGAGAACGCCACGGTCGGCGCGCTCCTGCACGCGACCCATCTGCAGGAAGCCCGCGAAGTCGCCGCGCAAACCCTGCGGCGCGTGGGCCTCGGGCACAAGCTCGATGTGCTCGCCGTCCACCTCACGCTGCCGGATCGCAAGATGCTCGAACTCGCGAAGGCCCTCGCCACGCAGCCCAAGCTCCTGTTGCTCGACGAAGTGATGGCCGGGCTGCGCCCGAGCGAGGCGAACGCCGTCATCGACGTGCTGCGCGAACTCAACGCGGGCGGCCTGACGATCATGCTGGTCGAGCATGTGATGCGCATCCTCATGTCGGTGGCAAGCCACGTCGTGGTGCTCCATCACGGCGAACTGGTCACGCAAGGCGCACCCCAGGAAGTCACGCAGGATCCGCGTGTCATTGAAAGCTATCTCGGACGAAAGGCCCAGCGTGAACACCACTAGCAGCCCCGCTCCCCTGCTCGAAGTCACGGACCTGCAGGCCTTCTACGGCGAGGCCCAGGCGCTCAGCGGGGTCAGCTTTCATATCCTGCCCGGCGAGATCGTCTCCATCGTCGGCGCCAACGGCGCGGGCAAGACGACGCTGATCCGCGCGATTGCCGGTATGACGCCGGTGCGCTCGGGCAGCATCCGCTTCAACGGGCGCGAGATCGCCGGTTCATCGAGCCCCGTGGTCTGCGAGCTGGGCATCGCCCAGGTGCCGGAAGGACGGCAGATCTTCCCCAGCCTGTCGGTGGAAGAGAACCTCCGCCTCGGCGCCGTGCTCCGTCGTGCGCGGGCGGACAAGGTCCGCAACTTCGAGCGCGTCTACGCCAGCTTTCCGAAGCTCGCCGAGCGACGCACCCAGAGCGCCGGAACGCTCTCGGGCGGCGAGCAGCAGATGCTCGCCATCGGCCGCGCGCTCATGGCCAATCCTTCACTGATCATGTTCGACGAGCCTTCGCTCGGTCTTTCTCCGGCGCTGACGGGCCAGATGTTCGACGTCGTCGCGTCGCTGCACCAGAGCGGCCTGAGCGTGGTTCTGGTGGAGCAGAACGTCGTCGAGTCGCTCGAACTCTGCCAGCGCGCCTACGTGCTCGAGAACGGCTCGATGACGCTCGAAGGGACGGGCGCCGAACTGCTCGAAGATGATCGGGTTCGGCGCGCCTATCTCGGGCTCTAGGCCTCTCAGGCTGGCGTAGCGCTCACCCCGGCCACCGACACATGGCGCTCCCTCAGCCAAAGGATGAAGCCGCAGATGAACACGATCGCCTGCGTGCCGATCAGCAGGGAGAAGCCCGCGAAGAACCCCGAGGCCGCGCCGCCGGAGGTCCCCGGCCCTGCGCTGACTGCGCTGATCACGCCACCCATGACCGCCGGCATGAAGCCTGCGACCAGACTGCCCGTGCCGTTGACGACGCCGAATGCGCTCGCGACGTGTTCCGGACGAGAGCAGTACTGCACGGTGCTCGGAATGGCCGGGCTGGCGAGACCCCAGCAGAAGTTGGCAGCGATGAGCGCATAGGCCGCCCAGTAGCGATCCTGCGCATTGATGGCCAGCAGCACCGCCAACGCAACGCCGAGGCTCGCCCCCATGAAGATGAAGGGCACGCGCCGACGCTCGATCTTGTCGATGATCACGCCGCCCACCATCACCGCGACCACGGTGGCGTACTGCGGCAACGATGCGAGCCAGCCCATCTCGCGGAGCGAGAATCCGCGCGCCTCCTTCAAGTAGGTCGGCAGCCAGTTGCTGCTGCCCCAGAGATAGGCCAGCGTCGCCGAAGTCAGCACGGTGATCAGCACCAGGTAGCGCGTGTGCAGCGCACCCTTCACGATGTCGCCCACTTTCGTCATGGCCTCGCCGAACGAAGCCGGCTTGCGCATGTCCGCGTAGGGGGCCGGCATGCGCACGAAGGCGATCACCAGCGGAATGCCGAGCGCGATGTTCAGCAAGCCCAGCACATAGAAGGACACTTCCCAGTGGAAGCTGGCGAGCAGCAACCCGATCATCGGATAGCCGAGCGCCAGTCCGAGGCCGGTGCCCATGTTGACGAAGGAATTGGGCTTGCCGTTCTCATGCGACTCGAAATGCGCCTTGATGTACGACGAAGCCAGCGAGAACAGCGGCCCTTCCGACACCCCGAGCAGGATGCGGGACGCCAGCAGCATGCCATAGCCGTTGAACCAGGGCGTGATGAAGGTGACCACGCCCCACAGCAGCAATCCGAACACCAGGCTCTTTCGAACCCCGAAGAGTGCCGCACAGAACGGCGTCAGCACGAACGCCGAAATGCCGTAACCGACCATGAAGGCGGTTGCCAGCAGTCCCTGGCTCACCCGGTCGCTTTTCGCGATCCCGACGTGATCCAGGAATCCGGCGTCGGTGATCAGGACCGCGATGTTGATCCGGTCGATGTAGGAGATGGCGACGATCACGAACAACGTGATGACGCCGTACCAACGAAACTGTCTGGCTTGCATTGCTTTGCTCCTTGGGTGGACTTGTTCGCCCGCGCTAGAACGCGTGGCGCATTCCGAATTCGGTGCCGGTCGACGCATGGTTCGGCGAGGTCATCACGCCACCGAGCGCCTGCGCCGCGCCGTTGCTGTTGGTCAGTCGCGCGACCGTCGCGTAGACCGCGCTGCGCTTCGACAGGTTGTAGATGTAGCCCAGAGCGATCTTCGAAGAGGTCGGGTCGGGCAAGTTGCCGGCGAGCTCGCGCTTGTAGCGTCCGTACGAGGCCTTGATCTCGCTGGCGCCGATCGGCAGGATGAAGCCCACGAGCGCGCCCTTGCCGTCCACGGAACCTTGCGATTCGTCGTAGTACTCGCCCATGAGCTTCAGGCTCATCAGCGACTCGAAGGTGTACCACGCACCCACGTTCGTCACGCGCAAGTCACCAATGGCGTTCTTGGTCTTGCCGGTAGACAGAGCGATGTTGAACGGACCGTTGAGGTAGCCCACGCGGACGCCGGCGTAGTCGCCATCGTCTTTCGTGGACAGCGGCACGGGGCCCGGCAGGACCGCATCCGAATTGTTCTCGCCCATCGCATACATCACCTGGCCGTAGAAGCCGGCAAGGTTGGGGGGCAGGAAATAGCCCACGCTGTTGGACGCACGCGTGCCGGTCGGCGAGCTGAGGCCGCCCAGGCTCGAGAAGTAGATCTGGTTGGCGCCGATTCCGCTGCCCGTTCCGAACGGGTCGAAGAGCGCGGTGTTCCAGAAGGTAGGCGTGTAGTCGCGGCCCGCGCGCACTTCGCCGAAGGGGCCGGAAATGCTGACCGTGGAACGGCGGTTGAAGGTCAGGCCGCCGGGCTGCGTGTTGCCGCTGGCCTGGTTGTTGGTGTTGGTGGAATAGCCGCTGCCGGTGTCGTTCATCAGGCCGGCTTCGAGCCAGAAGCCCGCCGCATAGCCGCCACCCAGGTCTTCGGTGCCCCGGAAGCCGAGGCGGCTGAAGGTGTTCGCGCTGTTCGTCAGTTGCCATTTGCTGGTTGAGACCGGGCCTGAACCGGTGGTGTAGGTCACCGCGGCGTCGACCACGCCGAACAAGGTCACGCTCGATTGCGCGCAGGCCCAGGACGCGACCGTGCACGCGGCCACGGCCACAATTTTCTTCTTCATGATTTTTTAGGGAGTTTGGGAAAACTGGCAGGTCGTTCAGATGTCGAGGACAAGTGGCCCGCGCTTGCAACCCGAGACACAAATCATCATGGTCTTGTTCGACGCGCGTTCCAGCTTGGTGAGGATGCCGTCGTGGTGGTCGATCTCACCCGAGATGACCTTCGTTTCGCAGGCGCCGCAAACGCCTTCCTTGCAGCTGTGGTCGGGGTTCAGGCCGGCATCGATCAGGCTGTCGAGGATGGACTTGCCCGGTGGCACTTCGACCGTCTTGCCGCTCTTCGCGCACTCGACCAGGTAGGTTTGTGTTGCGCTGGGCGCTTCGACGTGCACCGCGGCAAAGCGTTCGATGTGCGCGTTCGGGTAGCCGAGCTTCTCGCAGGTTTTCTCGAAACCGTCGAGCATGGGCGTGGGGCCGCAGCAGTAGTAGTGGCTGTCGGCGCCCTTGCCGCCCAGCAGCGCCGCGAGATCCGGCGGTCCGCCCTTCTCTTCGTCGAAGTGCCAGGTGAGCTGCACACCCTTTTCGGCCGCCAGTGCGCCGATGGCTTCGCAGAAGGCCGCCTCCTTGCGGGTGCGTGCGCAGTAGAGCAGCTCGACCGGCTTGCCGATCGCCACCAGGCGCTGCAGCATGCACCAGATGGGCGTCACGCCGATGCCGCCGGCCACCAGCACCGAACGCTCGGCGCCCTCTTCCAGCTTGAAGTTGTTGCGCGGCACCGAGATCGGCAGCGTCATGCCCACGCGCAACTGCTGGTGCACGTAGCGCGAACCGCCACGGCTCTTGCGGTCGTTGAGCACGCCGACCACATAGCGCTGGCGGTCGCTCGAAGGGTTGCACAGCGAATAGCTGCGCACCAGTCCGTTGGGCAGGTGAAGGTCGATGTGGGAGCCGGCCTCGAAAGCGGGGAAATCCACTTCCGGCGCAGCCGGGCGGAATTCGACGCTGACGATGCCGTCGGCTTCGTAGCGCATCGTGTGCACCAGGGCGTTCAGCGTGGGGGATGACATGGCGGGAACCTCGGGAGAAACGATTCGATTCAGTGGGCCGTGCGCAGGTCGACATCGAGCCGCGCGAATGCGTCGATCTCGACGCGGAGTTCAGGAAACACGAGCGCCTGCACCGCCACCAGGGTGGAGGCCGGGTAAGACGCTCCGGGCGCCTGCGCGAAGAACTCTCGTCGCGCACGTCCGACTTCGTCCTTGTCCGCGATGTCGGTCACGTACACGACGAGCTTGACGATGTTGTGCACGCCGCCGCCAGCCGCTTCCAGCAATGCCTGGATCTTGCGCAGCACCACGAGCGTCTGCTCGTAGGCGCCCAGCGGCGCGCCTGCCTGTGCGGCATCGCGTGTCGCGGGATGCGCGGTCTGTCCGGACAGCACCACCTCTTGCCCGACGACCAGTGCGTTGGACCAGGTGGCGTGCGGCAGATCGGGCACCGCTTCGCAAGCGACGCGACGGACCGGCATGGCGGCTTGGGTTGTCATGCTTCCTGCGTGCCTTCGAGCTGCTGCTGCGCCAGGCCGCGCATGTGGCGACGCAGGCGGACGATGCCGAGGTCGTGCTGGTAGAGCTGCTCGTGCTGGTTGGCATCGGGCTCCATGTTCTCGATCAGCACGCGGTCCTGTTCGAGCACGTGCCAGTGACGCGCTTCCAGGCGGTTCTTGTAGAGGAAGCGCCAGGTGTCGCGCTCCCAGCCCTTTGCCAGCTTGCGCACGCGCCAGTGGAAGGCGCACGACAGCGTCGGCGAAATCGGCGTGTAGCTGCCGATGATGATGAAGTTGCCGCCGGGGCCGCCGGTCTTCGGGTACGGAATCTCCAGGCGCATCCAGTGCATACCGGTATCAGCCCACTCGGTCCAGTCGAAGTTGACGTTGCGCTGGCCTTCCTTCTCGAACACGAAGCCGGTGTCGGTCTGGCGGATGCCGAACTTGGCGGTCGAATCGCCCTCGGCCATCGAGTGCGACTGCTTGTGCAGGAAGGTGCCGTGCATCGGGTCCATCACGTTGTCCAGCACGTAGCGGTAGTCGCCCTTCCACTCCGCGTAGCAGAGGAAGGACGAGTATTCGTCGTCATTGGTCAGCTGCTCGGGCAGCACCAGCGGCGGCGGCGTCTCGACCGACTCCTTGCCGTTGTAGAGCCAGACGGCGCCGGCCTTCTCTTCCACGTGGAAGAAGCGCGTGGCCTGCGAGCCTTCGAGCTTGCAGCCGGGGCTTCCGGGCACCTTCATGACCACGCCGTCGCAGCGCACTTCGACGCCGTGGTAGGGGCACGACAGGCGGTCGCCGAGGATCACGCCCTGCGACAGCGGTGCGCCGCGGTGCGGGCAGCGGTCTTCCAGCGCGTGCAGCTTGCCGGCGTGATCGCGCCAGAAGGCGAACTTGCGGCCAAGGCGGCGCAGCGAGACAGGCGATTCCTTGATGAAGGACGACGGGCAGATCGGATACCAGAGATCCTTGAGGCCGATTTCGAGAAGTTGGTCGACCGGCTCGATTGGAATGATGGTCATGATGGTTCCTCTTGAAGGGAAGAAAATTGATGTCGCGACGGATCACACGCCCAGGGCAGCGATCTCTTCGCGGTAGATGGCCTCGGTCCAGAGCTTGCCGCTGGGGCTGGTCAGGCCGCTGTTGTTGAGCGCCTCCACCAGGCCCGGCAGGTCATGGATGCCTGCCGCATAGGCTCGCTCGATCGCGTCGCCGAGCAGGTCTTCGTAGGTGGTGGGGGTACGCGTGCGCGCTTGGTGCGGTTCGAGGTTTCGGTCAGTCATGGTTCGCTCCATCGGGGTAGGTTGGACGTGCGGAAAAAACAGAAGGCGATCGGTGCGGCCTCACTGGCCGCCGTTGCGTACGCGCTCGCGAATGCGTTCGCGCACCGGAACGAAGTCGTAGGTCGCATAGCACTCGGTGCTGAACACGCCCCACGCACGACGTTCGAGTTCGAGGTTCACCAGCGGCAGCTTCTCGGGTGGCAGCTCCAGGGTGAGGATCTGGCCCAGGCCCATCGCCACCGTCCACGAAACGACCCGCGTGCCCTCGGGCGGGAAAGATTCCCACCAGTCGCTGGACTTCATGCGCGACTGCACGTCGTCCAGCGTGAGGCCGGGGTGGTGCTTCATCACGATCGTGAGAAGCAGGTTCGGCGAAGCGACGGGCGTGGTGCTCATTGCGTGCTCGCGCTTACAGTTGCAGTTGCGGTCTGGGCCGCCACGGGCACGGCCCAGGCGTCGTAGGCGTAGACCCAGTCGGCATTGCCGCCTTCGCGCAACCAGTTGTTGCCGCGCGAGCCGAGCTGGATCTTGCTGGCGCGCTCGATGCGGGCCTCTTCGTAGCGCTTGAGCGCCTTGGGCGCGTCGCCGGCTGCGATGCCTTCGAGATGACGCGCAAGCACCACGGCGTCTTCAATGGCCATCCCGGCGCCCTGCGCCATGAAAGGCAGCATCGGGTGCGCCGCGTCGCCAAGCAGCACCATGCGGCCGGAAGCCCAGGCCGTCATCGGATCGCGTTCGTACAGCGCGGTCTTGAGCACCGTGTCGCAGGCGTCGAGCAGCGCGCGTGCATCGGGGTGATAGGCCACGTATTGCTCGCGCAGTTCATCGACGCTGCCGGGCGCGGTCCACGATTCCAGGTGCCAGGTATCTTGCGGCGTGGTCGCGAAAATGAAGATGTCCTTGCCGCGATTGAGCGGGAAGGTCACGATCTGGCTCTCCGGATTCGGGCCCCACCACTTGGTGAAGGCGCCCAGGTTCGGCACAGCGGACACGCGCTCGGCCGGCACCACGGCGCGATAGGCAACGATGCCCGTGAAGCGCGGGCTTTCGGCGCCGAACATTGCGGTGCGCACTGCCGAGTGGATGCCGTCCGCGCCGATCAGCACACCGACGCGCACGCTGGTGCCATCTTCGAAGCTCAGGCTCACGCCCTTGTCGTCGGGGACGATCGACTTGGCGCGCTTGCCCAGCGCGACGCATTCGGCCGGCACCATGTCGGCCAGCGCGGCCAGCAGGTCTGCACGGTGAATGGTGAGTTGCGGCGCGCCATAGCGCTGCTCTGCCGAGTCGGCCATTTCGAGGCGCGAGGTTTCCTCGCCCGTGTCGTAGGTCCGGCTGATGCGGTGCGATGGACGCGCCGCCGTCACGCGGGCTGCCTCGCCCACGCCGAGGCCGTCGAGTGCGCGCACTGCGTTGGGCGTCAGGTTGATGTCGGCACCGACGCGGGCGAATTCCTTCGCCTGCTCGAACACGATCACGTCGTGCCCCGCGCGGCGCAGCGCGATGGCGGCAACCAGCCCGCCGATGCCGGCACCGACGATGCCGATGGTGGATTCGCTCGTTGTCACGTAAGTCTCCTGTTCCTGTTTTTATTCGGCGACGATGTTCCGGGCCTTGATGATCTTGGCCCACACCGCCGTCTCTTCGCGCATCGCGGCAGCGAACTCGGCCGGCTTCATCGCAGCGCTGGTCATGCCCTGCGTCTGCAGGCGTTCGCGCACTTCGGGCGTGGCCAGGATCTCGGCCGCGTCCTTCGCGAGCTGGTCGACGACGGCCTGCGGCGTGCCGGCGGGGGCCAGCAGGCCGTACCAAGAGGTCACGTTCACGCCCTGGATGCCCTGCTCCGCCAGCGTCGGGATTTCAGGCGCGACGGGTGTGCGCTTCGCTTCGGTCACGCCGAGCGCGACCAGCTTGCCGCTCTTGATGAAAGGGAGCGTTGCGGGCAGATTGCTGAACATCAGCGGCACCACGCCGCCGAGGACGTCGTTGAGCGCCGGGCCCGTGCCCTTGTAAGGCACATGCAGCAGATCGACGCCGGCCTGCTGCTTGAACAGCTCGCCCGCGAGATGCAGGCCGCTGCCCACACCCGGCGACGCATACGACAGCGTGTTGGGCTTGGCCTTCGCCATCGCGACGAGGTCCTTCGCGCTCTTGATGCCCGACGCCGGCGAAGCCACCAGCACGTTCGGCGCCTTGGCGAGCATCGTGACCGGCACGAAGTCCTTCTCGATGTTGAACGGGAAGTTCGGCATCAGCGTCGGGTTGATCGTGAGATTTCCCGCCGGCACGACCAGCAGCGTGTGCCCATCGCCCTTGGCGCGCTTGACCTTGTCCATCCCGATGTTGCCGGCCGCGCCTGCATCGTTCTCGACCACTGCAGCCTGGCCGTAGCGCTTGCCGAGGCCTTCCGACAGCATGCGTGCCAGCGTGTCGACCGGACCACCGGGCGGGAACGGCGAGATGATGGTGAAGCGATTGCTGGCAAGCTGCTTCTGCGAGTCGCTCTGTGCATAGGCGGACGTCACGGCGGCGATAGAAAGGAGCGCCGTGCCGAAAACACGGAAAAGCGAGGCGCGGCGATTCATGTTGAGTGCGTTCATTTCTTTTCTGTGAGGAACTTGCCCTGGGGGCCTTCGACGTTTTTCTGACGACGCGTATTGCCGTCCAACCCGCCATCCACGGCCCATTCGGCGAACACCGTCGGACCCGGTTCGAACTCGCGCGGCTGCCATTCGGCAGTGAGTTGGTCTTCGTCGGCGTAGTACTCGATCAGCCCACCGGCCGGGTTCTTGAAGTACCAGAAGTACGCCGACGACACCGGATGCCGGCCCGGGCCCAATTGCGTTTCCCAGCCCTTGCGCGAGAAATGCAGGCCACCGCCGAACACTTCGTGGATGTCGCGCACGGTGAAGGCCACGTGGTTGATCCCGCGCTTGCCCGAAGGAAGTTGCAGCAGGAAGAGATCGTGGTGGCCGCCGCTGGGTGCGCAGCGCATGAACGAACCCCGGTTGGGGTAGCTGTCCGACGCGACGAAGCCGAAACGGTCGCCGTAGAAAGCGCTCGTCGCCTTCACGTCGCTGACGAAGAACACCACGTGGCCGACTTCGATCGGCGTTCCACGCTCATAGACCGGCGCCGCCTGGTTGATGCGCGGCTTGGCGTTCCAGGTGTTCATGGCACCGCATTCGATGTCGATAGGGTGCTTGCGGCTGACCTGCAGGCGCACGGCCAGGCCGTTGGGGTCGGTGCAGCCGATGCGACGTCCGCCATCGACAACGCTGTCGACGAAGCCGGCATCCTTGGCGATGGCAGCCGCGTAGCGGTCGAGGTCGGCGTCGCTCTCGACGCCCCAGACCACTTCACGCAGGGTCGGACCCTCTTCGATGGCCGGCGGCAGGCCGGGCTTGTCCAGCGCGGCGACGATGACGCGGCACCCGTTCAGGCACTCGAAGACGAGTTCGTCGACTGCCTCGGACTTCAGGGTCAGGCCCCAGTCCTGGAAGAAGGTGCGGCAGGTGGCGAGGTCGTCCGCGCCGTAGGTGATTTGGTCGATGCCCAGTACGCTCATTTCAATTTCTCCGTGTTCACGCGTTTGCCCACGGCAGCGGCTGCTCGTTCGTGCCCCAGTACATGCTCTTCTGCTCCATGTACTGGAAGATGCCTTCGCGGCCCTTCTCGCGGCCCAGGCCGCTGTCGCGCCAGCCGCCGAAGGGCGTGGAGACGGAGAACTGCTTGTAGGTATTGACCCAGACCGTGCCGGCCTGCACCGCACGGCCCAGGCGCCAGGCGCGCTTGAAGTCACGGCTCCACACGCCCGCGGCCAGCGCGTAGACGCTGTCGTTGGCCTGCGCGATCAACTCTTCCTCGTTGTCGAAGGGCATCGCGACGAGCACCGGCCCGAAGATCTCTTCCTGGCTGATGCGCGCGTTGTTGGTCAGGCCTTCGAGGATGGTCGGCGTGTAGAAGTAGCCACGGTCCAACCCATTGCCGTGCGGGCGCACGCCGCCGGTGCGAATACGTCCACCCTCGGACACGCCGAGCTCGACATAGCGCTCGATCCCCTCACGATGGCGGGCGGTGATCAGCGGACCCATCTGCGTGCGCTCCGAGGCCGGGTCGCCCACGCGCAGCGCGTTGGCGCCTTCGGCGAGCCGCGTCAGGAACTCGTCGTAGATCGAGCGCGCGACGAACAGGCGCGAGCCTGCGATGCACGATTCGCCCGACGAACTGAAGATGCCGTAGAGCACGCCATTGACCGCATGGTCGAGGTCGGCGTCTTCGAGCACCATGGTGGGCGACTTGCCGCCGAGCTCCAGCGACACCGGCATCATCTTGTCGGCCGCGATGTGCGCGATGTGCTTGCCGGTCGTGGTGCCGCCGGTGAAGGACACGCGCTTGACCAGCGGATGCTTGGTGATCGCGTCGCCGATGACCGAGCCTTTGCCCGGCAGCACGCTGATGATGCCCTTGGGCACGCCGGCCTCTTCGCAGATGCGGGCGAGTTCGAGCGCCATCACCGGGGTGACCTCGGCGGGCTTGACGACCACCGCATTGCCGGCGGCAAGTGCGGGCGCGAGCTTCTGCGCTTCGCTCGCAATGGGCGAGTTCCACGGGGTGATGGCGGCGACGACACCCATCGGCTCGTGCACGCTCATCGTCACGAAGGGGCCGCGCGATGGGGTAATGGTTTCTTCAAGCGTCTCCAGCGCAGCGGCAAAGAACTGGAAGGTGCCCGCGGCGCTCGCCACCAGGGCACGCGTCTCGCTGATGGGCTTGCCGTTGTCCAGTCGCTGCTTCTGCGCCAGCGTCTCGGCCTGTTCGCGGATCAGGTGGGCCACGCGATGCAGCACCGCGGCGCGCTCGTGCGGCAGCTTCTGGGCCCAGCCGCTGGTGAGGAAGGCGTGGTGCGCACGGGTGATGGCTTCTTCGACATCGGCGAGGCTCGCGGCCTGCAGGCGCGCGATGGGTTCGCCCGTGGCCGGATAGAGGCTCTCGTACACGTCGCCGCCGCCGAGGCGCCATTCGCCCGCGATGTTGAGGGGGAGCAGTTCAGAGGAAATCATGAGAGGTGCCTCGCTTCAGATCGAAAGTGCCGCGACGCGGTTGCGCAGCGCCCGCACGGCGCTGTAGACAGTCAGTGCGGAAGTCTTGGGATTGGCCGCCAGCGCCTTGTTGCGCATCGTCAGCTCGAAGCTGCCGAAGGCGCCATCGGCTTCGACCGTGTGGACGTTCTCGGCGACGGCCGGGTCGGCAATGAGGCGCACGTGGGTGCGATCGAGACCGAGGCCGGCGAGCGACACCGTGGCAGCGACGTTGGCGTTCTTCGGATAGAGCGTTGCGGCCTCGCGGGCGCTGCCTTCGAAGATCACGGTTTCGCCTTTGAGCGCAGAGAGATCGCGGCCTTGCTCTGCCGGGGTCCCCTTCCACGCATGGGGCGGCTTGCGGCCGGTGTAGCGCACGCTGTCGAGTCCGCCGATGCGGGCTGCAGCCAGCGCATCGATGGCGCCAATGGCACCTGCGATCAGTTGCACTTGCGTCCTGCCGGCTGTTGCCGCCGCTTCGAGCTGCTCGGCCAAGCCTTTCGCCGAGAGCGCGCCCACCGAGGCCACGATGCACGGCGTGCCGCGCTGCAGGGCTGGAAGGACGTGCGCTTCGATCGCCGCGTGGCCGGCCGCCTCGATCACGAGGTCGATGCCCTGCTCGGGCACGGACGACACCACCTGCGCGCCGGACGCCAGACGCTGCGCGACGGCCTGGGCGGCCTCGAAGGCATCGGCGGGCACGACGATCGCCGCGACCGACAGGCCCGCATCGTCGCGCAACAGTTCGAGCGCGGCAGTGCCGATGGCGCCACAGCCGATGAGTGCAACGCGCAGGACGGGCACGGACATCTTCATGGCCTCGCTCACTTGCCCAACACGCCGAGCGCGGGGATCTGCGTGATCTTGTTGGTCGGCGGGCCTGCGAAGGTGCTCTTGAAGCCCCCGATCGACAGCATGTCGATCTCGAGCAGGAAGGGACCATCGGTCGACAACGCCTCGTCCAGGCGCGCCGGCAGCTCGTCCAGGCTCTTCACGCGGGCATGCGGCAGCGCGAGCGACTTGCACAGCAGGTCGTAGTCGGGCGTGTGCAGCTCGGCGTAGCAGCGGCGGCCGCCGTACTGCACGTCCTGGATGTTCTTGATGACGCCGTAGCTCTTGTCGTTCATCAGCACGATCACCATGGGGGCCTTCTCCTGCACCATGCAGGCCAGTTCGCCCAGGTTGAGGATGAAGCCGCCGTCGCCGGCCAGGCAGAAGGTCTTGCGGCCGGAGCCGGTCACCGCCGCGCCGATGGCCGCGCCGATGGCCATGGGCATGCCCTGGCCGATGCCGCCGCCGGTGGCGTGCACGCCAGCGCTGGGTTCGAACACGCGCAGTTCGCGGTTGCCCCAGGTGCTGTTGGAGACGGTGACGTCACGCACCCAGTTGAAGTTGCGGCCCGCCACGGCCTGCAGTTGGCGCACGAGTTCGGCATACGGGCCGAGGCCGTCGCGCAGCGTGGCCACAACCTGGTCGTGGGCCGCGCGCAGGTCGCTCAACAGCTTCGGGTCAGCCTTGTACCTGATCGCTTCCAGGCGGTCTGCCAAGCCTTCGAGCGCCAGTGCAGAGTCGCCGCAGACAAAGGCGTCGGTGGCATAGCAGCGGCCTTCCGCGGCAGCGTCGGCGTCGATGCGGTACAGCGGGCGCGGCAGCTTCAGCTCGTACTTGAGCGTTTCGTTGCCGCGCAGGCGCGAGCCCACCACGAGCATCGCGTCGCAGGTCTGATAGAGGTCCTCAACGGGCTTCTGGATGTTGTAGGCGCCCAGCGAGCCGGCATCGTCCTCCGGCACGATGCCGCGGCCCTGCGTGGTCGTGACGACACCGAAGCCGAGCTTCTGCAAACGCTTGATCGCCGCACCGGCGTTGCGCGCACCGCCGCCGACCCACAGCATCGGGCGCTTGGCCTTGGCCAGGCTTGCAGCCAGTGCATCGAGGCCAACCTTCGAGGGCACGGCGGCCTCGATGGGCAGCGGCGACAGGTCCGCCGGCATCGTCGTGAGTGCCGACTGAATGTCGATTGGAATCTCCACGCTCACGGGGCCGGTCGGCGCGGTCATCGCGACCTGCACCGCGCGCTTGAGCGTGCCGAGCACGTTCTCAACGCTGCGCACGCGGAAGGCGGCCTTGGAGACGGCCTTGAGCATGGTGAGCTGGTCGGGCGCCTCGTGGATGTACGACATGCCCTTGTCGATGTAGGGCGTCTCGATCTGGCCGGTGATGTGCAGCAGCGGCGCGCCGGCGGTGAGCGCCTCGACCATGCTGCCCGCGATGTTGCCCGCGGCGGGGCCGGTGCTGGTCACACACACGCCCAGGCTGGCGGTGGAGCGCGCATAGGCGTCGGCCATGTTGCCCGCGCCGGCTTCGCCGCGTGCCGAGATGAAGCGGATCGCGCCGCGCTGTGCGAAGGCGTCCAGGATCGGCATGTTGTGGATGGAGATCACGCCGAACGCAGCCTTCACGCCGCACTGTTCGAGGAAAGCCGCGACGACGGCGCCGACGGTCACGGTGTTGGTGGGGTTATGCATGGCGGGAATGGCCTCCGGAGATATCGATGTGGGCACCCGTCGTGTAGGACGCGAGGGGCGAAGCGAGGAAAAGAATGGCACGCGCGGCTTCGATCGGAAGTCCCAGGCGGCCCAGCGGGATGTGTTTGCTGTGGGCGAGTTGACTGCTCCAGGCGGACCAGTCGAGCGACTTGTCTTCGCGCGCTTCGAAGCGGCGGCGCCATTGGCCGGACTCGACCAGACCGATGAGGATGCCGTTGACGCGCACGCCCTGCGGCGCGAACTCGGTCGCCATGGAGCGCACGAGGTTGAGCAGCCCCGCGCGTGCGGCCGATGTGGCGACCATGTGCGGCTCGGGCTGGCGCGCGAGTAGCGAATTGGCGCAGACGATCGCGGCGTCGCCAAGCACGACGCGCTGGGCCGCCAGTTGCGGCAGGAAGGCGCGCGTCGGATGGATGACGGAGAAGAACTTGAGGTTCAGCTCTTCGGTCCAGGCCTTGTCTTCGGTGTCGGCAAAGGTCGACACGCGGCCCTGGCCTGCGTTGTTGATGAGCATGGAGGCCGGGCCGAGCGCGGCCTCGCTCTCGGCGGCGAAGCTCTGTACGGCGGCGGGATCGAGCACATCGCAGGTGCGGGCGAAGAGCTTGGCTTGCGGGCGCTTGGCACGCAGGGTGGCCACGGCGCTATCGAGGCGCTCGGCATTGCGGCCGCACAGCGCAACGGCGGCGCCGCAATCCAGAAGCTGCTCGACCGTCGCCAGGCCGATGCCGGAGGAGCCACCGGTCACCACCGCCACGCGGCCCGAGAGGGCGTGGGGCGAGAAGAAGGATGCGGAAATCGTGGGCGTCGTCATGATCGTCGTCCCCTGCCCTTCAGGCGCGGTTGCCGCCGCGCAGCGGAACCACCTTGGACGCCGGCGAATAGTTCAGCAGCCCCGAGATGCCGTCGGCCGTCTCGCGCACCCGCTGCACCATCTCGTCCATGCGGGCTTCGTCGATGTGACCCGAGGTGATGGTGGCGCCCAGCGCAGCCACGATATGGCCGCTGTGGTCGCGCACCGGCGCGGCGATGGTGGAGATGTTCGACTCGAAGAAGCCCTCGCCCAGCACATAGCCGCGCTCGCGGTCGCTCTGGACCATGTCGAAGAGTTCGTTGACCGTCTTCGGCGTGCTCGGCGAGAAGGTCTCGAGCTTGTCTTCGGGGTAGAGCGCGCGCAGTTGCACCAGGCTCAGGTCTTCGAGAAGGATGCGACCGAGCACCGTGGCGTGCGCGGGCAGCCGCGTGCCGACCGTGACCGAGCTTGCGAACGGCGTGGGCGGCGCGACCTTCGCGACGTAGACGATCGAGCGGCCGTCGCGCACCACCAGGTTGCACGGCGTGCGCAACTCTTCGCACAGGCGCTGCAACAGCGGCGTGCCGAGCTGCGTGAGCTCCAGCGAGGCCAGGTATTCGAAGCCGAGGCGCAGCACGGCCAGGCCGAGACGGTAGTCGCGACCGCCTTCTGCGCGCTCCAGGAAGCCCATGTTCTCCAGCGTCGTCAGCAGGCGAAACACCGTCGAGCGCGGCAGGTCGAAGCGGCGCGCGAGTTCGGGCGCGGACAGCGTGCGGTTCTCGCGGCTGAACTCGCACAGCACGCGCAGGCCGCGCTCGAGCGCCGGAACGTTGTAGCGGTCGGCGCCCTCTTCGATCACTTCATTGCCAGGGGTGGTCATAAGTCTCTGGTTCCTGTGGTTTGTTGTTCGGTCAGGACGACAGCGTGTCGCGCAGGATCGCGGCCACGGTCTCGGGCTGTTCAACGTAGCTGGCATGCCCGGCGCCTGCCAGCAGTTCGAGCGTGACGCCGCACTTGCGCGCGACTTCGTCGCATGCGGCGGGCGTCGTGACGACGTCCAGCGCACCGCAGGCCACGCGGACCGGCATCGCGGGTGGCAGATCGGCGAGAAGATCGCCACCGCACAGCAACTCAACAGCCTGGCGGTAGCCGTGGTCATTCAAACGAGCCATGTTCCAGCGCACCCACTGGCGGGCCAGCTCGCTCGCGTTGTCCGACACGAGGCGGCCGGAACGCTGCGCGGCCATGCCGGCGATGCCGAGCTTGGCGAGCGTGTCGAGTCGTTCCGTGTGGACGCGTTGGCGGGCTTCCGCACGCGCGGGCGCGCCGTATCCACCGGCCGGGCTGATGAGGACCAGCCTCTTGATCCGTGCGGCCGACGGCGATCCCGCACGCGCAGCGGAAGCGGCCGTGAGCGCGCCGAGCGAATGCCCGACCAGCACGCAGGATTCGATGTCCATCGCATCCAGCAAGGCATGCAGGCGCTGCGCATAGTCCGATGCGGTCGGCGCCTCGGGCACCACCGGCGTCGATTCGCCGTAGCCGGGCGCGTCCCACGCGATCAGGCGAGCGTGCGGCGCCAGCACCCATGCCGTGTCGAGCCACGAGGCAGCGCCCGAACCGATGCCATGCAGGCACACCACGACAGGCCCCGCGCCGCACTCGCGCACGGACACCACGCCGCCGCTCACCGGCACGCTGCGTGCCGGAAAGCGCGCGTCAAGGCGCGCGACTTCGGACTGGGGCAGGACAGAGGTCATGGCGGCTTCGCTCATCGCAGTGCTCAGCGTTTGATCTTCGCCAGGGGGTGATCGGCTGGGTACGTCGGCGTCACCGGCTTCTTCGCGCCGAGCATCACGCACATCAGCGCGTCTTCGTCGCCGATGTTGATTTCCTCGCGGTAGACGCCCGGGGGCACGGAGATCAGGTCGCGGTCGGTCATGATGGTCTCGAAGCGCTCGCCGTCCTTCTCGATGACGACCTTGAGCTTGCCGCGGATCAGGAAGAAGACTTCTTCCACGTCGGTGTGCAGGTGCGGCGGGCCTTCATGGCCGGCCGGGATCACCATGGTCGAGAAGGTGAAGTTCTCGGCCGGGACGGTGTTCATGTCGCTGGCGACGCCGGTGCCGCCGGTGCCCACGTAGCGCATCTGCGCGCGACGGAACTTGGGGTCGTGGTCGGCCTGGAACTTCAGCGCATCCCAGTCGTACTTGCGCGTCGAGTAGCGCGCGATGCGGGTGTTCATCCATGCTTCGAGGCTGGCCCCTTCGGGGCACGCCCAGGTCGGCGTTTCATCGATGTTTTGTTGCTCGGACAGATCGCTCATCAGGGTTCTCCTAGGTCGAATAAATCAGTGCATCACGAAGCCGCCGTTGACGGCGAGCAACTGGCCGGTCACGAAGCGCGACAGGCCGGACAGGGCAAACAGGACCGCGCCGCAGACGTCGACCGCCTGCTGTTCGCGCGGAATGGCGCGGCCTTCGAGGTATTTCTGGTGCCGCGCCATGGGCACGTACTCGGTGGCTTCCACCAGCGTGAGGCCGGGTGCCACCGCGTTGACCGTGATGCCGTCGCCGCCCCACTCGCGCGACAGCGAACGCGTCATCGAGATGACCGCGCCCTTGCTCGACGCGTAGGCCAGCAGGTTGGGCGCGCCCCACAGCGCGGTGTCGGACGCGAGGTTGACGATGGCGCCGCGGCCACTCTTCGCGAGCGCAGGCTGGCAGGCGCGGCTCATGAGCCAGGTGCCGCGCACGTTGACGTTCATCACGCGGTCCCACATGTCGATCTCGAGCGCATGGGCATCGCGGCCGCCGGAGTTGGTGATGGCGGCGTTGTTGACCAGGCCGTCGAGCCCGCCGAGCAGGTGGACGGCTTCGGAGCCGCTCTTCTCGATCGAGGCCGGATCGGACAGGTCGATGGTGAGCGCGTGCGCAGTGAAGCCGGCTTCGCGCATCGCCCGGGCCTCGGTCTCGGCGAGGTCGGACAGGATGTCCGCGAGCACGACGCTCGCGCCGGCCTTGGCGATGCACTTGGCAAAGGCGAGGCCCAGCCCGCGCGCGGCGCCGGTCACGAGCACGCGGCGGCTGGCGAGCAGATTGGCGGGCAACTCGGCAAGCAAAGCCTGCAGGCCAGCGGCATCGGGGGTGGTGTTCACTGAAGTCATGGCGTCGACGTGCTTTGCGTACTTTGGATACTTTGCGTACTTTGGATACGGCCTCAATCGGCCTGGATACCCAGTTCCTTGATGATTCGGCCGAAGCGTTCGAAGTCGGCGGCGTTGGTCCTGGCGAGCACATCCGGCGAGCCGCCCAGCGGCAGCGCGCCCAGCGTCGCCATGCGCGAGACCACGTCGGGCATCTTGAGGATCTCGTTGAAGTGGCTGTTGAGCATCTTCACGGTCTCGGGCGACATGCCCTTGGGACCGAAGAGACCGTGCCAGGCGGTGACTTCCACGTCCTTGATGCCCAGTTCCTGAAAAGTCGGCACATTGGGAGCCAGCGGCGAACGCTTCTTGTCAGCCACCGCAAGCACCACCATCTTGCCGTTGGGCAAGTAGGGGTCCACAGGGCCCAGCGTGATGTAGGTCAGCGGCACATGGCCGCCGAGCACGTCGTTGACGGCCGGTGCGACGCCGCGATATGGCACATGGCGAAGTTCCAGACCCGTCGCCTTGTTGACCATCTCGCCGAGGATGTGCATCGGCGAGCCGCTGCCGGGGCTTGCGTAGGCCATCGACTGCGACTTGGCGGCGGCCATTGCGCCCTTGAAGTCCTTGAAGCCGGCGCCCGAACTCGCAACCAAGGCGAGCGGCAAGGTGCCGGTCTCGATGATGGGGGTGAAGCCGTTCAGCACGTCGTAGCTGGACGAGCCGTTGGTCTTGAGCACCAGCTGCGCGATCGAGAAAGTGCTCGGCGCAAGCAGGAGCGTGTAGCCGTCGGCGGGCGCCTTGGCGACATAGCTGCTGCCGATCACGCCGCTGGCGCCCGGCCGGTTGTCGACCACCACGGGCTGCCCGATGCGGGTGGAAAGCTTTTCAGCGAAGAGGCGGGCCAGGGCATCGGTATCGCCGCCGGCCGGATAGGCCACCACGATCGTCACCGGCTTGCTCGGGAATGCTTGCGCCCAGGCGGGGCCGGCGGACGCCGCGGCGGCGAGCGACAAGGCAAGGGCGAGAGCTTGGCGGCGTGTCTGCTTCTTCATGGTGGGTTGCGATCCGTACGAGGGTTGGAACTGAAAACCGGCCTCCACTCCGGGTTCAAATCCGCTGATCGACTGTCAGCTCGTTGATCCGGTTTGTTTCACTAATAAAACAATGGTTTATTACTGGAACGACCTACGAAGAATATTCGCAAACGTGTCACGCAAGATAGGTACAAACCCTGATTTTTTCGTTCGCTTACAGGAAGCCGGCACCTCCAAACTCGGCGCCGTGCTGCGCGTGACGAACGGCAACTTCCTCGAACAGTTCGACTTCTTCCTGTTCGGCTTCTATGCCACCTACATCTCCAAGGCCTTCTTCCCCGCGAGCAGCGATTCGCCTCGTTGATGCTGACCTTCGCGGTGTTCGGCGCGGGCTTCCTGATGCGCCCGCTGGGCGCGATCATCCTGGGCGCCTATATCGACGAAGTGGGCCGTCGAAAGGGCCTGATCGTCACGCTCGGGATCATGGCCGGCGGCACGGTGCTGATCGCCTTCGTGCCGGGCTACGCGACGATCGGCCTGATCGCGCCCGTGCTGGTGCTGCTCGGCCGTCTGCTGCAGGGCTTTTCGGCAGGCGCGGAGTTGGGTGGCGTGTCGGTCTACCGACCTGGCTGATCGAAGTGACCGGCGACAAGGCGTCGCCCGCCTACTGGCTCAGCGTGGCGGCGGTCTGCGGGCTGGGGGCGACCCTGGCGCTCTACCGCAAGGGGCGCCGGCCCGCCGTCGCGTAGCTGCCGTCAGCGGCCCCAGCGCAAGACCAGCGCGTCGAGACGGCGCGCCGTCTCGATCAACAGCGAGCGGCTGGCAGGATGGATCGCGGGGAATGGATGGCGCGGTGCCTCGCACGCGATCACGCCACCCTCCTTCATGAGCGACTTGGCGGCCAGGAGTCCGCACTGTCTGTTTTCGAGATTGATCAGCGGCAGCCAGCGCTCGTAGGCTGCGATGGCTTCGTCGCGCCGCCCCGCGCTGTATGCGTCGAGGATCGGGCGGATGCCGTCGGGATACCCGCCGCCGGTCATCGAGCCTGTCGCGCCGGCTTCGAGGTCCGGCAACAGCGTGATGGCTTCTTCACCGTCCCACGGCCCTTCGATCGCATCGCCGCCGAGGCGGATCAGTTCGCGCAGCTTGGCCGCGGCGCCGGCGGTTTCGATCTTGAAGTACGCGACATGCTCGATCTCCTTCGCCATGCGCGCGAGGAAGGCGGCCGACAGCGGCGTGCCGGCGGCCGGTGCGTCCTGAATCATGATGGGAATGCCCACGGCATCCGACAGCCGCGCATAGAACTCGTGGATCTGCGGCTCGGCGACGCGAAAGGTGGCGCCGTGATACGGCGGCATCACCATCAGCATCGCGGCGCCCATGTCCTGCGCGCGGCGGCTGCGTTCGGCGCACACCTTGGTGCTGAAGTGCGTGGTGGTCACGATCACCGGCACGCGGCCTGCGACGTGTTCGAGGATCGTGCGCGTGAGCACCTCGCGCTCGTCGTCCGACAGCAGGAACTGTTCGGAGAAATTCGCCAGGATGCACAAGCCGTCCGAGCCCGCGTCGATCATGAAGTCGACGCAGCGCTTCTGGCTTGGGAGGTCGAGGTCGCCTTGTTCGTCGAAGGTGGTCGGCACCACCGGAAAGAGGCCTCGATAGCGGGCGGTCGTGTTGGAACTCATGTCGTCCTTTCAGATGTATCGAATGAAAAGCACCACGCCCTCACGTCCAGCCGCCGTCGACGATGAAATCCTGGGCCGTGCACATGGCGCTCTCGTCGGCCACGAGGAAGAGCGCCATGCTGGCGATGTGATCGGCCATCAGCGGCTTGTTGATGCACTGGCCGCGCGCGATGTCGACACGCGCCTGGTCATCCACCCACATCTTCAGTTGCTTGTCGGTCATGACCCAGCCCGGCACCAGCGTGTTGACGCGGATGTTGAAAGGGCCGAGGTCCCGCGCCAGGCTGCGCGTCAGGCCCTGCACCGCCGCCTTGGAGGTGGTGTAGACCGGCATGCCGCCCTGTTTGAGCTTCCAGCTGATCGAACCGAAATTCACGATCGATCCGCCGCCCGCCTGGCGCATGTCGTCCATGACGTTGCGCGCTGCGAAGAACTGGTGCTTGAGGTTCACACCGACGCCGGCGTCCCACGATTCAGGCGTGGTCTCCTCGATGCGGTGGCGGCGGTCGTTGGCAGCGTTGTTCAGCAGCCCGGTGATGGGGCCGAATTGCTGCCGCACCGAAGCGATGGCGCCTTCGAGTGCCGCGATGTCCGTCAGGTCCGCCGTGACGAACAGCGGCGCATGGCGCGCGCCCGCCAAGGCTTGCGCAAGTGCCGCACCGGCGGTGGCGTCGATGTCGATGAAGCCAACCTTTGCGCCCTGCGCGACGAAGCGTTCAACCAGGCACGCGCCGATGCCGGTGGCACCGCCCGTGATGAGGACAGTGCGGTCGACCAAGCTGGGGTACTGGGCAAAGGTGGTCATGGCTGGAAGTGCGAGCGGATGAAGCGCGAATTATGGGGTGTTGCTCGATCACGAATTCAGACCTCTGTCACCTGATCGCGGCAGAATCCCGGAATGAGCACCACCCTCCCCACGGCCGTGGTTTCGGCCTTCGCACCCACCGGCGCGCTGCGCGCCTCGATCAATCTCGGCAACCCCATCCTCGCGAACCGGGATGCCGCCACCGGGGAGCCGGTCGGCGTCTCCATCGATCTCGCCCGCGAGTTCGCGCGG
This sequence comes from Variovorax sp. 05L425, assembly GCF_056397705.1. Classification (NCBI taxonomy): domain Bacteria; kingdom Pseudomonadati; phylum Pseudomonadota; class Betaproteobacteria; order Burkholderiales; family Comamonadaceae; genus Variovorax; species Variovorax sp. 05L425. The sequence goes on along the minus strand of NZ_JBFTNY010000012.1, from coordinate 51,752 downwards.
CGACTCGGGGTTGCGGCAGAACTCGTGGTCTTCGAAAAAGCCGCCGCCTCAGTCGATGCGGTGCGCAACGAGCAGGCGGACATCGGCTTCTTCGCGATCGATCCGCTGCGCAGCGAAGGCATGCAGTTCACCGCGCCCTATGTGCTGATCGAAGGGAGCTATCTCGTTTCGGCAGCCTCGCCGGTCATGCGCAACGAAGAGGTCGACCGCGACACGCACCGCATCGCCGTCGGCACCGGCAGTGCCTACGACCTCTTTCTCACGCGCGAGATCAAGCAGGCGCAGATCGTGCGCGTGCAGGGCGCCAAGGGTGTCATGGAAAGCCTTCACGCCGGCCAGGCCGACGTGGCGGCGGGCATCCGACAGGTGCTCGAAGCCGAAGCCGGGCGCGTTCAGGGCCTTCGTCTTCTGCCCGGCCGCTTCATGGTGATCCAGCAGGCGATGGGCACGCCCGCGTCGCGCGGCGCCGAAGCGGGTGCAGCGCTCGCGGCGTTCGTCGAAGAGATGAAAGCCAGCGGCTTCGTGGCCGACGCGCTCGCGCGTCATGGCATTCAAGGCGCCAGCGTCGCGCCGGCGGGCCGGGCGGTCTAGAAGCGGAAGCGGCCTCGGGCCTACAAGCCCAACGCTGTGACCAACTGCCGCGCTGCCCAGCGCTCCTTGCGTTCCGGCCAGGCTTCGAGCAGCTCGACCATCTTCGCGTTGCGCGGCGCCTTCGAGCCGTTTGCCTCGGCGAGGCGCACCACCTCGCCGCACAGCGCGTCGATCTCGGTGCGGCGGCCCAGCGCCAGATCGTCCGCCATGCTCGAACGCGCCTTGGCGTCGATGCGCAACATGCGCGCCGCAACGATGCGAAAGACCGGCGTCGGCAGCCGCAGGATGCCCGGCAACTTGGCAGCCGGCACGGCCGCGAGCTGCGCCGGCTGTATGCCGGCCATGGCAAGTTCGGCCAGCGCCTCGTCCATCAGCGCGGCAAGGCAGCGGCGATAGCCGCGTTGCAGCAGTTCGTCGCGCAAGGGCAGGCCCGACAGCGCATTGATCGGATTGTTCAGGTTGAGCAGCAGCTTGCCCCATTGGATCGGCTGCAGATCGGCGTGCAGGTCGATCGGGACACCCGCTTGCTCGAACACCGCCACCCAGCGCCGAAGCGTCGGATCGTCCTTCGCGGCCAAGCGGCCGACCGTGCCGCGATGGAACGCACCAGGTCCGATTTCCGCGACGTTGTAGGGGACCATCGCCGGCAGGATGTTGAGCCTCGGCGCGGCCTCTGACGCCACGGCTGCATTCGAGATGCCGTTCTGCAGCGAAAGCACCGCCGTGTCTGCCGGCAGCCTTGCGGCGAGTTCGGCGGCGGCCTCGGCGGTCGCGCCACTCTTCACGGTCAGCAGCACCAGCCCCGGGCGAATGCCGGGCGGCACCGCTTCCGCGAGCCGGATCATGCCGGGCGCGACGTGTTTGCTGATGCCGTCCAGATCGGTCAGCGTGATGCCGCGCGACGACAACGATCCCAGCACGCGAGGCCGCCCGACGAACGCGACGCGCACGCCAGCCGCCGCCAGACTGCCCCCGATGAAACATCCGATCGTCCCGGCCCCCATCACGAGGACGTCGACCGGCAGTTCCTCGCCGTTCATCCCTTGGCTTGCAGGCGCTCGGCCACCCAGCCCTGCACCGACTTCAGCGCCGCCGGAACGCCGGCAGCATCGGTCCCGCCGGCCATCGCCATGTCGGGCTTGCCGCCGCCCTTGCCGCCGACCTGCTGTGCGACGAAGTTGACGAGATCACCGGCCTTGAGCTTGGCCATCGTGTCGGCCGTGACGCCGGCCGCGATCTGCACCTTGGCGCCATCCACGGCGGCGAGCACGATGGCAGCCGTCTTGAGCTTGTCCTTGAGCTTGTCCATGGTGTCGCGCAGGGTCTTGGCATCGGCGCCGTCGAGCTTGGCCGCGAGCACCTTGATGCCGTTGACGTCGACCGCCTGGGCCAGCAGCTCGTCGCCCTTTGACGACGCGAGCTTGCCCTTGAGCGAGCCGACTTCGCGCTCCAATGCACGCACCTGTTCGAGCACCTGCGCGAGACGCCCCTGCAACTCCGAGGCCGGCGTCTTCAGCGTCGCCGCCGCGCTGTGGACGGTGGCTTCGAGCTGCTGCAGATAGGCCAGCGCGTTGGCACCGGTCACGGCCTCGATGCGCCGGACGCCGGCAGCCACGCCGCCTTCGCTCACGATCTTGAACAGGCCGATGTCGCCGGTGCGCGAAACGTGCGTGCCGCCGCAGAGTTCGCGGCTGCTGCCGATGTCGAGCACGCGAACGGTTTCGCCATACTTCTCGCCGAAGAGCATCACGGCGCCTGTCTTCTGGGCCGACTCCATGTCCATCAGGCGGGCCTGCGTCGCCTCGTTGGCGAGGATCTCGGCGTTCACGCGCCGTTCGATCTCGACGATCTGCCCGGCCGTCACCGGTGCGTTGTGCGCGAAGTCGAAGCGCGTCTTGTCGGCGTCGACCAGCGAACCCTTCTGCTGCACATGGCCACCGAGCACTTCGCGCAAGGCCTTGTGCATCAGGTGCGTGACACTGTGGTTGCGCATGGTGGATGCACGGCGCTCGGTGTCGACGCGCGCCGTGACGATGTCGCCGACCTTGAGCGAGCCCTGCGTCTGCGCACCATGGTGGCCGTACACGTCGGCCTTGATCTTCTGCGTGTCGTCGACGCCGAACTGCACGCCCTCGGCGACGAGCACGCCCTGGTCGCCGACCTGGCCGCCGCTCTCAGAATAGAAAGGCGTGGTGTCGAGCACGACGATGCCGGGCTGCCCTTCATTCAGTTGCTGGACCGATGCGCCTTCGAAATACAGCGCGACGACGGTGGCCTTTTCTTCGAGATGCTCGTAGCCGGTGAAGGCGTTGCCCGCGCCGGTGTACTCGACCGCACGCTCCATCTTGAACTTGCCAGCCGCGCGGCCTGCCGCCTTCTGCTTTTCCATGGCGGCGTTGAAACCGGCCTCATCGACCGCCACACCGCGCTCGCGGCACACGTCGGCCGAGAGATCGAGCGGGAAGCCGTAGGTGTCGTGCAGCTTGAAAGCCACTTCGCCCGGCAGCACCTTGGCACCATCGGCCAATGCCGCGTCGAGGATTTCCATGCCGTTCGCGAGGGTCTCGAAGAAGCGCTCTTCCTCGGCCTTCAGCGTGTCGGTGATGCGCTTCTCGTCGGCGCGCAGCTTGGGGTAGGCGTCGCCCATCAGCGCCACGAGGTCGGGCACCAGCTTGTGGAAGAACGGCTTCTTCTGGCCGAGCTTGTAGCCGTGGCGGATCGCGCGGCGCACGATGCGGCGCTGCACGTAGCCGCGCCCTTCGTTCGACGGGATCACGCCGTCGGCCACCAGGAATGCGGTCGCGCGGATGTGGTCGGCGATCACGCGCAGGCTCTTGTTGCCGAGATCCTTCTCGCCGGTCTCGCGCGACGCAGCCTTGATGAGCGCGTCGAAGAGATCGATCTCGTAGTTGCTGTGCACATGCTGCAGGATCGCTGCGAGCCGCTCCAGCCCCATGCCGGTGTCGACGCAGGGCGCCGGCAGCGGCTTGACGCTGCCGTCCGGCTGCATGTCGAACTGCATGAACACGTTGTTCCAGATCTCGATGTAGCGGTCGCCGTCCTCGTCGGGGCTGCCGGGCGGGCCGCCGGCGACCCCGGGGCCGTGGTCGTAGAAGATCTCGCTGCACGGGCCGCAGGGGCCGGTGTCGGCCATCATCCAGAAGTTATCGGACATGTAGCGGCCGCCCTTGTTGTCGCCGATGCGCACGACGCGTTCGGGCGGCAGGCCGATTTCCCGGGTCCAGATGTCGTAGGCCTCGTTGTCCTCGATGTAGACGGTGGCCCAGAGCTTCTCGGCCGGCAGCTTGTAGACCTCGGTGAGCAGTTCGAACGCCCACTTGAGCGACTCGCGCTTGAAGTAGTCGCCGAAGCTCCAGTTGCCCAGCATCTCGAAGAAGGTGTGATGGCGTGCGGTGTAGCCGACGTTCTCGAGGTCGTTGTGCTTGCCGCCGGCCCGCAGGCAGGCCTGGACGGACGCGGCGCGCACGTAGGGGCGCTTGTCGGTGCCGAGGAACACGTCCTTGAACTGCACCATGCCGGAGTTGGTGAACATCAGGGTCGGATCGTTGCCCGGCACCAGCGAACTGGAGGGCACCACGGTATGGCCCTTGGTCGCGAAGAAATCAAGGAACGACTTGCGGATGTCGGCGACGCTGAAGGTGGGCTGGCTCATCTTGGGTTTAGGCTTGTGGCGAAGGCGGCCGGTTGCGGGCAGCCCCTGCATCGAACCCACCTAACTGCTTGATCTGCTTGAACATTCGATTATAGGTTTTGGGGAAGAATCTCACCGCATGCGTGACCGCATCCTGGCCGACGGCCTGCTCCTGCTGCACGGCCTCTTCATCGTGTTCGTCCTGGCGGGTGGCGCGCTGGTCTGGCGCCTGCCCCGACTGGCCTGGCTGCACCTGCCGGCGGTGGCCTGGGCCGCATGGGTGGAATGGGCCGGATGGATCTGCCCGCTGACGCCGCTGGAGAATGTATTCCGGCACTCGGCCGGCGAGGCCGGCTACGAGGGCGGCTTCGTCGAGCATTACCTGCTGGGCCTGATCTACCCGGATACGCTCACACGCGGCATGCAGATCGGATTGGGCGTGGGTGTGGTCCTGCTCAACCTCACGGTGTATGCACTGCTGATTCGCGCACGGCGTCGGAAACGTGGCTGATGCCAGAGCGACACCGCCGCGGCCGGCTACGCGAATGCCGCGCCGCGCAGGATCTCGGCGGCGCGCTTGAACTGAAGCGCCCTGATCGCGCCGTCCAGTTCCGCGAAGCGTTCAGGCCCGATCGAGCCGCGCAGCGAGGGGCCGACTTCCTCGAACCAGGACATGGCCGAAAGATCCTGCCGTCCCAAGGCGTCGATCAGCAGCGCAAGACCTTCCGGATCGACGGGTGGGTCGGCCTCTCCGCTGGAATCTGCATCCGCCGCCTTGTCCGCCTCCAGATAGGGCTGCGCCGATACGCTGAGCCTGCGCAGTGCGGCGTTCAGGTCACGCAACGCCTGCTCGGCACGGTCGGTGTCGCCGGCTTTCAAGGCCGCCTCGCCGGCACCGGCCGACTGTCGAACGCCCTCGATGCCGACCAGCCCGGCACTCCCCTGGAGCTTGTGCAGCCGTGCCGCCAGCGCTGCGGCCCCTTCACCGACCGGCAGGGCGACATCCTCGCCAGCCAGGTCCCCGAACTCCCTCAGCAAGCCCCGAAGGACACTGAGCAGGAGCGGTCGATCGCCTCCCAGCCGGCGGAACGCATCCGCCGCATCGACGCCATCGATCGCCGGCCAGTCCGGCGGCAACGGCGTGAGGACCGGCGCCTCATGCATCGTCGACACCCGTCTGCCCTTGGCCCGCTCCGCGCAGCGGCGCACCGTGCGCACCAGCAGCTCGACATCGAAGGGCTTGCCGATGAAATCGTTCATGCCGGCTTCCAGTGCGCGGTCGCGCTCGGCGATCAGGGCGCTCGCCGTCAGCGCGATCACCGGCAATGCCCGGAGGCCGAGTTCGCCGCGGATCCTGCGCGTGGCCTCGTTGCCGTCGAGGACCGGCATGTGGACGTCCATCAGCACCGCATCGAAGCCCTGCGGCTCGACGCGCAGCCGTTCGACCGCCTCGCGGCCTTCCGACGCAACACCGACCTGGGCGCCCTCGCGTTCGAGGATGTGCTGGCACACATCCAGGTTCACGGGGCTGTCGTCCACCACGAGGATGCGCATCCCCGAAAGCCGCCGCCCAGGCGAATCGCCGCCGAGCACCACCGGCGACACGTCACCTTCGCTGACGATATCCAGCGGCAGGACGACCCAGAACTCGCTGCCCTCGCCCGGCGTGCTGTCGACGCCGAATTCGCCGCCCATCAGCTCGGTCAGTTGCTTGACGATCGACAGCCCGAGCCCGGTGCCGCCGAAGCGCCGCGTCGTCGACGTGTCGGCCTGCGTGAACGGCATGAACAGGCGTTCCAGAACCTCGGGCTCGATGCCGATGCCCGTGTCCACGACGGCAAGGCGCAGGCGCACACGATTTTGCAGTTGGTTCTGAACATGCGCGATCAGCCGCACCGAACCCTGCGCGGTGAACTTCACCGCATTGCTCAGCAGGTTCACCAGGATCTGTCGGATGCGCGTCACGTCGCCGCGCAGGCGCGGCGGCAGATCGGCGCCGGCGTCCAACCGCAACGTGATCCCCTTGTTCCCAGTGTCCACCACAGTCATCGCGATCACGTCGTCGAGCAGCGCGCGCAGGCCGAACTCGGCTTCGTCGAGCACCATTCCGCCCGCCTCGATCTTCGAGATGTCGAGGATGTCGTTGATGACGCCCAGGAGCGCATTGCCTGCCGTGTCGATCTTCTGCAGGAAGTCGCGCTGCCGGTCGTCCAGCGCGGTCTGCCGCAGCAGGTAGGCCAGCCCGATGACGGTGTTGAGCGGCGAGCGGATCTCGTGGCTCATGTTGGCCAGGAACTCGCTCTTGGCCTTGCTCGCCGACTCGGCCTGCGCGCTGCGCTCGTTCAGTTCCAGGTTCAGGCTCTCGAGCTGGTCCTGCGCCTCCCGCATGTCGCTGACATCCACAGCCACGGTGATGAAGCCCTGCACGACACCCTTCTCGTCGCGATCGGGGACGAAGTGCAGCCAATAGTGGAGCGTCGAGCCGTCGCTCATGTTGCGGGTGCGCATCACGCGCTGGTCCTTGCCGGCAAGCACAGCCCGGACATAGGGCTCGTTGATGCGGAAGATCTCCGGCCCGAGCATTTCCTGGAAGGTGATGCCGATCATCTGCTCCGCCGTGCGCCCGAGCCATCGCAGATGGGCGCTGTTGGCGAAGGTGCAGTGCAGGTCGGGCGACCAATATGCGACGACGCCGGGGATGTTGTCAGTCACGATGCGCATGAAGCGCTCGTTCTTGCGCGTTCTTTCTTCAGCGGCCTTGCGCTCCGACAGGTCGGTCGCAATGGCGATGAAGCCGATCACCGTGCCCGCGGCATCGCGCAGCGGGCTCACGTTCAGGTGCACGAGCACCCGGCTGCCGTCCTTGCTGACGTAGGTCCACTCCCTCGGCTGCGCCCGGCCGGTGCCCGCCGCCGGCGCGAAGACTTCGCACACGTCGAGCGGACGGCCCAGCTCGGTGGTGAGCGCCATGGAACGCCCGTGGATTTCGAAGGCATCGTGGAAACTGTTCATCTCCATCCGGTCCACCACCTCGGCGGCGGAGTAGCCCAGCAAGGCCTCCGCGGCAGGATTGAACAGCGTCACCATGCCATGGACATCGGTCGCGATGATGGCGCTCGCCGCACCTTCGAGGATGGCGCGCTCGCGCGTCGACAGCGCCGCGAGTTGCGCGGTGCGCTCGAGCACCTGCTGTTCGAGCGTCGCGTTCAGTTCGAGGATGTGCGCCTTGCTCGCCTTCTCGTGCGTGATGTCGCGCACCGTTTCGGCCGCTCCGATCACGCGGCCGCTCGCCGAGCGGATCGGCGCGGCCGCCACCGACACGGCGACGGGAGAGCCGTCGCGATGCCGCCGGAAGGTCTCGAACGCGGCGACCGATTTGCCATCGGCGATATGCCGCAGCAGCGTCTCTTCTTCTCCCACGTGGTCCGGTGGCAGCAACAAGGCCTGCACGCGCTGCCCGAGGGCTTCCTCGATGCTGTAGCCGAAGATCTTGGTCGCGCCGGCATTCCAGTCGGTGATCGTTCCGTCGGGGCGCAGGCCGATGACGGCGTCGTTCGAGCTGGTCACGATGGCCGCGAGCCGCGATTGCTGCTCCCCGGCTTGCGCCTTGCGGCGCCTGTTCGACTGCTCGATGAAAGTCAGCAGCGCCAGAAGGACTGCCAGCATCGCGCCGATCAGGAAAACGATCCACGGGCTGCGCAGGTTCAGTGCCTTGTCGAACGGCGGCTGGGCGTTCACCTCCACCATCCAGGTCCGCCCGTAGAGCTGCAGCGGCAGCGCGCGCTTGAGCGCATCGGGCGGCGCGCTCGCCTGGCCCGGCGACACGAAGAAGCGATCCGGCGTGCTGCCGGGTGTCGTGTCGACCAGCGCCATCGCGAACTCGCCGTCCTGGAAGTCGAGTCCCTTCAACACTTCGTCGATCAGCAGCGGCGCGTAGACCCAGCCGATCACCTCCTCGGGCCCGCCGCGCGCGGCAGCCGAGCGACGTTGGCGCTGCTGGAGTTTTCTGAGTTGCGCCTCGGCCCGGAAGACCGGCAGGAGCAGCGCGACCGAACGCTGGCCCCGGGACGCCGGCTGCGCCTGCACCAGGGAGATCGGCGCGGTCACCGTGGTCTCGCCGGTCCGCATGGCGCGCTCCGCGGCCGCGCGTCGATGGGGCTCCGACGCGATGTCGAGCCCGATCGCAGGACTGGACGCTTCCAAGGGTTCGAGATACTGGATGACAAAACGCTCGCCGTCATTCGCACCCAGTTGGCGCACCTGGAAGTCCGGCTTGCCGTCGAGCCGCGCCGCGGCGACGAATGCAGCCTCCTGCGCGACCGGCACGCGGCGGATGAACCCGAAGCCACCCGCGCCGGGAAAATCGCGCCCGATATCGCGCGAAGCAATGGCCTGGGCAAAGCGCAGCCGCGTGATGCCGCCTTCGCCGCCGGCCGCGATGACAGCGCCCCGAACTCCCAGCAGGCCGGTTTCGTAGGCATGCATGCGCGAGTTCACCTGCTCGACCGCCCGCCGCGACAGCACATCGAAGCGTTCCTGCGACAGCGTCTCGTTGTAGTTCGCCTGCCACAGCGCGGCACCCGCCGCACCACAAAGGCCGACGGCCAGCCAGATCAGCGATCGGGCGGACTGCCGAAGGCCCACGGTGAAGCTCAATCCGTCTCTGCGCCGGGCTGCGGCGCGGCCTCCGGTGCCTTCAGGCCGGCCTGTGCGCGCCCTGCCCTCGCCGCCGTTTCGAGCGCGGCGCCGGCTGCGCTCGCCAGTGCTTCCGCTGGCGAGCCGCCTGCTGCCGACACCGCGCCGCGTGCGGAAGCATCGAGGCACGTCACGCCGGCGCTGCACGTCACGTGTCGAGACACGGCGGAGCCCTGGTGGCTGATGTCCAGCGTTTCGACGGCGCGCAATGCGCGATTGGCGACGTGCACCGCGTCGTCGGCATTCGTGTCGGGAAGAACCAGCGCGAAACGTTCACGCTCCAGCCTGGCGGCGAAGTCGCCCGGACGGCGGGTGCTGCGCCGCAATGCATCCCCGACCGCCGCGAGACAGGCGTCCGCCGCCTTGCGGTCGTACAGGGCTTCGAAGGATTGGAAGAAATCGACTTCGATCAGCACGACCGAAATATCCTGCCCCGCCTCCCCGGCCCGGGAAATTTCTCGTGACAAGGTCTCGGCGTAGGCACGATCGTTGGCCAGTCCCGTGAGCCCGTCGATCCGCGACAGCCTGCGCAGGTCGTCGGAAAGTCGCTTCAGCTTGAGTTGCGTGTTGACCCTCGCAAGCACTTGTTGCGCATTGAAGGGCTTGCGGATGAAGTCGACGGCGCCCATTTCAAGCACGGCCACTTCGAGCTCGGACTCCTGATGGCTGCTCACGAAGATCACCGGCACTTCGGCCAGTGACGGATCGGCCTTCAGCGCTTCGCACACCTGCAGGCCGCTCATGTCGCCCATCTGCGCGTCGAGCAGGATCAGGTCCGGCGTCGCCTCCTTGCTGAGTTGCAGCGCATCGGTGCCGCTGGTCGCGAATCGGACCGTCGAGTAGTCCGAAAGCATCCGGCTCAGAACCTGGATGACGGAAGGATCGTCATCGACCAGAAGCAAGCTCGCTTCGACAGGAAGTTTCTTCATCGCCGAATTTTGCCGCACCTGCAAGCAAAGGTTACGTCGCGCGGTGCAAGGGTATGTCCCAAGCGGGCCGCGACGCAACGAATTCGTATGATGATCGTGCAACCCGCTCACCGGACGGTGGGCAGGCGTGCGCGGCGTAGTTTTGCCTGGGCCGGTCCCGCGCAACCGGGCCTTCATCCAACAACAGGAGACGGCAATGACTTTTCGCACTGGCATCGTCGCCGCGGCTGCGGCATTGGTTGCATCTTCCGCGCTCGCGGCCGGCCCCTCGGTCGTCAGTGGGCCCGGCGAAAACCCGGCGTGCTTCAAGCCATGGGACGCCAACACGAAGTACTTCCAGTGGCCCGCCAAGAAAGGGCCGTATCGCATTGCCCTCGCCAACGGCTTCGTGGGCAACACGTGGCGCATCCAGATGATCAAGATGGCGAAGGCCTATGCGGCGACGCCGGAGATGAAATCGCAGATCAAGGAATTCAAGATCGTTTCCACAGGCACCGACGTGGCGGCGCAGATCGCGGCCATCGACAACTTCATCAACTCCGGCTACGACGCGATCGTGACGATCGCGGTCAACCCGACGGCTTTCGCGCCGGTCATCAAGCGCGCCAATGCCGCCGGCGTGGTGGTCGTGCCCTTCGACAACGTGCTCGACAGTGACCAGGTGATGATGGTCAACGAAGACCAGCTCGCCATGGGCCAGCAGTCCGGCGAGTGGGTCGTGAAGAACATCCCGAGCAAGAGCGGCAAGCTGCTCGAGGTCCGCGGCGTGCCGGGCAATTCGGTGGACCGTGACCGTCACCTGGGCTTCCGCAAGGTGGTCGAGGCGCCGGGCAACAAGTTCGAAGTGGTCGAGGTGGTGGGCAACTGGGACGACGGTACGGCGCAGAAGGCCGTGGCCGACGCAGTCGCGGTGCACAAGAACTTCGATGGCATGTTCGTGCAGGGCGGATCCACCGGTGCGGTGCGTGCCCTGATCGACGCGAAGCACAAGATGATTCCGGTGGCGGGCGAGGCCGAGAACGGCTTCCGCAAGCTGTGCGTGGAGCACGCCAAGGAAGGGCTGGTCTGCGCCTCGCTCGGGCAGTCTCCGGGCCTGGTGGCCATTTCGATGAAGGCGGCCGTGTCGGCCCTGCAAGGCAAGGTGATGCCGCAGATGATCTCGGTACCGATCCCGATGGCGTCGCACCCGAACTTCAAGGCCGGCGAGAACTACTTCCCCGACCTGACGGACAACTTCTTCACGACCAACGATTTCCCGCCCTGCGATGTGAACCTCAAGGCGACGGACATCATGTCGAAGGACGAGAAGAACAACTGACGCGACTGACCACCGGTCTGGCGGCTCCGCCTTGGAACCGATCCTTCGCCTGATCGACGTCTCGAAGCGCTACGGCGGCGTGCGTGCGCTGGAGCATGCGAGCTTCGCCTGCGCGCCGGGACGCATTCATGCGGTGCTCGGCGAGAACGGTGCGGGCAAGTCGACGCTCATCAAGATGATGGCCGGCGTGGTGCAGCCCGACGAGGGCCGCATCATGCTGGAAGGCGTGGAGCGCCGCTTTGCGCATCCGCAGGAAGCGGTCTCCGCCGGCATCGCCTGCATCTTCCAGGAGTTGTCGCTGATGCCCGACCTGAGCGTTGCCGACAACATCTGCATCACCAACCCGCCACGGCGCCTGGGCCTCATCGACCGCGCCGCGCAACGGCGCATCGCCGAAGCGGCGCTGGCGCGCACGGGCGCGGAGGACATCCATCCGCTCGCCCCGGTCGAGAGCCTGACGCTGTCGCGGCGGCAGATGGTCGAGATCGCCAAGGCGCTGGCGCGCGACCCGAAGATCCTGATCCTCGACGAAGCGACCTCGGCGCTCACGGCCGCGGACGTCCGGCGGGTCTTCTCGCTGCTCAAGCGACTGCGCAGCGAAGGCCTGGCGATCGTCTACATCTCGCACCGGATGAACGAGATCACCGAACTGGCGGACGACTGTTCGGTGTTTCGCAACGGCAGCCATGTCGCCACCTTCGAGGCCGGCACGCGCAGCAATGCGGAGACGATCGAGATGATGATTGGCCGCGACATCGAGCACGCCTTCCCGCCCAAGCCACCAGCACGCGCCGCGACCGCAACCGGCGCGCCGGCCCTCGAAACGCGTGGCCTCACGTGGAACGCGCGACTGCACGACATCGACATCGCGGTCTGGCCGGGCGAGATCGTCGGTCTCGGCGGACTCGACGGACAAGGCCAGCGTGAGCTCTTCCTGGCCCTGTTCGGCGTGCTGCGCGGCGTGAGCGGTGAAGTCCTGCTGAGCGGCAAGCCGGTACAGGTGCGCGACCCCAGGCAAGCCAAGAGCGCCGACTTCGGCATCGCGCTGGTGCCGGAGGATCGCAAGACCGATGGCCTGATGCTGCCGATGTCGGTGAATGACAACCTGAGCCTGGCCGCGCTCGACCGGCTCAGCCGCACCGGCGTCCTGCTGGCGGCCGAGGAAGCCAAGGCCGTTGCCGGCATCGTGCGGCGCCTGTCGATCAAGGTCGCGGACACCGGCGATGCCGTCGGCACGCTCTCGGGCGGCAACCAGCAGAAGGTGGTGATCGGCAAGTGGTTGATCAACGCCCCGCGCATCCTGCTGCTGAGCGACCCGACGCGCGGCATCGACGTCGGCACCAAGCAGGAGATGTACACGCTGATCCGCAACCTCGCCGACGAGGGCGCCGCGGTGATCCTCTACTCCACCGACTACGCCGAGTTGATCGGCTGCTGCGACCGCGTGGCGGTCTTCTTCGACGGCCGCATCGTGCGCTGGCTGGCCGGTGCCGAACTCACCGAACGGGCGCTGGTGTCGAGCGCCCTGAACCTCGAAGCGGCAGAAGCGTGATGCGTCCCGACTGGCACTTTCATCTGCGCGAACACCGCGCCACCTTCGCAACCGTGGCGATGTTCATCGTGATCTTCGCGCTGTACATCACCAAGCATCCGGTCGGTTGGAACGCGGCGGTCCTGACGACGGCGGCGAACAAGGGCGTGCTGCTCGCCATCGTCGCCATGGCGCAGACGCTGCCGGTGCTGACGGCCGGCATCGATCTCTCGGTCGGCATGGTGTTCGTGCTGGCCAACTGCATGGCGTCGCATCTGGTGGTCGGAACGCCGTGGCAGGCCGGGCTGGGCATCGTCGCGGTGCTGGCGACCGGTGCACTGTGCGGCTTCATCAACGGCGTGATCATCGTGTACGGGCGCTTGCAGCCGATCATCACGACGCTGGCTACCGGCATCGTCTACTTCGGTCTCGCGCTGGGCCTGCGTCCGGTGCCGGGCGGCGATGTGCAGGCGGATCTGGCCGACGCATTGACCGGTGCGTTGCCCGGCGGCATCCCGACCATGCTGATCGTGCTCGTCGGCATCGTGTGCGTGATCTGGGTGCCATACCGGCGCTCCGAGACCGGCCGCGCAGCGATGGCGATCGGATCCTCGGAGACGGCGAGCTACATGTCGGGCGTGGCGATCGGGCGCACGAAGATCATCACCTACACGCTCGCGAGCCTGCTGGCGGCCATTGCGGGCCTGCTGCTGACCTTCGTGACCTATTCGGGCGAGGCCTCGTCGGCCATCGGCGGCGTCTACACGCTGAACTCGATCGCGGCCGTCGTCATCGGCGGCACGGTGCTCTCGGGCGGCGCCGGCAGCGCGATCGGCTCGATCTTCGGCGCCTTCGTCCTGCGCACCATCGGCGATCTTCTCTTCGTCTTCGACCTGGAGCCGCTCTGGCAGCCGCTGTTCCAGGGCGTCATCCTGTTGACCGCGGTGAGCTTCGGATCGATCCGCCTGCTCAAGGTCAACAACCGACTCGAACTTTTCAAATGAGCATGAAGCCATGACGACTTTGGCGTTGCGTCTGAAGCGGTCGGGGCATCTCCCCGTGCTGGCGGGCGCCTTGTGCACCGTCGCGCTGCTGTTGATCGGCAGCCTCTATTCGAAGAACTTCCTGTCGCTCGACTACCTGTTGCTGCAATTGCAGATCGCTTCCTTTCTCGGCGTCATCGCGACCGGCGCGATGCTGGTCATCCTGTTGGGCGGCATCGATCTTTCGGTGCCGTGGCTGGTCACGGCGGGCGGCATGATGTCGGCCGCCGCTGCGGGCTGGTGGGGTGGCGCCGGCGCTGCGCTCGCGATCCCCTTCGGCATCCTGTGCGGCGCCGCGCTCGGGCTGCTCAATGGCATCGGCGTGGCTTACCTGCGCGTGCCGTCGATGATCTTCACGCTGGGGATCAACGCAGTGGCGCAAGGCCTGATCGTGGTGCAGACCGGCGGCTTCGCGCCGCAGGACCGCGCGACGCCCGCGATGCACCTGATCGCCACCGGCCGTTCGCTGCTCGGCGTGCCCAATGCGCTGCTGGTGTGGATCGTCGTCGGCGGGGCCACGATGTTCATGCTCCATCGCACGACACTGGGCCGCGCGATCTATGCCGTCGGCAATCGCGAGCGCGCCGCATACCTCTCGGGCATCGACACGCGTCGCGTCACGCTGCTGTGCTTCGTGATCGCGGGAGCGTGCTCGGCGGCGGCCGGCGTGCTGCTGACCGGCTACTCGACCAAGGCCTACCAGGCCATGGGCGACGCCTACCAGCTTCCGGCGATCGCCGCCGTGGTGCTGGGCGGCACGAACATCCTCGGCGGCCAGGGCTCGTACCTCGGCACCGTGGTCGGCGTCATACTCATCACCTTGCTGCAATCCATTCTGTCGGTGATGCAGATCCCGGAGATGGGCCGCCAGGTCACCTATGGTGTGGTGATCATCGCGATGCTGCTGGTGTACGGCCGCGGCCGGCGGCAGTCCAACTGAAACGACACCTGAAAAGAAAACAGAGGAGCGCCACATGGCCATCGAACTCGCGGCCGGCTTCGAGGTGATCGACCCTCGATTCCATCGATTGATCAATCCGAACGTACACGTCGAGAAGCTCTACACGGGCTGCCGATGGGCCGAGGGTCCGGCGTGGTTCGCGGCCGGCCGCTACCTGGTGTGGTCGGACATTCCCAACGACCGGATGATGCGATGGGACGAGACGGACGGCTCGGTATCGGTCTTTCGCCAGCCGGCGCTCAACACCAACGGCCATACGGTCGATCTGCAAGGACGCCTCGTCTCGTGCGAGCACCGCGGGCGCTGCGTGTCGCGCATAGAGCACGACGGCACGCGCACCGTGCTCGCGTCGCACTTCGAAGGCAAGCGCTTCAATTCGCCGAACGATGTGGTCGTGAAGTCCGACGGCAGCATCTGGTTTTCCGACCCGAGCTACGGCATCGACAGCGACTACGAAGGCGACGCCGCGCCCAGCGAGATCGGCGACCGGTGCGTCTATCGCATCGAAGCCGACCTGAGCGCCGTCACCCGGGCGGTCGACGGCTTTGTGCAGCCCAACGGACTCGCCTTCTCGCCGGACGAGCAATGGCTGTATGTCGCCGACACCGGCGCCACGCACGTCGCCGACGGGCCGCGCCACATCCGTCGCTTTCGCGTCGCGGAAGACGGTCGCAATGTGAGCGGTGGCGACGTGTTCGCCCAATGCGGCAGCGGCCTGTTCGACGGCTTCCGCATCGACACGAATGGCAACCTGTGGACCAGCGCCGGCGACGGCGTGCACTGCTACACGCCCGACGGCGAGCTGATCGGCAAGATCCGATTGCCGGAGGTCGTCGCCAACGTGTGCTTCGGCGGGCCGAAGCTCAACCGCTTGTTCATCTGCGCGACGACGTCGCTCTACGCGGTCTACCTGAACGCCCGCTCAGCCGCTCGCCCGGCCATCCGGTGAACGGACGAAGAGCGCGTCGAATTGAAGCAACTGACTCGTTCGCCGGTCCGCGAACCCCGGCGTCAACGACCACAGCGTGAAGCCTGCTTCCTGGAAGAAATCGAAGAAGTCCCGATAGAGCAACTGGGATTCGTAGAGCGGCACGACCGACAGCTCCAACTGCACCGCCATGATGCGAGGCAGCGATGCACGCGCGCCATCGAGCACCTGTTTTTCATAGCCCTGGGTATCGATCTTCAGGAACACACGCTCGCCACCGGTGCAGTAACGGTCGAAGACAGAATCCAGCGTGACGACGCGGGTCAGGTCCTGGCCGATGTAGGCTGACTCGGGCGCGGCGTCGGAATGTGTCGCAAGCATCGGCAGCAGCGAGGAGCTGAACGAGTTCTGCGCCACGTTGATGTTCGCCTCGCCCGACGCAGCGCCGAGTGCGCAGCGCTCATGGACGATCCATCGCTCGTCGCCGCCCGCGCTCTGGATCAGCAATCCGTGCGCGACCGACAGCGGCTCGAACGAGACGATCGTGTTCCTGTAGCCCTCCTCCCTGGCGTTTCGCGCGAACTGCCCGACATTGGCGCCAACGTCGAACAGAAGATCGATGCCCAGCGAGAGCAGCGGCGAAGGCGGGTCCGCATGCCGCGTTCGCGAGATCCGAATGCCGCGTTGCTGGAGAGAACGCTTGATGGCTCTTTTGAGCCAGGTGTTCGCGGCACGAAGGCCGAGACCGTTGAACGACGCCGCAGCTTTCGGCGCGCTCATACTTAAACGCGTGGACATCAGTGAAACCCGTCTTCCTGCTGCGGCCGCGGCAGAATCCCGGATGCAGCCTCCGAGTGCCAGTACCTCAATGCCTCGGGTTTCTACTGGCCCGGCTTGCGCCGACGCTGATGTTGTAACGGGCGTTGTGTTGCAAAACTGACCAATTCTGTCAGGTAGCGATCATGCAGGCAATCCCTCGAAAGGCAATGGCGCCGCAACACCCAGGACCGGAGCCGGAACTCTACGTGTGGCTGGCTCCGGACACCGCGGTGCAGGCAGCGATCGATGCTCATCGCCGTCAGTGGCTGTGGCCGCGGGAGAGCCATCTGCCCAAGGCGCATCGGCTGCACCTGACCCTGTGCCTGCTCGGCACGCGCAGCGACGCCGAGGTCGAGGACATCGGCAAAGCACTGGCCGGCGTACGGGCTGGCAGCTTCGATCTCGTGCTGGACTGGTCCGGCGTGTGGTCACGCAATGGCGTGGCGGTCATTTGCCCAGGTGAGCACCCGGGTTTGACCCGGCTGCACCGTGCGATCGATCGGGCGATGTCCCCATGGGCGCGGCCCGCGGCGTGGAAGCCGCACGTGACGATCGCCCGGCGCGCCCAAGGAGCGGACGCGCCGCCATTGACGCCGATACGTTGGCAAGTGCGGGAGTTTCTGTTCGTGCGGTCCTGGTTGCCGCCGCATGCCCCGTGGCATGAAGTGCTGCGCCGCTATCCGCGGGCGTCCTGAGCCGGACCCCCGGCTGGCGAACTCACGATCCGGCGACGCACCGCTTCACAACAAACGGCGCTGGGTCCGTGCCGAAGAAGGCGTTCGTGCAGGGCACCGTCCCTGTGACCGTTTTTTGCACCCAGCGCGTATCGGCCCCGTAGCTGACCAAGGTTGCCGTCGCGACGGTGAAAGTGCCTCCTTCGGCTGCCAGCGTCGTCCCTGAGGGCGGAGCCGGCGGCGGCGGGGGCGGTGGAGGCGCCGGCGGCGGCGGGGTGCCCGACGGCCCCACGCAGGATTTCACCGTGAAGGGGGCCGGGTCCGAGCCGAAGAACGCGTTGGTGCAGCTTCCCGTACCAGTCACTGTCTTCTGGATCCAGCGCGTATCGGCGCCGTAGCTGACGACGGTCGGGGTCGCCACAGTGAAGGTGCCTCCTTCCGCGGCCAAGGTCACCCCGCCCGAAGGCGGCGGCGCCGGCGGGGGCGGCGGTGGCGGGGAAGGTGGCGGCGGGGGCGGTGGTGGCGGGGGCGGTGCGGGTGGCGGGGCCGCAAGCCCGGTGTCCGCGACGCAGGACTTCACCACGAATGGTGCCGGGTCCGAGCCGAAGAACGCGTTGCTGCAGGTGCCGGCGCCGGTCACCGTCTTCTGGATCCAGCTCGTTCCGGTGCCATAGCTGACCACCGTCGCAGCGGCCATGTTGAACGCGGCGCCCTCGGCCGCTACCTGCCTGTCGCTGGTGATCCCCTGGGGTCCCAACGTGATGCTGGAAGCCAGCGGCGAAAGAACATAGCAGCCCTTGCCGATGGTCGGAGATGGGTTGGTGCCGAAGAACTCGTTCCTGCAACTCACGGTGCCGGAGAGGGTCTTCATCACCACCTTGCCGGTGCTTCCGTACTGAACCGGCGTCGTCGATGGCAGTATCAGTGACTGCCCTTGCTGCGCGACCTGCGTCCAGGTGGCGTCCACCTTCACGATCTTGGCAACCGAAGGCACTCCGGCACTGTCGATCACGAACAGCATGTAGTGACCGATGGGAAGGGTGTTCGGGCTCTCGTTGATCTGGATGTCGACGTTCGAGTCGCCCGCCGCCTGCGTGAAAGGCAGTTCCAGGAAACGCTGCCCGAAATCGGTCGAGTGCGTGACGGAGCCCGTGCGCATCAGCGTGACGCGCTGGATCGGCAGGGACGACGCAACCGTGATCCGGAACGTGGAGCCCAGGTTCACCTGGGCAGGCGTGGTGTTGATGATCGGGCGTGCAGCGGGTTGGCCGGTACTGTCGAACAGATACGGCGGCGAATAGACCTCGGCGTTGAGGTTCGTGACAGGACCGGGCGAGCCGCCACCCGAGGTCAGCACCGTGGCGTCGGGAAGCAGTATCGCGTTCGAGTGGTACAGGCGCGGCTTCTGCGCCGCCGCGCCGACAGACCACTGTTTCGTCGCCGGGTCCCAGATCATGGCCGTGTAGGCGGTGTCGACCAGTTCGTTGTCCGTCGCGGAGCCGCCGGTGACCAGCACCTTGCCGTCCGGCAGCACGGTCGCGTTGCCCCAGACGCGATTCGCACCCGGCCCTGCCACGACCGTAGCCACTGGCGTGGTGCCATTGACGTCGAGCATCACCGCGCTGCCGTCGTCCGCGATCAACAGGACCTTGCCGCGGTCGTATATGGCCCACGGCAACATCCAGTTGAGTGTCTTCGGCAGCGTTCCGATCTGCGTCATGCCGGGGGCATCGGGGTCGATGCTGTAGAGGCTGCTTGCGCTGGCGACCAGCACCTTTCCATTCGGCGCCAGGAAGGCACGCGGATAGAAATAATCAGCCGGCCAACTCGAGATTTGCGTGAGGTTCTTCCAACTGCCCGGCCCCTGCCCCTGCGCTGGCGTGTAGATCTCGGGGATCGCGGCGCCTGCGCCCGTGGCGTCGAGGCCGGCGAGCGTCAGCACCCGCCCGTCGGCCAGGGGGACCACCGTTCCGTACCAGCGCGCCGAAAACATCCGTGGGCCGGCAGTGAGCTGATTGTTGGACGGATCGAAGAAATTGACGTCCGGCACGCCGTCGTTGACGTGGTTCGGGTCGACCCCGCGCGAGTCGCCGCCGGCCAGCAGCACCAGTCCTCCGGGCAACACGACCTGCGCCGAGCAAAAGATATCGGTGACGCGGGTGACCGTCTGCAGAAGCAGGCTGTGCGCGTTGGTGGACGGCGTCCACACGTCGTAACACATGGCACCCTGGCACAGAGCACCCTGATTGCCGCTCTGGTCGCTGCCATAGCTCATGACCCTGCCATCGGGCGTCAACACCGTATGGATGGCATTGAGCGGCCAGTTCGTGGCTATCGACCATTGGCCGACAGTGTTGGGCGCGGGGGCTGCGGCCGCGTCCGTTGCCGACATCGCACCGGGCGACACCGTAGCGGGCTGAAGTCTGCCGGTCGCGGTGCCGCGGTCGATGGGCGCCGGATGATCTCTTTCGAGCGCCCTGCGCGCGGCTATCTCGGCAGGCGTCGTGACCTTGCGCGAGGCGGCGAACCCGCTTTTCGGCGGAGGCGCTGGCTCGAGGGGCGGCAACGGGGGCGCACTCCCTGCCACAGTGACCAATGCCGCGGCAGTCGGGTCGCCGGCAGCCGCGCCGCTATCCGTACCCGTCGCGGATTTTTGGGGGGCCGTACCGACAACCGAGGCGCCGGTGACCCCGGTCCCGCTGCCGCCGCCGCAAGCTACCAAGACCAAGGGAACGCACACGGCGGCCCACTTGAATTCAGGGAGATCGAGCGGGGCGTTGCGCATGGGGCCACCTCCAAAATGAGCACTTTTTTGTTATTAACGCTTAACAAAGCAATGTATCCGAAAGTTCTACTTTCTTCGCCATCTGTGAAGGCATATGGCGTATTGGGTGTTGTGAACGACAGCGGCCAAGCAACCGGCGGCGCGGATACCGCCCCCGTTGTCAGCTAACATCGCGGCTCGGAAATCTGCGGGCGTAGTTCAATGGCAGAACGGCAGCTTCCCAAGCTTCATACGAGGGTTCGATTCCCTTCGCCCGCTCCACTCTTCCCCGACTTTCTCCCTAGGCCAGGAACGGCAACACGATCAGCGCATCCGGATCAAGCCCGGCCCGATCGCAGATATCCATCGCCAGCGCCATGTAGCGCTCCGCCCGCACCCCGTCGCCCAGATCAAGGCACAAGGTCGCCAGACCGTCGTAACAGGGAAACAGCAGCTGCGGCTCTGCGGACTTCTCCGCCAGCGCCAACGCTTCCTGGTAATGGCGCAGCGCACGCGCAGGCTCGCCATGGCACTGGTAGATCTGCGCCAGCACCACAAGCGACACCGCAAGATGATCGAGCTGCCCTGTGCTCCGGTCGATCCGAATGGCCTCATGCGCGGCCCCCATCCCGCGTTCGTCGCATCGGTTGGTGAGCGTGCAGTAGGCCACCGCGAGGTTCGCCGACAGCCGCGATTGAAGCCCCAGGTCGCCGATGCGGTTGGCCGTCTGCAATCCACGTTCGCAAGCGTCGATGGCCCTTTGCGGGTTGCTTCCGCTGTAGAGCACGCCGAGGTTCGACAGCGCCCGGCATTCCGCCTGCGGCAGGTCGGCCTTGCGCGCGACCGCCACGCTGTGCTCCAGGCATTCGACAGCCTCGTCCAGCCGATCCAGCCGCGCGAGCGCGACACCCTGGATGTTGAGCGCGAGCGCGACCGCGGCGCAGCCGGCCTCGTCGTCGCGCGCAGTGAGCCCTTCGATATGGGTCAACGCGCGCTGCGCCCATTCCAGGGCCCCGCGGCTGTCACCGCTGCGGAACGCGAGTTCGCCCATCTTCTGATACAGCCAGGCCAGTTCGATGTGAGGCACCGCCTCGTCCATGAGCGCAAGCCCCGAGGCCAGGCATTGCCTCGCGTCGTCGCGCTGGCCGGCTTCCCACCTCAAGGCAGCGATCTTGCGCAGCACGCGCGCCTGCGCGATGGGGTCGCCGGCCGATGCATGCCCGTCGCGCACGGCTTCGAGGTGCGCCGTCGCATCGCCAATCCGGCCTGCCGGCGCCAGAACATCGGCGAGGCGCTCGCGGACGGAGAGTCTTTTTTCAGTGTCCGCATCGTCGTCGGCGCCGAGGGTCTCGAGCGCGAATTCGTAGTGCCGGATCGCATCGGCGTTGGCGTAGGTGTTGCGCGCCCAGTCGCCCGCGGCGACCAGGTAATGCACGGCGCGCGGCTTGTCCGCGCCAAGGCGGAAGTGATGGGCCAGCGCCTGGAGTTCTTCAAGGTGCCGGGGCGATCCGCCGCACAGGCGCTCCAGCCCTTCGCCGATGCGCGTGTGCAGATCGGTGCGGCGGCTCATCAGCAGGGTCTGGTAGGCGACCTCCTGGAAAAGCCCATGGCGAAATCGAAACTGCCGAGCCTCCAGCCCGGCCGGCTCGGAAGCCGTCGGCGCAACCGAAAGCAGGCCGGCGTCGACGAGAGCGTCCAGCGCTTCGGTCAACGCGTGTGTGCGCGCGGTCGCGATGTCGCGCAGCAGCGCCTCGGCAAACACGGGGCCGATCACGGCCGCCTCGCGCAGCGTCTGCCGCACCGGCACGGCCAGACGGTCGATGCGGCCCAGGAGCAGACCATGGATCGTCAGGGGCACCTGCACCGCCGAAGCGCGCGGAAGATAAACCCACACATCGTTCTGCCGCTGCAAAACGCCGTCGGCGATAAGGGCGCGCACCATCTCTTCGAGGAAGAGCGGATTGCCGCCGGCGTGCTCGACGATGCGCATGCGCAGTTCGTCCGGCAAGGTATGCCGCGCGGCTCCGAACAGTTCGTCGAGCATCTTCGCGCTGCATTGCGGCGACAGGGGCTCCAGCGCGACCGTCGTGTGCGCGGCCGCGTCGCTCGTCAGCCTCGCAGCTTCGGGCGTGGGCCGATGCGTCACCAGCAGCATGAAGGGCTGACCACCCAACTGGTCGAGCAGGTAGCGCAACACGTCGAGCGACGCTGCATCGGCCCAATGAAGATCCTCCACGATCAGCATCACCGGGCCTCGCTGAAGACGGCGCCGGATGACCCCGAGCACCGCGGAAAAGATCTGCCGCTTGAGCTGCTCCGGGTCCAGGTAGCGCGTGCGCGCGTCGTCGGCTTCCAGCCCCAGCACGTAGGCGAGGTAGGCGGTCGTTTGCTGTCGCTCCTGCTCGTCCACACCCATGTCCGCGAGCGCTGCCTCGATCTTCCGTTGCGCTTCGCCAACCGGCTCCTGGGAGGACAGGCCGTAGGCATCGCGCAGCAGCGCGGCCGGCACGCCATAGGTGCGCTCGCCCAGCGACGAGCAGGCTGCAGTGCGCACGGCGACGCCCGCCAACGCATCGCGCGTGCGCAGTTGCTCCAGGAACTCCGACAGAAGCCGGCTCTTGCCTGTACCCGCCTCGGCGACGATGCGCACCTGTTGGCTCTGCCCGCTCCGCATGGCCTCGAAGGCTTGCCAGAGCACGCGCAGTTCCGAATCCCTCCCGACGAGCGAGGTCGCGAGACCGTGTACCTGCAGGCCGCGCACGGCATGCGGCGCGGCCAGCGCACCGACGAGGCGAAACGCCGCCATCGGCTGGGCCTTGCCCTTGACCGGCAACGGACCCAGTTCCTCGAATTCGAAGGCATGCTGCGTGAGCATGTAGGTCGACCGGCTGATCAGCGTTTGGCCCGACTCCGCCGCGGACTGCAGGCGTGCCGCTGCGTTCACGGTGTCGCCCGTCACCGCGTAGGTGGCCGCAGGGTTCGAACCGATGTGACCGGCAACCACGGGGCCGGTGTTGATGCCGATGTGCAAGGCCAGCGGCCGGCCGATGCGTGCCATCCAGCGTTCGCTCAATGCGCCGATCTTCTCGTGCAGGAGGATCGCCGCGCTGACCGCGCGTTCGGGATCTTCATCGTGCGCGACCGGGGCGCCGAACACCGCCATCACGGCGTCACCGACGTATTTCTCGACGAAGCCATCCAAGCGTTGGATGGCGGCGGACATCTCTGCGAACAGCTCCGTCTGCAGCGAACGCACGACTTCGGGATCGAGCGATTCGCTCAGCGACGTGAAGCCTGACAGATCCGCGAACATGACCGTGACCGGACGGCGGTCCGACTCCGCCTGGGCGGGCGGTGCAGCAAGCCGCTGCCCGCACTTCGGACAGAAGGCGAATTGAACGTCGGCTTCAAACCCGCAGGCAGAACAGGCCATGACGCGGGCATCGTACTGCGAAGCGCGCTGCCTTCATCCCGTGCTTGCGCGAGTCCCGCGCCTACAATCGGCCCCATGTGCTCTCCAGCGCCCTCCCGCATCAACCGCCCCGCCGCAGCGAACCTCGCTGGCGCGGCGAGTTTTCGTGCGGGACTGCGTCAGCCGGCCGCACCCTTCCCAGCCCGGCGATCACCTCTTCCCCTTCTTTAGCGCAACCATCGATCGCCGGGCCTCAGCCCCGCGCGGTAGCGGCCGCCCCAGAGGTATCCGCATTCGACTGGAGTGCTCCATGCAAGCAACGATTCACGGCGAGCGCGTGCTCACCGAACTTGATCACGTCCGACTCACCAGGCTGCTCGACGCGAAGTCCCACAACAACCTCGAGGCCTTGCTCGACAACGCGGAACTGGTGGAGTCGCGCGATGTTCCCGCAGACATCGTCACGATGCATTCGCAAGTGACGATCGTCGATGCGCGCACCGGGCATCGCGACCGGATGACCCTTTGCTATCCACGCGAGGCCGATCCTGCCAAGGGCTTTCTCTCGGTGCTTTCGCCGGTCGGCATGAGCCTGATCGGGCTTCGCCTCGGCGCCACGGCCACATGGAAGACGCCCGGGGGCGAAGAAGGCAGCGCCAAGGTCGCGGAGATCCTCTACCAGCCAGAGGCCAGCGGCGAATACACGAGCTGAGCGAGCCGCCGCATGAGCATCGGCACGCGCCGTACCTTGGCGCTCGACGACCATGAACTGGCCTCCTACCCGCTTCGGCAATCGCTGTCGGTGGATGCGCAGAAGCTCGCGTCACTGCGCGAGAGCGGCGCGACGGAGTGGCTCTCCAAGCCGGAACGCCATCTGCTGGTG
The DNA here is from genome assembly GCF_056397705.1 of Variovorax sp. 05L425. Lineage (NCBI taxonomy): Bacteria > Pseudomonadati > Pseudomonadota > Betaproteobacteria > Burkholderiales > Comamonadaceae > Variovorax > Variovorax sp. 05L425. The sequence continues at coordinate 27,552 of NZ_JBFTNY010000012.1, read as the reverse complement.
GACGACGGCAAGCAGTTCACTCTCTGCGCGGCCAACGAGCAGGCGCTGGATGAAGCGACGCCCCTGGTCGCCGCCGCGCTCGGTGCCTCGGCGCGATTCGATGCGCCGCGCGCCCATTGCGCGCTTCGCGCGCACGACGGCGTAGGCCTCCAGCCGGTGATGTTCGTCCGCATCCGGGCGCCGCATGCGCACGCCGCGCGGGTACGCGAAGAATTGCATCGCCGCGGCGCACGCGTCGTCGAGGAAGATGTGCAGGGCGACCGCATCGTGGTGCGCGCCGAAGCGCGTCTTGCCGACCTGATCGGCTACACGAAATTCCTGCGCGAAGCGACGAACGAGAGCGCGGAGCTCTGGAGCTGGCTCGTGCGCTATGAGACCGACACCTGAGCGGCCACGTCCTCCTGCGGGGACTGGATGGCCGCTGGAAGCGCTTCGAGAGCGTCCTGGTACTTGGCCAGCAACTCGCGAACGACGGCATCCGGCTGGCGCGCCAGCCGCGTCACCATCTGCTCGCCGACGCACAGGCCTTCGTAGCGGATGTAGACACGCGGAAAGTAGGTCAGCGCCTCCGCCGCATCGCGAAGGCAATCGGCGAACGAAGTCAGCCCCAGGTCGACGTAGCAGGCTTCGGGGGGAGGCTCGCCCCGCGCGCGCGTGGCGCGCACGGTGTAGGTGTATGAACGCTCGCCTAGCTTGCTGATTTCGAGAACGGGCTGCATGGCGGTTTCCTTGTGATCGTTGCGCCAACAAGGGCACTGTTTCGGCGGGCCGTTCTTAGTTTACGTTCTGTCGCACCTGTGACAAGGTGACTACGACTTCCGGCCAGGGTCGCGGCGTCAGCGGTGCGTCAGGTCCCGGGTACGTTCACCTTCTGCCAGCCTGAATCCGGGTTGAAGCGCTTCATCGCGCGCGCGACGGAGGCACTGTCCGGCCCCAGATCCTTCTCGTACACGACGCCGTCGTGGCTGACCATGAAGCTCGTCACACCCGTCTCGCCGTAGTGCAGCGGCCAGGCGATCAGCGCGAAGCCGGCCGTCATCCGTCCGCCGATGACGTAGTCGTAGGCGCCGCCCGGCGCGTCCTTGCCCTGGGCCTTGAGGATCTTGAACAGATAGCCGTGGTAGCCCTCGCCCGCCTTGTGGCCGGCATAGAGCGGGCCGAGCGGGCTCTGGTCCTGGCCTGCGGCATCGGGCCAATAGAGTCCGTCGTGCTTGCCGGGCGAGCTCACGAACTTCTGTGCGTATTCCAGCACGGCGTTGTTGTCGCGGTCCTTCTGCGCGTATTCCTTTTGCGCGTCGAAATACGCGAGCGCGGCCTGCATCGCGTTGAGTTCGTTGCGGCCTATGCGGCGCGTGCGCATGACATCTGCGCCCGCACGCGGATCGAAGTGCCATCCCGCGCCGGTCTTCACGATCGGGATCGGCAAGGTCCAGTCGCCGTCGCCGACCGCGAGGGTCGCCTGCTCCGGCGTATCGAGGATGGTCTTGTGCTGCTTGCCCCACGCCGAGAGGAAATTGTCGATGTCCTCGCGATCGATGCCTTCGGTGGGGACGAACCGTTTCCAGTCCGCGCCGAGCACCGTGCGCAAGGCGCCGGCGTCGTCCTTCGAAACGGCCTGGAACAGCGCTTCCGAAGCTGCGTCGGGCGACGGGTAGGCCTTCTGCGCCAACGAAGAGCCTGATGCCAGCGCCAACGTGAGCGAGACAGCCGCAGTGCAAAGACCAGAGGAGATGGTGTTCGAAAACATCATCCGGACACGCTTGAAGATGATTTGCGTCATGTGATTCCCCTTTCAGCGATGCCGCCCGCCACCGCCCATGTGGCCCCCGCCACCGCCGAATCCGCCGGCGCGGGCACCGCCGCCGCCCATGCCGCCGCCTCCGTAGTGCTGGGCCATGGACTGGCGGCTGGCATTCCCGCGATTCATCTGGTCCCTGGCCTGACCGGCGTTGCCGGCACCACGAAAGGCGTTGTCGCCCGGACTCGCCTGTACGCGCGACAAGCCCTGGCCTTGACCCTGGCCCCGGTTGATGCCACCCGCACCCGCACCCGCACCTGCGCCTGCACCGCCCGGTCGGCCCTCGCCACCGGCGAACTGCCGGCCGCCTCCACCGGCGCCCGGCCGGTTGCCCGCGCCGCCGATGTCGTGGCCGGCATTGCGGCTCGCTGCCTGCGCCCGCTCGCGGGTGCCCGGATCGTTGCGCAGTTGCTGACGGCCCTGGCTCGGGTCCATACCGCGCTGCTGCAAGGCGGATTGCGCCTGCTGGCGTTGCGCATCGCGTGCGGTATCGCGCCCGCGGAAGTCGGCGCGCTGGGTGGCGCCGTTCACGTTCTTGCCGAACTTCTGCTGGCTCGCCGAATCGCGGTACGGCACGCCGCGCCGGTTGGCCGCGTTGTGCTGGAAGTTGGTCTGGCTGGCGTTCAGTTGCCGATTGACGTTGACGTTGTTGTAGCGGTTGACGTTGATGTTCACGTTCCCGCCACCCCAGTTGCAGTTGCCCCAGAGCGCCGCGGTGGCCGCCACGCCGACACCGAAGGCGATGCCGGTCGCGAGTGCCGCGCCAGGGTAGTAGTAAGGCGATGGCGGGTAGTAGACAGGCGGATACGCCGGATAAGGCCACGCGCCGTACACCACCGTCGGGTTGTAGGCGGGCACATAGATCACGTCCGGATTGGCCGGCTCGATCTTGATGATGGTCTGCTGCGTCTGCGGCTCCTGCTCGACGATGACCTTTTGCTGGTCGGAGTTCTTGAGGCTGCCGGTCTGCTGGGCCTTGCCACGCAAGCGCTGCGCCGAGTCGAGCACGTCCTTGGACGACGCCAGGAACGCATCGCCCAGGTTCTGCACCCAGTCGGGCTTGTCGCCCATCGCCTGGAGCACCTGCGGGAACGCGACCAGGGATTGCACGCTCGGGTCCCACGGTTGGTTCGCGACCGCCTTCAAGGCATCGTCGCCTTTCAGGTTCGGGTTCGCCTTCGACCACTTCGCGGCATCGGCGACGTCGGCGGGATAGGTCGCCGCCATCAACACCTGCGACAACAGCGAATCGGGATACAGCGCGATCGGCGCCATCATCTGGTCGAGCTGCTCTTTCGAGAAGGTCGGCGGCGGTTGCTGGGCGAACACCACGGCCGACAGAAGCGATACGGCCAGCAGGAATAAGCGCGCGAGGCGGGTGCTCAGAAGAAGCATGAATGAAGCCTCCATGGAGTGCCGGAGATCCGGCCAGCATACGAAGCTCATTGCCATGGCGCTATTGCACCTAGGTGCATGCCGCCCATGCACCTTCAGTCGTCGATTCCGGGCAGCGAGTCCTGCAAATCGTCTTCGAATCCGGCCACGGGCTGCGCCTTGGCCAGCGCCATCCAGACTGCGAAAGGCATGCGCGGCAACGCGCGATGCACCGCCGAGCGCGCGACCACGAGCCGCTCCGCCTGCGCGACCAGTACGCCGCATTCGGCCGGAATCTCGTCCGGCTCGCCGATGGGCCGGCCGCGTGCATCGCAGCCCAGCACGTACCAGCATTCGCCGCCGAGGTCGAGATAGGCGGCGCGCTTGTCGGGCTTGCGCAGATCGCTCAGGAGATCGGCCCTGCTGACCTTCACTTCATGCACGATGGGCTGCGCGTAGGCCTCCACGCTGGTGTTGCGAATGGAAAACAAATCCGGCCGCGCGATGCACCATCGGGCCTTGTCGCCTTCGCCAGCGGGCGGCAGTTGCGCACGCAGGCTCAGCCCGCGCCAGGCGAGGCGGCCCGCCCGCGTCATCTCGCGTGCGATGCGCTCCACCAGCGCTTCGTGCCGCGACAACATGCCGCGGTTGGCGACCAGCGAGGTCGCGATGTGCGAGATGCCGGCGTCGGTCACGCGCAGCGTTTCATGGCCCTGCATGGAGCGGACGCGCTCCAGGAGGCCGGCGGCCAGCAGATCGACCTCGACGGTGTCGCAGCACGGCCAACCGGCAGATCGGTAGACATCGCGTAATCGGCGCGCGTGGATACGTCCGAGCGCCAGCGCACCCGGCGGCGGATCGGCCACTGGCGGCGGCGCGCCGGGTTCAACCCGCGGAGGGTCTGCCGCCGGAGGGTCGACCACGGGCGGCGGAGGCGGTGCGACAGGCGGCGGTGGCGTGGGCAGGTCGGGCGCCGGCGGCGGCGGGCCTATCGGTGTTCCGGCGTCGCGCTGCGTAGCGAAAGCGTTCATCGCGCTAGGTTAACGCCGCGGAGCCTTAGCATTCGCGTCATGACAACTTCCCCTCCTCCACAACAAGCCGATTTCCTCATCATCGGCGGCGGCATCGCCGGCGCTTCCGTCGCCCACTGGCTCGCGCCGCACGGTCGAGTGATCTTGCTGGAGCGCGAGTCGCAACCGGGCTACCACTCCACCGGCCGTTCCGCGGCGCTGTTCATGGAGAGCTACGGCACGCCGCAAGTACGTGCCCTCACGCTGGCAAGCCGTGCCTTCCTCGACAACCCGCCCGAAGGTTTCACCGAGCATCCGCTGCTCACACCGCGCGGCGCCATGATGGTCGCCGGTCCGGGACAGTTGCCTCAGCTTGAAGAACATTGGCAGGTGCTGCACGCCATGGCGCCGCATGCGCGCCGTCTGAGCAGCGAAGAAGCCTGCGCCATGGTGCCTGCGTTGCGCCCCGAGCAGGTGATCGGCGCAGCCTACGAGCCCGATGCCGCGGACATGGATGTGCATGCGATCCATCAGGGCTACTTGCGCGGCATGCGACGTGCCGGCGGCAAGCTGGTTTGCGACGCTGAAGTCACGGCCATGACGCGCGAGCAGGGCCAATGGCGCGTGAAAGCGGGCGGCCATGTGTATGAAGCGCCGGTCGTTCTCAACGCGGCCGGCGCCTGGGTCGACGTCATCGCGCGGCTGGCAGGCGCGCGGCCGCTGGGCATCGAGCCGCGGCGTCGCTCGGCCTTCATCTTCGAGCCGCCCAGGGACATGGACATCTCCGGCTGGCCCCTGGTCCACGGCGCCGAGGAGAACTGGTACATCAAGCCCGACGCCGGCATGCTGCTCGGTTCGCCGGCCAATGCCGATCTCGTCGATCCGCAGGACGTGCAGCCGGAGGAGATGGACATCGCGCTGGCGATCCACCGCATCGAGGAAGCGACCACGCTCGCCATCCGCCGGCCGACGCGCATCTGGGCCGGGCTGCGGTCCTTCGTGGCCGATGGCGACCTGGTCGGCGGTTTCGACGACGAAGCGCCGGGCTTCTTCTGGGTTGCCGCGCAAGGCGGCTACGGCATCCAGACTTCGGCGGCGATGGGCGAAACTTGCGCCGCCCTCGCGCGCGGGATGCCGGTGCCCGCGCATCCTGCGTCCTTCGGGATCACTGCGGAGATGCTCGGCCCCGGTCGCCTGCGACGGGCGGCTGCCGGCAACTGACTTCCGCACTCAAGCCCAGGCTTCCAGCACCGCGCCCCGCACCGCATCGACCGCCGCGGTGCGTGTCCCGCCGGCAGGCGCGACCCAACAGAGCCACGTATGCGATCGCCAGCCCTGCCAGATGGCCAATTCGCCTTGGCGCTCGGCCTGCTCCGCCTGGTCGAGACGCATCAGCCCCGCACCCAGCCCGCTGGCGATCATCGCGCGAATGGCGCTTTCGCCGTCGGCCGTCTGCGTCGGACGGTACTCGCGGCCGATGCTCGCGAACAGGCCGTCCAGATGCGCGCGCATGACGCATGACGGCGGCGTGCCGACCCACGGCAGGCTGGTCAGGGTTTCGAGATTCAGCGCCGGGTGCGCCTTCGCGAGCGATGGCGGCAGCGTGACGACCAGATCGACAACGCCGAGCCGCTGCACCGCCAGGCCATCAATCTCTTCGCTGTCGCTCAGCGCGTAGGCGCAGTCCAGTTCGCCGCGGCGAACGCCTTCCAGCGTCTGGTACGACAGCCCTTGCTGAAGTTGCAGCGTCACCTGCGGATGGCGCTCGGCCAGCTTGACCAGCACATGGCCCAGCCGCAGCGCCACCGGGTCGACCACGGTGCCGAAGCGGACCACGCCCTGGGCCGCCCCACGGATCTGCTCCGCCGTCGAGCGCATGCGCATCGCCGAAGCCAGCGTGCGCTCGGCTTCTTCGAGCAGGCTCAGGCCGGCTTCGGTCGGCGTCATGCCGCGCGGCGTTCGGTCGAAGAGCTTGACGCCCAGCTCGTCCTCCAGCGCCTTGAGCTGCGCGCTCACCGCCGGCGCGCTCGTGAACACACGCTCGGCCGCGCGGGTCAGGCTGCCTTCCCGGGCGATCGCCACAAAGGTCTTGAGTTGATAGAGCTCCATGGCGCAAATTGTGCGTGTATCGGCCGACCGCGGCCATTCGCAAATCCTGAGGGCCCTGTCCAAAGAAACGAATGGCCGGCGGCGGCTTCGGCGCCCATGCTTCAAGGCATCGATTCAACGCCTGAGGCACTCCATGACAACCCAACCTCGTTCGCTCGGCATTGCCGCCCTGCTACTTGCCACTTCCGCATGGGGCGGCATGTTCCTCGTCAGCAAGGGTGTGCTGCATCACGTGGACCCGTTCTGGCTCACGCTGATTCGGTACAGCCTTTCCGCGATGCTGTTCATCGCGTTGCTCGTGCCGCGCGGTGCGACGCCGTGGCTCAAGCTGCGGGCGCATGCGATGCCGCTGGCGATTCGTGGTCTTGCGGGCTTCGGCGTGTTCAGCGTCATGCTGCTGACCGGGCTGGCCCACTCCGTGCCTTCGCACGGCGCGATCATCATGGCCACCACGCCGATGACGACGCAGCTACTGCGCTGGGCGCTCGACGGCGTTCGCCCCACCAGGGCCACGGTGCTGACCAGCCTGCTGGCGCTGGCGGGCGTGATCATCGTCTCGGGGGCGCTCTCGTCGCATGGCGCGCAAGCAGGCGAATCCACGGCTTTCGGCGACGCGATGGCCTTCGTGGGCACGCTGGGCTGGGTCTGGTACACCCGCGGCGCCGCGCAGTTCGCCGACAAGCTCGACGTCGTGGAATACAGCGCGCTGACCGTGCTGGCTTCCTGGCCGCTGCTTTTGATCGGCGCCGTCGTCGCCACCGCCGCAGGATTGGCCGAGGTTCCGAGCGGCGCGGGGCTGATGTTGTCGTGGCACGCGCTCGCCTATGTGGGCCTGATCTCTTCCGCGGTGGCCGTGCTGGCCTTCAACTTCGGCGTTCGGACCATGGGCGCGGTCACCGGCACCGCCTTCCTGAACTTCGTTCCGGTCTCGGCTCTGCTGATGAGCGTCGCGCTCGGCAAGCTCCCTTCGGGCAACGAACTGCTGGGGATGGCGATGGTGGTCGGCGCCCTTCTGATCCACACCGCGAGCACCCGGACGAAGGCCGCCCCGCCCGTCCGCGCGGCCCGGCGGGTGCAGGCGCAAGCCCGCGGCGTTTGCGGCGCCGCATCATGACGCCATAGGGAGGGAAGACCCGGATCACCAAGTGCTTGTAAATCGATACAGTAAATCGATACACAAGCACCACGGAGACAAACCATGGCTTCGATCTCTCGCCGTCAGTTCGTGCAGGCAGGCTCCGCGGCATCCGTTGCCGCCATCGCCGGGTTTCCAGCCATCACCCGCGCGCAGCAGGTCGTCTCGCTGCGCTTTTCGTCCTCGATGCTGGCGGACGACAACGCCGCGCACTACGTCTGGTACCAGCGCCTGCAGAACAACCTGCAGGGCAGCGTGGGCGACAAGATCAAGCTCGACTACTTTCCCAACAACCAGTTGGGCAAGGAAAGCGACGTTGTGCAGCAGGTCAAGGTCGGCTCGGTCGACATGATGGTGTCCGGCTCGTCGATCTTCGCCACGGTCTCGCCCGAACTCGGCATGCTCGACCTGGGCTACCTGTTCGACAGTTATGCCCACGCCGGCAAGGTGCTGGAAGGCCCGGCCGGCAAGACCCTGAGCGACCTGCTGGAGAAGCGCTCGGGCATCGTCATCCTGACCTGGGCGTCGCATTTCGGCGCCCGCAGCGTCTACACCAAGGCACCCGTCCGGTCGCTAGCCGAGATCAAGGGCGTCAAGCTGCGCGTGCTCCCGACGCCGGCATTCATCGAGACCTTCAAGCTGATGGGCGCGATCCCTACGCCCATCCCGTTCGGCGAGCTCTACATGGCGGCACAGACCGGCGTGGTCGACGGCTTCGAGCATGATGCCGCGACAGTGCTCGCGAGCAAGCTCAACGAAGTCGTGAAGTCGTGCTGGCTCACCGAACACCTGTTCAGCCCGATGGTGGTCGTGATCGGCAAGCGCGGCATGGACAAGATTCCCGCCGAGCTGCGCCCCGCCTTCCTCAAGGCGGTGAATGACGCAACGCTGCAGCAGCGCGCCGTCGCGGAGGACAAGGGCAAGGCTGCGGTCGAAGAACTCAAGCGCAAGGGGATGACCTTCTTCCCGATGTCGCCTGCGGATCGCGCCACGGTCCGCAAGGAGATGGAAGCCAACCTCTGGGCGGGCTTCGCCAAGCAATACCCCGTCACCGCCCCGCTCTTCGCCGACGTCAACGCAGCCCGGGTCTGACCGTGGCGGCGATCGTCGACCCAGTGGAGACGCGCCACGTACCAGCCTCGCTGGGATTTCGCCATGACACGGCGTCGGGCGCGTGGCTGGGCACCCTGAACCGCTGGACGGAGTACGTCTCGGGGGCGGTGCTGGCAGCCGACGTGCTGGTGGTGTTTGTGTCGGTCGTCTTTCGCTACTTCCTGCATGACCCGCTGGACTGGGCCGAGGAGATCGCCCGGGCGTTGATGATCGTGCTGGTCTTCTTCGGCGCGGCCACGGTGCTGGCGCGCAGCCAGCACGTGGGCATCGACCTGTTCCGGCAGATGCTGCCGTCGCACTGGCAGCCGGCGTTGATCCAGGTGGGTCACTGGATCATCGCGGGTGTCGCGGCCAGTCTCTTCGTCTCGTCGGTGCTGCTGCTGGTCGACACCTACGACCAGACCACGTCGATCGGACTGCCGCAATGGCTGTATGTCTATCCGGTGGTGGTCGGCAGCCTGTTCATGACGCTGTTCGGCATTGCGAATGCCGTCAACGGGCCGCGGCGCGTGGTGGCCGGCACGCTGCTCGGATGCGCCGCACTGGCTGCCATCGTCTTCGGCTGGAACGCGCTCGTGCCCGCCCACGCGATCCCGCACGGCCTGCTGCTGGCAACGGGTTTCATCGGCGCCCTGGTGCTCGGCGTGCCGATCGGCTTCGTGCTGGCCTTTTCGTCGCTGCTCTATTTCCTCTCCGACCCCTCGCTGCCGCTGCTGATCTACTCGCAGCAGGTCATGGCGGGGACGGACCATTTCGTGCTGCTGGCCATCCCCTTCTTCGTGCTGGCCGGTCTCCTGATGGAAGCCAACGGCATGTCGTCCCGGCTGATCGAACTGCTGCTGCGGGTGTTCGGCCGCGTGCGCGGCGGGCTGGGCCTGATCACCATCACCGCGACGGCCTTCTTCTCGGGCGTCTCCGGCTCCAAGCTGGCCGACATCGCGGCCGTCGGCGGCATCGTGATGCCCGCGGTGCGCCGCACGCGCCAGGACCCCAACGAGGCTGCGGGGCTGCTGGCCTGCACCGCCGTCATGGCCGAGACGATCCCGCCTTGCATCAACATGATCATCATGGGCTTCGTGGCCAACATTTCCATCGCCGGGCTGTTCATGGCAGGCCTGGTGCCTGCCGTCGTGTTGGCAATGTCCCTGGCTGCCCTGACGGTGATCGTCGGCCAGAAGATCGACCCGGACCAGGCGTTCGAGCAACGCACGCCACTGCTGAAACTGCTCGGCGGCGCGCTGGTCGCGATCGTCATGGTGGGCATGATCGGCAAGGGCGTGACCTCCGGCGTCGCCACCTCGACCGAGGTGTCGGCCTTCGCCGTGATCTACGCGCTGGTGGTCGGTGGCCTCGCGTTTCGCGAACTGACCGTGCGCGCGCTGGCGCAGCTCTTCGTGCGTTCCGCGTCGATGGCGGGCGGCATCCTCTTCATCGTGGCGGCGGCGTCGAGCGTGTCGTTCGCGCTGACGATCGAGCAGATCCCGCAACTCGTCTCGGGCGCACTGATCGCGTTCGCACACCAGTACGGCAGCACGATGTTCCTGATCGTGTCGGTCGCGATCATGATCATCTTCGGCGCGGTCCTCGAAGGCGCGCCCGCACTCATCATCTTCGGGCCGCTGCTGACGCCCATCGCACAGCAACTCGGCATCCATCCCTTGCACTTCGGCACCGTGATGGTCATCGCGATGGGGCTGGGCCTGTTCGCGCCGCCGATCGGGCTCGGCCTTTTCGCCACTTGCGCGATTACCGGCACGCAAGTGAAGGATGTGGCGCGGCCCATGATGAAATACCTGGCAGTCCTCCTGGTGACGCTGGTCCTGCTGGTGCTCGTGCCGGCGTTCTCCCTGTGGCTCCCGAACCGGCTCGGGCTGTAGCCGACATCAGGACAACCGAGTGCCCACGATCCAGGACGTCGCCCGCCATGCCGCCGTGTCGATCAGCACGGTCTCCAACGTGCTTAACGGGAGGACCGACCGCATGCGCCCCGACACCCTCGCGCGCGTCAGGGAAGCGATCCAGACGCTCGGCTTCCGGCCGAGCACGCTGGCCCGACAGCTCAAGACCGGGCAGACCCCGCTGCTGGGTTTGCTGGTCCCCTCGATGGCCAACCCGATGTATGGCTACATCGCCCGCGAGATCGAGACCGTCGCGCAGGAGCAGTACGGCTTTCGCCTGCTGATCGGCAGCACCTACCGCGACAGGCAAAAGGAAAATGCCTTTTTCGAGGACCTGCTGGCGCAAAGCGTCCGCCGCGTGATCGTGATCTCGTCGCTGGCCGACGAGCGGCACTTCGAATCCGCCGTCGAGCGCGGTCTCGTCGTGGTCAGCTACGACCGCGGCGCGACGCCCGGAAAGCGCTCGAAAGTTGCCCACGTCATGCCGGACAACTTCGAGGCGGCGCGCATGGCGACCACCCATCTCATCGAGAAAGGCCACCGGCAGTTGGCCTTCGTCACGGTCGCCGGCATGACGATGAGCCGCAGCGCCAAGATCGACGGCTTCCATGCCGCAGCCGAAGCCGCTGGCCTGCGGGACAGCGCACGGGTTCTCGATGGCGGCCCGCTGAACGAGTACGGCGATTCGGTGATCGCCGAAGTCGGGCGCGCGACGGCGTTGCGGATTCCCGAACTGCCGAATCCGCCAACGGGCATCGTCGCGCTCAACGACCTGATGGCGCTCGGGCTGATGTCGGGGCTGCGCGAGGCCGGCCTGCGTGTGCCGCAGGACGTTTCCGTGGTGGGTATCGATGGCCTTTTCCTGGCAGCGCTGTCGAACCCGACGCTCACGACCGTGCAGTTGCCAATACGTGAGATGGCGCGTGCGATGGTCGAACGGGCGATGAAAACGGGCGCCGATCTTGCGCAGGAAGAGCACGAGATGGTCTTCACCTCGAACCGGCTGATCGAACGCGAATCCGTCGCACCCCCACCCGGGCACAAGCCCCGCCCGACGAGATCGAAGGCGGAGAAGGCGCCCACATGACCACTGTTTTCGTCACGCATCCGACGGACAAGTTCGCGCACTACTTCGGGCCTCGGGCCCTGCTGGCACTCGAATCGATCGCGGAGGTCCGACTCAACCCGCAGCCGCGCGACCTGTCGACCGCCGAACTCGTCGTCGCTGCGCGGGACTGCGATGCGCTGATCGCCTACCGCCAGACGCCCGGCCCCGAAACCCTCTTTCGCGAACTGCCTCGATTGGCGGCATTCATGCGATGTGCGGTCGATATCCGCACGATCGACGTCGAGGCGGCGAGTTCGCACGGCGTGCTGGTGACGCAGGCCAGCCCGGGCTACACCGCTGCGGTTGCGGAGTGGATCATCGCGGTGATGATCGATCTGGGGCGCGGCATCGGGCGCTACACGCGTGCCTATCACCGCGACCAGCCGCTTGCGCCTTTCATGGGCCGCGAATTGCGCGGTTCAACGCTGGGGGTCATCGGCTTCGGCCAGATCGGGCAGTACCTGAGCGATCTGGCGCTGGCCTTCGGCATGCGCGTGCTGGCCAACGACCCTCATCCGGTCGCGGAGCATCCGATGCTGCAACAGGTGCCGCTGCCCGCGCTGCTGTCGCAATCGGACTTCGTCGTCTGCCTGGCGCCCGCCAATGCGCAGACGAACGGGATGATGAACGCGCAGGCCTTCGCGTCGATGCAGCGCGGCGCCTTCTTCGTCAACGCGGCGCGTGGCGAACTGGTTGATGAGGCTGCGTTGCTCGAGGTGCTGGATTCGGGCCATCTTGGCGGCTGCGCGCTCGACGTCGGCCGCGCGCCCGACCAGATGCCGAGCCCCACGCTCGCCCGTCATCCGCTGGTGATCGCGACGCCGCACATCGGCGGACTCACCCTGCCCGCCGTCGAGCATCAGGCGCTTGAAACCGTCGCGCAACTCGCCGCATTGATCCAGGGCGAGTTGCCGACGGGCGCGGTCAACGCGGCGCACGCCACGCGATGGCGGCGCTGGTCTCATGCGCACGCGAACGCTGAACAGCCGCCGGGATTTCCATCATGAGCACGCCAGTGCAACCACCCGAAGACGCATGCGACTGCCACGTCCACGTCTACGAAGACGCGTACCCGCTGGCGCCGACCGCGACCTTCAAGCCGCCCCATGCACCGGCCGAGGCTTGCGAGCGCGTGCAACAAGCCCTGGGCTTCACCCGCGTGGTCGTGGTGCAGCCCACCGGCTACGGATTCGACAACCGCTGCACCTTGGCGGCACTCGCTCGACTCGGTGCAGGCGCCCGCGCCATCGTCGTCGTGCCGCACGACGTGACGGACGACGAACTCGCGCGCCTTCATACGGCAGGGGTGCGCGGCATTCGCTACATGATGCTGTCGGGCGGCGGCCTGCTGCCCTGGTCGACACTGGAGACGACGGCCGCGCGTATCGCTCCGCTCGGCTGGAACATCAATCTGCAACTGGACGGACGCGACCTGCCGTTGCACGAAGCGATGCTGAATCGGCTTCCCGGCCGGCTTGCCATCGATCACATCGGCAAGTTCCTGGGCCCAGTGGCGCTCGACAGCGAACCCGTTCTCTGCCTGCGTCGCCTGCTCGACAAGGGCAACTGCTGGATCAAGCTCTCCGCGCCCTACGAAAGCTCGCGAAGCGGCCCACCGGACTACGCGGATGTTGCCCCGATCGCGCAGATGCTGGCGAAGCACTATCCCGAGCGCTGCCTGTGGGCCAGCAACTGGCCTCATCCCAACGTCCATCCGGCCCCCTCCGAAACCAGCCTGCTGGCGTGGTCGCTTCGGTGCGTCCCAGACGATGCCGGACGCCGCAGGATGCTCTCGGACAACCCGGCCGAGCTCTATGGCTTCTGACAAAGAGCGAACGGGACCGAAGCTAGAAGTAATCGAGTCCGGCCACCACCATCAGCGCGACGCCCGCAGAAACGCTCGCCCAGTGGGCCACATTCGCGAACAGATCCCAGCCGCAGTACCTGTCCTCGGCGCTGCGCGCGAAGAACTCGGCGATGGGATCGGCGCCCCTGTTGCCAACATCGATATCGGTCCGTTGAAAGTCCAGAAACATGACTGCCACCTCGTGCTCCATCGTAGGGTCGCAATCAGTTTTGCTTCGATGAAAAGAGGGGGAGAGATTGATGCGGACGGCGCATCAATAGAGGGTCATGGAGACCTCACTCCCGCCTGCCACCACCCGCGCTCAGCTCGGCCCAATCAAGTTCCTGCACCAGCACGCGAAAGGCATCGTCGCCGATCACGTCGTCGCGCCGCATCTCGAACGCGCGCTGCCGGGCGACCGCAATGGCACGGCGCCTGAGCGGCCCGCCGGGCACTTCGTCGAGGCGCGCCTCGTTCGCATCGCTGGTGTTCAGTTCGACGACCGCAGCGTATTCCTTGCGCAGCAGCTTCGCGGAAAGGGTGTCGTCGTCCTTGATCGCATCGAGCAGCGCGCCGTATGCATGCGCACGGCCGAGACGGACCTCGCGACCGACCGGGTCGTCGTCGGTCAGGCCCAGGCGCCTGATCAACGGGCCGATCGTCAGTCCCTGCAGCACCAGCGTGCCGAGCACCACCGCGAATGCACACAGCAGGATCAGGTCGCGATACGGGAATGGCGATCCGTCCGGCAGTGTCTCGGGAATCGCGAATGCCGCCGCCAAGGTGACGATGCCGCGCATCCCCGCCCACGAGAGCACGACCGCGCTGCCGACCACCGGCCTCGGCGGCACGGCTTCGGCTTCGGCCGCACGACTCTGGCGGCGATGCGTCAATGCCTTGTAGCTCATCACCCACACGAAGCGCGCGGCGATCGTGACGCCGAGCACCACCGCCGCGGTCACGATTGCATCGGTGCGCGAACCGCCGGCCTCGAGCCGCTGCCAGACCGGACGCAACTGCATGCCGATCAGGACGAAGGCAAAGGCGTTCAGCACGAAGACGACCGTCTCCCACACCGCGAAGATCGGCACGCGCATGTGCGCCGGCATCTGCGCGCCGCCACGGCGCGCGACCGTCATCGCATACGCCACAAGCGTCAGGATGCCGGACAGGCCGATGGCCTCGGCCGCAATCCAGACGCCGAAGGTGAGCGAGAACTGCACGATCAGCGCGATCGGCACCTCGCGCAGGCCTGACGTCAATGGCCGCAGCACGAAGGCGCAGCCCACGCCCGCCGCGAGGCTGCCGAAGACGGTCAGCAGAAACACCGGCGCGAAACTTCCGAAGCCGAGGTGGCCGGCCAGCACGGTCATGATCGCGAGCCGGTAGACCAGCAGCGCGCTCGCGTCGTTCAACAGGCTTTCGCCTTCGAGGATCTTCAGGAGCTTGTGCGGCAGCTTGACCTGCCGCATCACGGCGGTGGCAGCGGCGGCGTCAGGCGGCGCGACGATCGCGCCCAGGGCGATGGCGACCGGCCACGGCATCTCGGGCACCAGCCAGCGCACGGCGAGTGCGACCGCGACCACCGTCGTTCCGACCGCGGCAATGACGAGCCCGGCGATCGGACGCCAGTTCAGCCGCAGGTCGCGCAACGAGGTGTCGTAGGCTGCATCGAGCAGCACCGGCGCGACGAAGAGCGTCAGCGCGAGTTGGGGGTCGAGCGTCCAGTTCGGGCTGGCGGGCACGAATGCGAGCGCGGCGCCTCCAAGCGCGAGGAAGGTCGGGTACGGTGCGCCGACCTTGCGTGCCAGCGCCGCCAGCAGCGCCGCGCCGAGCAACAGCACGATGATCCATTCGAACGTGGCCATGGTGGGGTTGTGTCCTGCGCGTTGGACAGGCCGGGCTCAGCCTTCGGCCCGTTCGTAGCCTACGAACGGGCCGAAGAAGACCATTTCGTGGTCGAAGCCGTCGACGATTTCGTTCTGCTTGGGAAGCTCGTCGATGAATTCCGGCCACGATTGCGCCACGTGGCTCGACCATTGGCGGGGGTCGAGCCGCGTGATGGGCCCCTGCGTGTCGAGGAATTCGAAGCCCTTCGACGTGAGCCTGGTCACGGCGACCCTCACAGCGGAATCCTGATCATTTGCCGTCACATAGGCCGACACATAGGCGCCGGCGAGCGTCCTGGGTATGTCGCCATTGGAGCCTCGCCCCAGCTTGAAATTGACCAGGAACAAGCCGCGCCCCGGCGCCGGCCGCTTTGACTTGAACAAGCCAAACATCGGTTTTACCCCCTCGAATAGAGCCGGTATCGTAGCGTTCCGGCGGATCGACCCTGCCCATCAGGGCAGTGGCGCGGGGCCCTTGTGGCTTCACACAATGAAGCCATCTAAGGAGCTTCCATGGCCGATACCACTGTTTCTTCCCCTCTCGAACAATTGTCGGCGGCGATGGCCGACGCGGTGGCTGCCGCATCGGGCAGCGTCGTCGCCGTGCATGCCGGGCGTTCGCGCACCAGCGGTTTCGCCTGGCGCGACGGGCTGATCGTCACCTGCGAAGAGGCGTTGCCCGATGACGCGACGGACCTGTCGGTCCACCTCCCAGGCGGTACGAGCGCGCAGGCAACCTTCGTCGGGCGCGATCCCGGCACCGACATCGCCCTGCTGCGTATCGATGGCGCGCCACCCTCCCCGACCGCGTTCGACGCAACGCCGGTGCGTGCCGGTTCGATCGCACTCGCGCTCGGGTCGGTCGCCGGCACCGCGGTCGCCGCCGCCGGCGTGGTCGCGCTGTCCGGCCCCGCGTGGCGCAGCCTGCGCGGCGGTGAGATCGAAGCGCGGATCGAACTCGGACTGACGATGCGGCGCAGCGCCGAAGGCGGACTGGCGCTCGATGCGCTCGGCCGCGCCATCGGCATGAGCGTCTTCGGACCGCGCCGCCGCGTGCTCGTCATCCCGGGCGCGACGATCGAACGCGTCGCCGCACAGCTCGCCGCTCACGGGCGGGTACCGCGCGGCTATCTGGGCGTGGCGCTCCAGCCCGTGAAGGTCGAGCCCGACGCCATCGGCGCGATGGTCATGGGCGTCGACCGCGACGGACCCGCCGCGGCGGCGGGACTGCACCAGGGCGATGTGATCCTGGCCTGGAACGGCGAGCCGCTGCGCAGTGTGCAGATGCTGCTGCGCGCACTGGGGCCGGCGAGTGTCGGTACCGTCGTGAAGCTGTCGCTGCAGCGCGCCGGCGGGTCCGTCGAAGCCGAGATCACCATTGGCGAGAGGCCCGCCGATTGAAGAAGACGAGCGTCACGGAACCGATCGTGATCGCGATCGACATCGCCGACGCCGAGTTGTCGGAGCGGCTGCTCGGGCTGCTCGCGGAGGTGCCCGGCCTGCGCATTGCGCGACACGGTGAGCCGGCGGATGTAGAGATCGTTCAGGCGGACGCAGCGCCCGCCAGCGATGCCGACACCACCTTGACCCGGCGGGAACTCGAAGTGCTGGCCCTCATGGCCGAAGGCGCATCGAACAAGGCGATCGCGCGGCGGCTGGGCATCTCGGTCCACACGGCCAAGTTCCACGTCGGCTCGCTGCTCGACAAGCTCGACGCCACCGGCCGCACGGACGCGGTGGCACAGGCGGTCCGGCAAGGCGTCATTCATCTTTGAGGTTCTCATGTTCGACGACAACTCATCTTCCATCCTCCCCAGCGGCGACGAGACCGAGCCAAGCCAGGACGCGCTCATCGACGCGTACTCGAACGCGGTCGCGACGGTGGCCGACAACGTCGGCCCGGCTGTAGTGCGCGTGCAGAGCGGCGCCGGCCGGCGCAGCGGTCTCGGCTCGGGCGTGGTCATCGCCGGCGACGGACTGGTACTGACCAACAGCCATGTCGTAGGCGGCGCGCGCCGGGTGCGCATCGGACTTGCCGACGCCGGCGACAAGGAAGCCGAGGTCCTCGGCGACGACCCCGCCACCGATCTCGCGCTGCTGCGTGTGGAGTTGCCGCGCGGCGTCGTCACCGCGACGCTCGGCGATTCGAAGATGCTCAAACGCGGGCATCTGGTCGTCGCCATCGGCAATCCGCTGGGCTTCGAATCGACCATCACGGCCGGCATCGTCTCGGCGCTGGGTCGCTCGCTGCGTTCGCAGAGCGGGCACCTGATCGACGACGTCATCCAGACCGACGTGGCGCTCAACCCGGGCAACTCCGGCGGTGCGCTCGTGGCTGCATCAGGGCTGGTCGTAGGCATCAACACGGCCATGATCGCTGGTGCACAGGGCCTCGCGTTCGCGGTGTCGAGCAACACGGCGCGATTCGTGATCGGCGAGTTCATCGCCCACGGCCGCGTCAGGCGCGCGCATCTCGGCATCGCGGCGCAGACGGTGCCCTTGTCGCGGCGTGTGGCGCTGGCGATTCATTCTGGCGCGCACGCCGTGCGCATCGGCGAAGTGCAGGCCGGCGGCGCGGCGGATCTGGCGGGCCTGCGTGTGGGCGATGTCCTTGTTGCGCTCGATGATGTCGTGGTGGCGGGCGCGGATGATCTGTTGCGTCTGCTGGGTGCGGATCGCATCGGACGGCCCGTCCAGATGTCGCTGCTTCGCGAAGGCAGGCTCATCAAGCGGACGGTGACGGCGCAGGAGCGGCCCGTGCCGGCGCCCGCGCGGAGCTAGAACGCGCGGCTACACAGCGATGGCGGCTTCGACGTCGCGGTGGAACTTCGCCGAGCGCCATTCGGTCGCGCCGAAGCGCAGCGCCTGGTTTGCACCACTGGCCAGCGTGGACTGAACCGACACACCGAGCGCGAAGTCTTCGTCGAGTGCGCTCCAGAACGATTCGACGTTCTTGCGCCAGTAGTTGATCGACTTCTCGGTCTCGGGCAATCAGCGACGCTGCGCTGGATGAGGACTTCGGCGCGCCGGAAGACGCCGCTGTTTACGGCTCGCAGGTGTCGCCGCTTGGGTAGGTAGTACTGCTGCCGAAACTCGCCTTGTTGTATTGCATGTACCGCTCCGCCCGCTGGCGGGTGTTTGCTGTCATAGCTTCGATTTTGTCGGTCACTGGATAAGAATCGCTGCGGACCGGTGCAAATCGATCGCCGGCACATTTTGTAGACGCCATCAGCCCTTCACCTGCGCGCTGTACGGCAGCCTTATCCGCCGGGTCAACAAGGAGGGTCTGCTGCAATGCTCTTGCCTTTTGCATGAGCGCCTTGCGCTGTGCCTCGGTCACGTTGAGCGTATTGATCCAAGCCTCGATGTCGTCGCGCACGCCGTTCTTGTTAGCGTCCTGCCCGGCAATATCGGACGAGCGGTCCAGCGTCGGATAACCTCCCTTACGCTCCAGTTGTTCGCCGGACCCGCCACCACTACCGCCATCGCATGCCGTGAGCATCGCCGCCAGGAAAAAGCCACCAATGAGCGGCTTCAAGGGCGCAGACATCAAGGCTCGCAGGTGTCGTGATTGGGCAGCGTTGTGACGCTTCCCGAACTCGCCTTGTTGTATTGCATGTACCGCTCCGCGCGCTGGCGAGTGTTCGCGGTCATGGCCTCAATTTTTCCGATGAGCCGAGAAAATTCCACATAGGGAGTGAATCTATCGCCGCCACAGTTGGTTGATGCCATGAGTTCTTCGCCAACACTCTGAACAGCAGCCTTGTCCTTGACATCGACAAGAAGAGTCTTTTGCAATGACCTTGCCTTTTGCATGAGCGCTTTGCGTTGTGATTCGGTCACGTCGAGCGTATTGATCCAAGCCTCGAGTCGTCGCGCACGCCGTTCCTGTTGGTGTCCGGCCCGGCGATATCGGATGAGCGATCCAGTGTGGGATAGCCTCCCTTGCGCTCCAGTTTTTCGCCGGACCCGCCACCACTACCGCCACCGCATGCCGTGAGCATCGCCGCCATGAAAAAGCCACCGATGAGCGGCTTCAAGGGTGCAGCCATCAAGGCTCGCAGGTGTCGTGATTGGGCAGCGTTGTGCTGCTGCCAGAGCGCGCCTTGTTGTATTTCATGTACCTCTCTGCGCGCTGGCGGGTGTTCGCGGTCATGGCTTCGATCTTGGATGACAGTGCGTAAGAGTCTCCCGGGGTGGGCTCAAACCTATCGGCGCTGCAGTTAGTTGAAGCCATCAGTCCCTCGCCGGCTCGCTGCACCGCCGCCTTGTCGCCGACGTCAACTATCAGCGTCTGCTGCAATGCCTTCGCCTTCTGTATAAGCGCCTTACGCTGCGCCTCGGTGACGCTGAGCGTATTGATCCAAGCCTCGATGTCGTCTCGCACGCCGTTCCTGTTGGTGTCCGGCCCTGCAATGTCGGACGAGCGATCCAGTGTGGGATAGCCTCCCTTGCGCTCCAGTTGTTCGATCTGCTGCGTGAGTGTGAGACCGCCCGGAGCGGTGGGCGAGGTGACGGATGACGAGCCAGATGACGATTCGGACGAACTGCCCGTCAAGGACGCGGAAGAACCGGGGCCCGTCGCGGAGAAGCCAGAGTTGCTATTTCCACCCCCACAAGCCGCGAGCATCGCGGCCAACAGAAAACCGCCGACAAACGACTTCAAAGACACTTTCATTTTCATTTCTCCCTTACTTCAAAAACTCAGAGTGAGCCGAACACAGTCTGAACCATGCCGTTGATCTTTTCGCGCGCTGCGCGGGTCGCGTCGAGATAGGTGCCGACCAGGGTGTGACCGCTCAAATCGCTCTTGCTGATCGGCAGGTTGATGTTGTTCGACGCCACGGAGTTGATGCCTTGAACGCGCAATCCATTGATGACCAGATCAATGTCGGCCAGCAGGTGTTCGCCTCGCAAGGTGGGTGAAGCTGGAGCGACATGAACCACACCGGCCCCGGTGTCTGGATGGCTACTGCGAAGTCCATCGTAGGCACTGTTCACGAAGAGATTGCCTTGTGAGTGCGCGATAAGCGCGAAGGAATGATCTTCGTCGGCCAAGCTCCTGAGTTTTTGGAGTTGACCAGCCACGTCAGCCGCGGTGGGCGGATTACTGAGCATCTGCGAGTAGCCGCTGAACATTTGTCCGAGCATGGCATTGAAAGTTGCGTCCAACAGTTTGGCCAATGCCGTGCCGCCGGTGGCTAAACCATTCAGCAGGCGATCGGTGAGGGAATCGCCCGAGGCGTGTTTGCCCGCAAGCAATTCCCAATAGTGTTCCCATCGGTTGTCGAGCACGCCGTCCAGTTCCTTGCCACGCTGGATGAATACTTCGGCAATGTCTTGCAAGGTACTATTTCCGTTTCCTGTGCCCGTCTGGTTGTAGAAGTTCTCGTAGCGCAATTCAGACCCTTGATAGGTCGGACCGATAAGCCCTTTAAGAGCCCTCAATCCTTGAGACGCCTGCTCATCCGTATTCCACACCCCGTTGAAAAACCCAACCACAATCGGCGCCATCCTCAGCTCCACCATCGCCGGCTCCGCGCAGCCCCGGCATGTGGCGCGGATGGTATCGACGCGTGCCTTCTGGAAGCTCCCCGGAAAGTAGTAAGTCGCGCCGAAACCGCCGCCATTGTTCGCAAGGCCGGTCGTCGGTGTCAGCGTGCCGGGCACACCTTCACTGGGAATCACCGAGAGTTCGACGGGCTCGCCGGACGCTCCTCGGCCGGACCCGTCGTTGAGGTAGACAGCGACCTTCAACTCGACCGGTTTACTTGCGCCGCCGGGCTTGAAGGTCGTTCTCGAAGCGGTCAACTCGATCCTGCGGGGCAAGATGCAGTGGCCGCCGCTCGCCATGTGCGGCGTACTTCCTTCGGGGCAGGTGCATGTGGTGTGGTCCAGTGACTTGACGTATTGCACTCGCACTGAGCCGAACGGCGGCGGCTCTGTATTTGGGACGTCGCCGCATATCGGGGCGATGTAGTAGCCAATATCGCCTGGGTACTCGACCTCCGACCCGTCGGGGTCCGCATAGGTGCAGGCTCCCGCGGGTAAGTCTGAGCAGTAGGAAGTAGCAAGGCTGGTGCAGTACTTGAAGGCACCGCGGAACCCGCGAATGAGTTTCTGGTTTTCCGCCTGACAGGCTTCTGCCTCCGTGGCGACGTTGAACAGGGGCGGTCTTTTTTCCCTATCGGCGTCGTAGAGGTCCCATTGTTCGGCATATCTGGCCGGCCATGTCACTGGAGCCGCATGGCCGGCAATTCCATGCAATGCCAGGAATGCCAGAACCACCCAGGATGCTGGCGCGATGACTGCTGCGAGCCATCTGCGCAATAGGCCGGCATTGCTTAAGGCAAAGCCCGGAGCGGGGAACGCACGGAAATGCGATCGGCCCTGCGCCGACCGCGAACGGTTCGTCATATTGAATCTCCCTGAATCTCTTTTTTACCGACGCAGATGCGCGTCGGCGCAGTCACTATAAGCCGAGGACGGTCACGCGAAGCGAGCCTGCCTGAGTCAATGGAAATCCCGGCTCCTGTTGCTTTGCGCGAGCCGCCCCAGCAGCGGCGTCAGATCCCTGAACCCCGTCGCCACCACGTGCCGCACCTCGCCGCCGCTGTCCTCGTCTCGCTGCCAGGTGCCCTGCACTGCCAGCAGCTTCGACTTGAGCAGCGGCTCGCGCCAGGCCTCGATCACATGGCTCCAGACGATCACGTTGACGTTGCCGGTCTCGTCCTCGAGCGTGACGAAGATGGTGCCGTTGGCGGTCTGCGGGCGCTGGCGGCCCTGGACGATGCCGCAGGCGCGCACGGTCTGGCCGCTGGGCAGCGAGCGCAGTTGCTCCGCGCTCATCAGGTTCATGCGGGCCAGCCGCGAGCGCAGCAGCGCCAGCGGATGGCGGCGCAGCGTGAGTCCTAGCGCGGCATAGTCGCCAACGATCTCCTCGCCCTCGGGCGCGACGGGCAGCTGCAACGCGGGCTCGTTGATCGGCACGCCCTTGAGCAAGGCCGGCGCGCGGCGCTGCGCGGTCGCATCCCACACCTGCTGGCGGCGGTGGCCCGAGAGCGACATCAGCGCATCGGCCGCGGCCAGCGCCGCCATGTCCTTGCCGTCAAGTTCGGCGCGCAACGCAAGGTCTTCGGTGCTGGTGAAAGGCGCCTGCGCACGTGCGGCCAGAAGACGTTGGGCGCCGGCATCGCTGAGGCTTGAAACACGGCGCAGACCCAGGCGCACGGCGGGCTGCTCCGGATGGCCCAGGCGATCGGCATGGCGCGCCTCCGTGCCCGGGGGCATGCGCAGCGCACCGGGTGCATCAGGCGAACGGGCTTCGAGGCTGCTGTCGAATTCGCTCCTCGTCACATCGACCGGTCGCACCTCGACACCATGGCGCCGCGCATCCTGAACGAGCTGCGAAGGGCTGTAGAAGCCCATCGGCTGGGCATCGAGCAGCGCGGCCAGGAAGCAGGCGGGTTCGTGGTGCTTGAGCCAGGCGCTCACGCACACCAGCAACGCAAAGCTCGCGGCATGGCTTTCGGGAAAGCCGTAGTCGCCGAAGCCCAGCACCTGCTTGAAGATCGCTTCGGCAAAGGGGCGCTCGTAACCCCGCTTGACCATGCCGTCCACGAGCTTGTCGTGGAACTTGCCGAGGCCGCCCTTGCGCTTCCAGGCGGCCATGGCGCGGCGCAGTTGATCAGCCTCGTCGGCCGTGAATTCGGCCGCGATCATGGCGATCTGCATCACCTGCTCCTGGAAGATCGGCACCCCCAGCGTGCGCTCCAGCGCGGGCCGCAACTCTTCCTTCTCGTACTGGATCGGAAGCCCCTTGCGCAATCGCTCGCGCTGCTTGAGGTAGGGATGCACCATGCCGCCCTGGATGGGCCCGGGCCGCACGATCGCGACTTCGATCACCAGGTCCTCGTAGGTGCGTGGCTTGAGTCGCGGCAGCATCGACATCTGCGCCCTGCTTTCGATCTGGAACACGCCGACGGTGTCGGCGTCGCAGATCATGTCGAACACCTGCTCATCATCGTTGGGGACCTGGTGCATCTGCCGAGCCGTGCCGCGCCAGTGGTTCATGAGTTCGAGCCCACGCCGGATGGCGCTGAGCATGCCCAGCGCGAGCACATCGACCTTGAGCATGCCCATGGCTTCGAGGTCGTCCTTCTCCCACTGGATGACGGAGCGGTCTTTCATCGACGCCTTTTCCACCGGCACCAGGCGCGTGAGCCGGGTGTGGGTGAGCACGAAGCCGCCGACATGCTGGCTCAGGTGGCGCGGAAAGCCCTTGAGCTCCCCCGTGAGCTCGATCCATTGCCGCAGCTTGAGTTCATCTTCCTGCACACCCACGCGCTCGGAGGCGGTGCGCACTTGCTCGCCGAGCACGGCCTCGTCGAACCAGTAGTGGTCCTTGGCGAATTCATCGACCAGCCGCGCGTCGATGCCGAGCGCCTTGCCCACGTCGCGCAGTGCGCTGCGTGTGCGGTAGCAGATCACGACGGCGGCGATGGCGGCGCGTTCGCGGCCGTATTTCTTGTAGATGTACTGGATGACCTCTTCACGTCGCTGGTGCTCGAAGTCGACGTCGATGTCGGGCGGCTCGTGGCGATGGCGGCTCAGGAAGCGCTCGAACAGCAGGTGGCCCTTGTCGGGTGGGATCGCGGTGATGCCGAGGCAGTAGCAGACCGCCGAGTTGGCCGACGAACCACGGCCCTGGCAAAGGATGTTCTGCGAACGGGCGAAGCGCACGATGTCTTCGACGGTGAGGAAGAACATCTCGTATTCGAGTTCGAGGATCAGTTGCAGCTCGCGCTGTACCTGACGGCATACGTTCTCGGGGATGCCCGACGCATATCGCTCGAGCGGATAGCGCTTGAGCGCGCCCTCCCAGGTCTTGCGCACCAGCGTCTGCGCCGGGGTCTCCGTGCTGCCCACGGTTTCAAGCGGGTACTTGTAGTTCTCGCGGATCACCTCGGGATCGAAGCGGCAGCGCTCGGCCACCGTGAGCGTGTTGGCGAGCATCTCGTCGGTGTAGAGCGCGGCCAGACGTACGCGCTGCCGCAGATGGCGCTCGGCATTGGACTGCAATGCGAAGCCGCATTCGGCCACGGTCTTGCCTTCGCGCACGGCGGTCAGTACGTCCTGCAGCGGCTTGCGCGCGCGTGCGTGCATGTGCACGTCGCCGGCCGCCACGAGCGGCACGCCGGCCCGCTCGCCCGCCTCGACCAGCGTGACGAACCAGAGGTCGTCGTCGAGTTCGTTGAGCATCTCCACGGCCAGCCAGAGATTGCCGTCGAACAGCGCCTTGGCGGCCGACAGGTCTTCGTGCAGTTGCCCGATATCGACTGCGCCGCCCGGCTTTCGATCGGGCACGAAAAGAATCTGGCAGCGCTGCAGCGAGGCCACGTCGCTGTCGTCCCAACTCACGCGGTATTCGCCCTTGGGCAGTTCGGTATTGCGCGCGGCGGTGATGAACTCGCAGAGGTTGCCCCAGCCTTCGGTGTCGTTGGCGATCACCACGAGCTTGAAGCGCTCGAAGCGGAACTCGCTGCCGAACAGCAGGCGGAAATCCGGGTTGCGCGGAATCGGCGGCTCTTCAGGGTGCTCGCGCTCGTAGACGTCGAGCTCGGCGGGCAGTTCGCGCAGGCCGACGTGCGCACGCACCACGCCGGCCACCGAGCATTCGTCGGTGATCGCAAGTGCTGAGTAACCGAGCTGGTAGGCGCGCTCCACCAGTTCCTCGGGCGTGGAGGCGCCGCGCTGAAAGCTGAAGTTCGTGAGGCAATGCAGTTCGGCGTACCCCGGCAGTCCGGGCGCGGGCGACTGCCGCTGCGGCAAGGCATGCACCCCGGCCAGCGAGAGCGCGCGGATCTTCTTGTCGCTGAGTTCAGGCATAGAGGCCTTGCAGGTACCAGCGCACCTCACCTTCAGCGAAGCAGGCGGTCGAGCGCTCGCGGAAGATCCACACCAAGCCGGCCTCGGGGCTCTCGGCGACGTAGTAGTCGCGAACTGCCGGGCGGCCGCCCTCTTCCACGCCGCCCCACCAGCCCGCTTCGACCCGCTGCGGACCGATCAGCCTGCGCAGCGGTCCGCAGTAGTACGGGCGCTCGCCGTCCATGTCGAGGCGCAAGGGTTCGGGAAGAAGCCAGGTCGGATAAATTGGCACACCCCCAGGTTGGCTCACTTCGTGTAGCCGCCCACCCCCTTGCAGGGGGCAACACCTGTGGCCCGGCAAAGCCGGTTCCACGGTGTTTCCCGAACGGGCCTCGCTGCGCTGGCCGGGGGCGCGACCCCTGTGCAAGGCGGGCTGCCAGGCCTGCATGCGCTCCGGCCGGTGATCGGCCTGCGCCGTGGGAACGAGCACTTGCTGCGGACCGAGCCGTGCGCTGAGCCGCTCGACCATTTCGTGGAGCTTGTCGCCCTTGCGGTTGTCCTCCGGCAGAAAGCTCGTGCTGGCGCCGGCCCACGGGTCGGTTTCGAGCGAGCGCAGCCGCAGCCAGCTCGCGGGCGCTGCCAAGGTGGTGAGCGCGAGTTTCTCGGCCAGCAGCCGGCGCAGGTGCGCCATGTCCTGCGTGGGCTCGGCAGTGCGCACGGTGATGTACTGGTGCGGCGGCAGGTTCACGCCGTTGAAGCGCTTGAGGTCGAGCGTCCATTGCAGTTCGAGCGCACGTGCGCCGCGCTGGCGTGCGCGCAGCCAGATCTGCAGCGCCGCGAGCAGGCGGTTGGCCGACCACATGAGTTCGGTGGCGCCTTCGGCCAGCGCGGGCAGTTCGAGTTTCTGTTCGAACACGTCGGGCAGGCTGAGCCACGCATGGCTTTCGGGGCGCAAGCCCCAGGCCATGTCGAGCGCATCGCGCAGTCCGGCGCCAAAGCGCCGCGACAGGCCGCCGCGCGGCAAGGCAGCCACATCGCCCCAGGTGCGGCAGCCGAGGCGCGCGAGCAGGTCGAGGTGATCACGCGCGGCGCTCAGTGTGTCGAGCGGCAGGCCGGCGGGCATGTCGTCGGGCCGGTGCTCACCGCGCACAAAGAGGCGCAGCCGCGCCAGCGCCTCCAGGCTGGTCGCGCCCTGCGCGCCTTTCAGGGCCGCATCGGGCGCGGGGTTGGCGTTGGATATCTGGCGCATCAAGCCCAGCCGACCGCCCCACAGCCTTTCGCAGGCGGAGACTTCGAGCATCAGCGCTTCGTCCTGCCAAGCCACGTGCGGCGTGAATTGCAGCGCCCACCAGCCCAGGGCTTCGGTGGGCGGCAGGGGGCCATTTGCGCGACCCGCACCTCCTGCAGCCAGCGCAGCCCAGCCCAGAGGTGGGCTTTCACACCACTGCAAGGCGATCCAGTGCATGGCGTCCTTCCTTCCACGCATCGATGCGCACCACGGTGGCCGCATCGCCCGCCGGCGCCGTGCCCTGCTGCTGCAAGCGAATCGTGCGGCGCAGCCGGGCGGCGGCGAGCAAGGCGCTCATGCGCTCGCTGCGCGCCGGCAGCATCACCGGCGTCGCGAGCGGCGGACCGCGGCGCTTGAGGATGTGGAGTTCGATCTGCGCCGCATCGGCCGCGCTGCGCACGATGTGCAGCCGCAGCCGTGCCGGAGAAGCCGCATGCGCCACCGCCTCGGGCCGGCAGACGAAAAGCAGCGCATCGTGCTGCGCCGCCGCCAGTTGAAGCCGCCGCAATTCGCCGACCCGGGCCTGCGGCAGCCAGGCCAGCACGGCGCTGACATCGGCGCAGCGCAGCGCCTGCTCGCAGGCCCACAGTCGGGCGGCCGCGGCGTCGCTTCGGACCCACATCAGCGCCTCGGGCCGCAGGCCGTGCGCGGCGAGCGAGGCGCCGAAGGGCTCGCAGGGCGCGCCGATCAGCACCACCGGGCCGCCCCGTGCTTCCGCTGCCTGCACCAGGCCGGGCAGCACCAACTGCCAGACAGGGTCTTCGGGCGCGGCCTGCAGCAGTTCCGTCATGGCGCCGACCGGCCAGCCGCCCCCCGGCAGCTGCGCGTCGAGCGCAGCGTGGCCGGTGCCGATGACCTGTGCGTCGACGCTGCCGAGCTCGTCGGCATGCCAGACGCCGCGACCGGCAGCAAAGGAAGAATCGAGGAAAGGGAGGCCCATGATGAGAATGTGAATGACTGTATTTTCATGCGGGGTATCCGCTTAGCTCCACCGACTGAAATAACTGGATGTTCATCCAGCAATACTAGCCCTTTTGACGGCCCGCTGCACCTGCTTGGACCACGTCCTCGTAGGTCACTGGAGCGGTGACCACGGCCTGCTGCAAGAGCCGGTAGA
>NZ_JBFTNY010000011.1:0-184723 GCF_056397705.1 Variovorax sp. 05L425 | reverse complement strand
CTGCAGTGCCGCTGGCACCGCCTGCGCCGCCTGCGCCGCCGGCTGCGCCGTTGCCGCCCGCGCCGCCTGCTGCGCYGGCCAAGCCGCCGTCACCGCCTCCGCCGCCTCGGCCGCCATTGCCGCCCGAGCCTGCCGAGGTGCTGCCGGAGCTTCCGCCACCGCCGCCACCGCCACTCCTGCCGCCGAGCGCAGCGGAGAGGCTGCCGCTGCTTCCGCCACGGCCGCTGTCGCCGCTCGAGCCGCCGCGTCCGCCGTCGCCGCCACTGGATGAGGCGCGTCCGCTGCCTGTCAGGCCGACGGCGATGCCGCCGAGCCCGTTGCCGCCGTCACCCGCTTCGGAACCGCCATTGGTGGCGCTGCCATTGGAGACGTTGCCATTGGAGGCCCGTCCGCCAGCCGCACCGACGGCACCATTGCCGACGGCACCGTTGCCGCCTTGGCCTGTGCCGGTGGCCGTGCCGCCCCTGCCCGTTCCGCCGGTTCCGCCGTAGCCCTTTCCGCCCGCTGCGGAACCCAGGTTGTAGGCAACGTTTCCGATGCCGTTGATGCGGTTGTGCGACACAGTTCCGTCGAGGTTGCTGGTCGCCGTCGCGGTGGTCCTGGTGAAGTTGAAAGCGTTGTCGAACGTGCCTGTCGACCCGTTGTTCAGCGCGGCGGAGCGCGCGTCAGCCGTAGCGTCACCCGTGTTGCTGCGCGTATGCGTGCTGCTGTCCGTGCGCGAATGCGTGCTGCTGTCGGTAAACGAGAGTGAATGCGTGCTGCTGTCCGTATTGGTATTGGTGTCGTCTCCACGCCCCGACGGTCCTGCCGTTTGATCGGCGAACACTGCCCCGCTGAACCCGAAGGCAAGCGCAATGGCCGAAGCCACAAGTGTCTTTTTCATGAACCCTCCAAAAAAAGTTGAACAAGCTTGGTATTGACGTGCGTCGCCGCAAATCGAAGGCCGCGGTGCAACTTCGATGCCAGCAAATTACGGCTTGTTTCGTGAGAACGATTCCTCATTGGAAGAAGGCCTTGCATGACGATTCGGTGACTTGCGCGCCGAGAATTTCAGCGGCCCGAAAGACCGCTTTTTGCGCTCCTTCTGTCACATCTGCTTGACGGTAAATCGATGGCAAACCGTTGCTTTTCGGGCGCAGCGCCAGTGTTTGCCTTGCAAGCGCGACGCAGCGCGATCCATCGTGTTGTGTCTCAACCGTGGGACACCACCACCCGGTTCGGCAGCGGTGTCTGCGGCGCGCCGCAAGAGGTGCGCGCGAAGGCGCCGTGTCGTGTGGTCGGCGGCTTGCACCAGCGCATTCGTGCCCGAACTGCAACACCGCTGAGACACATCGCAGGTTGATCGCGACCGCTTACTTTTGTTTGCAACTTACGGCTTTGCACGACCTTAACAAAACGTATACGCTGCCCGCGGGAACCTCGCACGAAGAACACAACGAGGGGGCAACGATGGAGACAATTCGTCCGACCAGGGCGCTCGTGCTGATTGCCTGTTCGTCGATGGCATGGTCGAGTGCCATCGCGCAAACGCAGTCGCAGGGGCAGGGCCAGGGGACGCCGTCCACCCGCAACGCCAAGCAAGGCCAGGGGACGTCGTCGACCGCGCGGAATGCCAACAGGCGCCTCGAAGCCCTTCAACATCAGTTGGCCGAGCAAGGTCGCCAGATCGACGAGCTCCGGCAGCAGGCGGCCGAGCAGGAGAGTCGCTACAAGGAACTCTCGGAACGCCTCACGGCCCAGGGGCAGGCGGTCAACCAGAACACCCAGGAGGCGCGTCGGCCGCTGGCCCCGGGCTCGAAGCCGGAGGTGGTGGTGGAGGGTGCTCAACCCGGCGCCGAGGACACCTCGACGAGACCCGTGCGCGTGGGCGTCGCGCCGAGCGAGGAAGTCCAGGCACCGCCAGTGGCGCAGATCTTCCCAGAGCCAAGCATCCTCACACCCAAGGGCACGTTCGTCTTCGAGCCCTCATTGCAATACGGCTATTCGTCGAGCAATCAGGTTGCGTTGGTGGGCTACACGGTGATCCCCGCGATCCTGATCGGCCTGGTCGATGTGCGCCAATACAAGAACAACACATTCATCGCCGCAGCGACGGGTCGCTTTGGCGTGACCAACCGCATGGAACTGGAACTGAAGATTCCGTACCTCGCCCGATCGAACAACACCATCAGCCGCGAGATCTTCACCGGCTCGGCCTTCGACAACGTCTTCGACACGCACGGCAACGGCATGGGCGACATCGAGGCCGCGGTCCGCTATCAGATCGCCGACGGCCGAGACAACAACAAGCCCTATGTCGTCGGCGCGCTGCGCTTCAAGGGCCGCAACGGCAAGGACCCCTTCGAGGTGCCGACCGACTGCGTGACGCGTTGCATCGGCAACACCACGGGCACCGGGCTGCCGCTCGAACTCCCGACAGGCTCCGGCTTCTATTCGTTGCAGCCGAGCATCAACTTCCTGCTGCCCTCCGATCCAGCGGTCTTCTTCGGTGGCCTCAGCTATACCTACAACTTCGCCCGTAACAACGTCAGCCGCACGGTGCTGAACGGCCAGACCGAGTTTCTCGGCGATGTGCAGGCAGGTGGCGTGTTCGGCATGAACTTCGGCATGGGCATGGCGCTCAACGAGCGCTCGTCCTTCAGTCTCGGCATGGAACTCTATTCCGTCGCGCCCACCAAGCAGAACGGCCAGACCGTCCTCGGTTCGGTACGCACACAGCTGGCATCGCTGCTGCTGGGCTATTCGTACCGCTACAACGACAAGACCGTTCTCAACGTGAGCGTGGGTGCCGGCCTGACGCGTGACACCCCCGACCTCCAGCTGACCGTCAGGCTGCCGATGTCGTTCTAGCAGGCCCTGGTGGTCCTTCGCCATGCAGCCCGGAAGCATTCTTTGTGTGACGCTGGGCGGCAGTGCGGCCGAAGTGCTGGACCCGCTGATCGCCCGAGGCTGGGACGTGACGCAGGTCGGCGATCTGGTGGCGGCGGGCCGCGTGCAGGCGCATCGGCATTTCAAGGTCGGCATGCTGATCGTCGGGCCGTCGCTGAACGTGCCCGAAGCGGCGGTGGAAGCCTGCGTCAATAGCTCGGCCGGCTCCGAATGGGTGAGCGTGTGCGACGCCCATGCGCTGGAGTCGACTGGTTTCCGCGAGTTGGTACTCGGCTGCTTCTTCGATCACCAGGTGACGCCGGTCGATCTTCAGGACTTGGAGCGAACGCTCGAGCATGCCAGCCAGCGCGCGATGCTGCGACTTCGGCACAACGCGGCGCACAGCCACGCCATCGACGCCCTTGGCATGGTGGGGCAGGGGCCTGCGATCACGCGGCTGCGGCAGCAGATCCGCAAAGTCGCGGCGACCGATGCGCCGGTGCTGATCGGCGGCGAAAGCGGGAGCGGCAAGGAACTGGCGGCGCGCGCGATCCACCAATGCTCGCAACGCTCGGCCGGTCCCTTCGTTGCTGTCAATTGCGGTGCGATCTCGCCGTCGCTGATCCAGTCCGAACTGTTCGGGCATGAGCGCGGTGCATTCACGGGCGCTTCGTCAGAGCGGCGAGGGCTGATCGAGGCGGCCAACGGCGGCACGATCTTCCTTGACGAGATCGGCGATCTTCCGCTCGAACTGCAGACGAACCTGCTGCGCTTCCTGCAGGAGAAGACCATCAGCCGCGTGGGTGCCGTTCGCAACCTGCATGTCGACGTGCGGGTGGTGGCGGCGTCGCACGTGGACTTGGCCGAGGCGGTAGCCGTGGGGCAGTTTCGCGACGATTTGTTCTATCGGTTGAACGTGCTGTCGATCGAAGTCGCCCCGCTGCGGCGGCGCATGGAAGATGTGCCGATCCTCGCGGAGTATTTCTTCCAACGCTGCGCCGCCAAGAGCCGGGCGCGCGTGAAGGGATTCAGCCGACAGGCGGTCGCGGCGATGCTGGCGCACGCGTGGCCGGGCAATGTGCGCGAGCTCTTCAATCGCGTGCAGCGCGCGGTGGTCATGACCGACCGGCGCCTGATCGGGCCGAACGATCTCGGCCTGATGCCGGCCGACAACCAGGTCGGCATGGGACTGGATGCCGCGCGCACGGCGGCTGAGCGCGACGTGATCGTGCTCACGCTGACGCGCGTCGGTCGCAACGTCACGCATGCGGCCCGCGAGCTCGGTGTCTCGCGCATGACCTTGTACCGTCTGATGGACAAGCACAGCATTGCGCTCGACGCGGAACCCCGTCCGCACGTGACACCGCCGTGGTCGACGACGCCGCCGCTGCGGCCGACGCCGCCAGGAGCGACGCGACCCATCGACGCCATCCTGAACAACGCACCGGCCACCGGATTCCTCGCCGACTGGGACAGCGCCGGCAAGCCGGTCGGCCGGGCCTGAGTCCGCGCTAGAGCGTTGCAGCCGCGGCGATGGCGCTGCGCACCGCGCCTTCGAGCGTCCCGGGGTAGTCGCTCTCCACGTAGTCGCCGCAGGCAACAAGACCCGGGGCGACTTGCATCGGGGGGCGAACCAGCCCGGGCGTGCATGCGAAGGTCGCGCGCCGTTCGATCACGGTCAGGATCGGTTGCAGCCCGTCCTGACCCAATTGCTCGCGGGCCTGCGCTTGAACCAGGCGCTGGAGCGCCTCGCGATCGTCGGTGCTCGCGCTGATCACGAAGGCGAGCAGGCCGCGCGGACCACCGAGCCGGCCGCGATCGAAGGCGAACTGCGCAGGCGCCTCGGGCGTGCTTCGCAACGTGACGAAGGGCGCGGACAGCGCTGCCCCTTCGCCATGAAGATAAACCGTGGTGATGGCTTCGTGCGTCAGTGCGTCGGCCATGGCAGACCAAGTCGGTGCGAGGTCGGCGGCGAGACGCGCTGCTTCCCACGGCGCGCAGGCCAGCACCACGCGGTCGAACGGTTCGTCGTCGACGCGCCAGCCCGCGCCGTCCGGCGTGATGGCGCGCACGCGGCGTCCGAGTTCGGTTCGCGCGCCTTGCTGCCGCAGCCAGCGGTCGGCTGCATCCGGAAAAAGTGCGCCGAGGTCGACACGCGGCAACAGAAACTGCGAGCCGCCAGGCGTCCGGAACAGCGCCTGCGCGAGCACATGCAGGAAGACCTTGCCGCTGGCTTGATCGGCAGGCGTGTTGAGCGCGGAGACGCACAGCGGCTCGGTGAGTTCGGCGCGCACGCGGGGCGTGAGCGTGGAACACAGGCCGGCCACCGTTTCCTCTTCCGGGCAGACGAATCCTTGCCGTTGCCAGCGCATGGCGGTCTTCAGCAGCGAAAGCTTGTCCTCCCACGACCAGCCGCGCGCACTGACAACGCCTGCCACCACATCCAGGGGCGCGATGCGCCGCGTTGCCCGGTCGAGCCACGCGGGCAGTTGCGGCAGCGAGAGACCGGTGCCGTCGGGAAAGCGCAGATTCAGCGGCAAGCGCTGGAAGGCGACATCGGCATCGACACCGACGCGCGCCATCAGGGCCAGCGAATCAGTGTAGGCGGCGATCAGGATGTGCTGGCCGTTGTCGAGCGTCACGCGCTCGCCGTTCGGGAGTGTCGCCGGCAGCGCGCGCGCTCGGCCGCCCCAGTTTCTCGCGGCTTCGAAGACGCTGACCGAATGTCCCCCGCGCACTGCCTTGACCGCGCAGGCCAATCCGGCCCAGCCGCCCCCGATGATCGCCACACGGCTCAAGTCAGAGCTTCCCGAGTGCCTGCACGCGCCATGCGAGCCAGAGCTTGCGTACCGGCGTCAGGCTCACACGCTGATTCAGCACCTGGAAGTTGTCGCGCTCGATCTCCGAAAGCAGCGTGCGGTAGATGCTGGCCATCATCAGCCCCGGCTTCTGCATGCGCCGATCCGCCGACGGGAGGAGGGCCAGCGCTTCATCGTAGGCCGCCTGCGCGCGATCGGCCTGGAACTTCATCAGTGCGATGAAGCGATCGGAATGGACGCGGTTGAGGATTTCGTGCGCCTTCACGTCGAACTGCTGCAGTTCATTGACCGGCAGGTAGATGCGCCCCCGCAGCGCGTCCTCGCCGACGTCGCGGATGATGTTCGTCAACTGAAGCGCGAGGCCGAGCTTGTGGGCGTAGGCCGTGGTCTGCGGATCGGTCTGGCCGAAGATGCGCGCTGCGCCTTCGCCCACCACGCCGGCCACCAGGTGGCAATAGCGCCGCAGCGCCGCGAAGTCGAGATAGCGCGTCTGGTCGAGGTCCATCTGGCAGCCCTCGATCACTTCATGCAACTGGCGTTCCTCGATGCCGTATTCGGCCGCGTGCGGCATCAGGGCCTGCATCACCGGATGGTGCGGCTGGCCTGCGTAGGACTGGGCGACCTCGGTGCGCCACCAGGCGAGCTTGGTGGCGGCAACGCCGGGGTCGCTGACTTCGTCGACCACGTCGTCGACTTCCCTGCAAAACGCATAGAACGCGGTGATCGCGGCGCGGCGCGGTTTCGGGAGGAACAGGAAGGCGTAATAAAAACTGCTGCCCGAGGCAGCGGCCTTGTCCTGGACGTACTGCTCGGGGGTCATCGTGCGGGCCTCTTCATGCGGGCGATTGTCTCCGCATCCGCAGGGCCCGCCACGCGAGCAGCGGCGCATCGGCCTTGCCGAGGGTGGGCCGGCGCGAAAAAGTGTCGCAGCCCAGCGCCTCGATCTTGTCGAGGATGCGGCTGCCGCCTTGCACCACGAAGCGCAACTCCCACCCGGCACGACCCGGCAGGCGATGGACCAGCGGCGCACCTTCGCGCATGAGTTCGCGCGCCCATGCGACCTGGTCCGCGACGAGCGCGATCGCCTTCGACGGAGGGGAGGCGGGTGCCAGCGGTCGGAACGTGTTGAAGGCCTGCGGATCCAGGCCGTGCGCGGCGATGGCGTCTCGCGGCAGGTAGTAGCGGGAGCGCGGCAGGTCGACGCTCAGGTCCTGCCAGAAATTGATCAGTTGCAGCGCACTGCAGATCGCGTCGCTTTGCGCGAGCGCAGGCGGGTCGTCGACGCCATACAAATGAAGCAGCAGCCGACCGACAGGATCGGCCGAGCGGCGGCAGTAGTCCAGCAACTCGGCGCGGTCGGCGTAACCCGCGCCGTCCCGGGTCTTCTCGATGTCCTGCATGAAGGCGGAGAGAAGGTCGGCGAGCAGACTCTCGGGCAGCGAAAACTCGCGCATGGCATCCGCGAGCGGAACGAAGACTTCAGGCCAACGGCCTGACGGGGCCGCGGCTCGCGCCACGGCGGCCAGGTCGGCGCGAAAGGCGCGGAGATCGTCGAGGCGCTGCGCGGAGCCGGCGTCGCCTTCGTCGGCAATGTCGTCGGCTGTGCGCGCGAATGCGTAGATGGCCGCAATCGGCGGCCGCAGTCGCGGCGGGCACAGCCAGGAGGCGACCGGGAAGTTCTCGTAGTGCGTCGGCGAGGCTGCGAGAGGGGGAGGGGGGATGGATGACACGCCGCGGATTGTGCGTCACGGCGAGGGTACGATCCGCGCAGTGGAGGCCTTTCAGACATCATGAATACAACGTCGCAGAACCTCGGTCTCACGGACCCTGGATCCCATCCCAAAGCCGGACCGGTCCTGATGATTGCGGCGCTGGGCGTGGTTTTCGGCGACATCGGCACGTCGCCGCTCTACGCCTTCAAGGAGACGCTGAATCCCGAACACGGCATTCCCTTCACGCCCGAATCGGTGCTGGGACTGTTGTCGCTGATTTTCTGGGGGCTGATGTTCGTGGTGACGCTGAAGTACGTCGTGTTCGTGCTGCGCGCCGACCACGACGGTGAGGGCGGCATCCTGGCGTTGCAGGCGCTGGCGCGCAACGCGGTGACCGGCACGCCCACGCGCGCCTGGGTTTCCTCCCTGATTGCTGTGCTGGGGCTCGTCGGGGCGGCGATGTTCTACGGCGACAGTCTCATCACGCCGGCGATTTCGGTTCTTTCCGCGGTCGAGGGCCTGGAGGTGGAGGCGCCGAAGCTCCAACCGTTCGTGATCCCGATTACCGTTGCGATCCTGATCGGCCTCTTCGCGGTGCAGCGCCACGGTACCGGGGTCGTGGGCCGCGTGTTCGGGCCGATCATGCTGTTGTGGTTTCTCGTGATCGCCGTGGGAGGTCTGCTGCAGGTGCTCAAGCAGCCGCAGGTGCTGGCGGCGCTGGACCCTCGCCACGCGGTCGGCTTCCTGATCACGCATCGCGCGCAGTCGCTCGCCGTGCTGGGCGCCGTGTTCCTTGCCTTCACGGGCGGCGAGGCACTCTACGCTGACATGGGTCATTTCGGCGCGAAGCCGATTCGCCTCGCATGGATCTTCATTGCCTTGCCGGGGCTGGTGCTGAATTATTTCGGCCAGGGCGCATTGGTGCTCTCGAATCCGGCCGCGATCGACAACCCCTTCTTCAGGCTCTTTCCGTCCTGGGCGGTGCTGCCGATGGTCATCCTCGCCGCGATGGCCACGGTGATCGCATCGCAGGCCGTCATCTCGGGCGCGTTCTCGCTCACTGCGCAGGCCATCCGCATGGCCTACCTGCCGCGCATGCGGGTCGTGCAGACATCCGGCGAAGCCATCGGGCAGATCTATCTGCCGACCGTCAATTGGTTACTGATGGTCGGCGTGCTGCTGCTGGTGCTGGGTTTCCGGAGTTCGAGCGCGCTGTCGGCGGCCTATGGCATTGCCGTGTCGATCACGATGGTCACCACCACGCTGCTGGCCGGCATCGTTGCATTCAAGCTCTGGCGGTGGAATCGCGCGGCGGTCGTGATCGGCGTATTGATCTTCGCCTCGGTCGACGTGATGTTCGTCGTCGCCAACAGCCTGAAGATCCTCGAAGGCGGTTGGCTCACGCTCGCGGTGGCGGTTCTTGTGATGATCGTCTTCACGACTTGGGCCAAGGGCCGCCGCCTCGGCTTGCAAGCCGCGGAAGCAGAGCGTCTGCCGCTGGTGCCTTTCGTGGATTCGCTCGCGGCCGGCATGCCTTACAGGGTGAGGGGGACGGCGGTGTTCCTCAACCCCGACGCCGAATCCGTGCCGCATGCGCTGCTCCTCAACCTCAAGCACAACCAGGTCCTTCACACGAAGGTCATCGTGCTCAGGGTGATCTCGTGCGACACGCCGCGCGTCGATGCGCGAATTCGGATCGAAGCCGAAACCCTCGGCGAAGGCTTCTGGATCGCCACCGCGCGGCACGGCTTCATGGAGCGCCCCGACGTGCCTGAATTCATCCGCATCCTGGCCTACCAGAAGGGCCTGGCTTGCGACTCGATGACCACGTCGTATTTCGTTTCGCGCGCCTCTGTCGGCGACGAGCATCTTCCGAACATGAACCCGTTGCGCAGGGCACTGTTCGGCTGGTTGCAGCGCAATGCGGGGCGAGCCTCCGACTACTTCGTGCTGCCCGAGAACCGGCTTGTGGAAATGGGACAGCGCACTTAGGTCTCGTGCCCCCGATGCGCCGGTGTTTCCGTTGACAGCGATTGGCGTTTACCCTAGATTACTAACCGGCTGGTCATTAATGACCCCGCTGGTTTTTTCAAGGGTGCTTCATGACCGCCTCGTCCGTATTCCTTTCTCGTCCATGCGCCGGGGTCCTCCTTGCCGTTTTCGTTCTCGCAGGATGTTCTCGTCCGCCGGCGGCCGAAGAGCCCATCCGTTCGGTCAAGGTCATCGCCGTCGGCGTCAGCCCCTATGACACGGAGCCCGAGTTCTCGGGCGAGGTGCGGGCGAGGGTCGAATCGCGGCTCGGCTTCCGGGTGGCCGGGAAGATCACGCGCCGCCAAGCTGAACTCGGCCAGCATATTCAGGCGGGACAGGTGCTCGCCCAACTCGACCCCCAAGACTTCCGGCTGGCAGCCGAAGGCGCACGCGCGCAGCATGCTGCGGCGCTGACCAATCGCGATCTGGCTGCGGCGGACCTCAAGCGCTATCGCTCGCTGCGCGACCAGAACTTCATCAGCGGTGCAGATCTGGAGCGCCGCGAAACCACATTCAAGGCTGCGCAAGCCCAACTCGAACAGGCGCAGGCGCAGCTCACCGCACAGGGCAACCAGGCCAACTACACGACGCTGGTGGCCGACGTGCCGGGCATCATCACCGCCATCGAAGCCGAACCGGGGCAGGTGGTTGCCGCCGGTACGCCGGTCGTCCGCATCGCGCAGGACGGCGCGCGCGACGTGGTGTTCGCGGTGCCCGAGGATCGCGCGGGGCAGGTCAAGCCCGACTCACCGGTCGCGATCCGCGGATGGGCCAACGGAAGCGAATTCGAAGGCAAGGTGCGCGAAGTCGCGGGCAGTGCCGACGCAGTCACGCGCACCTATACCGTCAAGGCGACGATCGATCCGTTGACGGCACCCGCGCTGGGCGCCACGGTCTATGCACGGCCGAAGGCGCTGTCGCACAGTGGCACGCCGGTGTTGAAGGTGCCGACCAGCGCCTTGCGCCAGGAGGGCAAGGGCACGGCCGTCTGGGTGCTCGACAAGTCCAGCATGACGGTGCGCTCACAGCCCGTCGAGGTCATGACGGCTGACGGCAACGACGCCGTGATCGGCAAGGGTCTCTCGCCCGGCGAATTGGTCGTGGCCGCGGGCGTGCACGTGTTGTCGCCGGGACAGAAGGTCACCATCTACCGCGACCGGGCGGCTGCGCCCGCCGGCCCGATTCATGAGGCCGCCGCGATGCCCACGCCCGTAGCTCCCGTGGCCACGCGCTGAGGACGCCTGCATGACGTCACAGACCGCCGACACCGGCAAGGCCGGCTTCAACCTCTCGAAATGGGCGCTCGACCATGCGGCACTCACGCGCTACCTGATGTTCGTGCTGATGCTGCTGGGCTTCGCGTCGTACTTCCAACTCGGCCAGGACGAGGACCCGCCGTTCACTTTCCGCGCGATGGTGGTCCGCACCTACTGGCCCGGTGCCACGGCGCAGCAAGTCGCGGAGCAGGTGACCGACAAGCTCGAGCGAACGCTGCAAGAGGCACCCTACGCCGACAAGATCCGCAGCTACTCGAAGCCCGGCGAGTCGCAGATCATTTTTCAGATCAAGGACTCGTCCAAGCCCGGCGAGGTGGCCAACGTCTGGTACACGGTGCGCAAGAAGATCAGCGATATGCGCGCCACCTTGCCTGCAGGCGTGCAGGGCCCCTTTTTCAACGATGACTTCGGCGATGTGTATGGCGTGATCTACGCGCTGGAGAGCGACGGCTTCAACTATGCCGAGCTCAAGACCTTCGCCGACGACGTGCGCCAGCGTCTGCTGCGCGTGAAGGACGTGGCCAAGGTCGACCAGTTCGGCATCCAGGACGAAAAGGTTTACATCGAGGTCTCGCAGAAGCGCTTGGCACAGCTTGGTCTCGATTTCAGCACGGTGCTGGGGCAGCTCGGATCACAGAACGTGATCGAGAGCGCAGGAACCATCCAGGCACCGCAGGATGTGGTGCAGGTCCGCGTGGGAGGCCAGTTCACGAGCGTGGACCAATTGCGCGCGATGCCGATACGCGGAAGCTCCGGCAACCAGATGCGCCTGGGCGACATCGCCGAGATTCATCGCGGCTACGTCGATCCGCCGGCCGTCAAGGTGCGCCACCAGGGCAAGGAAGTGATCGCGCTGGGCGTTTCGATGGCCAAGGGCGGCGACATCATCGCGCTCGGCAAGGCGCTGCATGCCGCCACGGCGGAAATCGACAAGCAACTGCCGCTCGGCGTCCAGCTCGTGCAGGTGCAGGACCAGCCGGTCGCGGTTGCCAAATCGGTCAACGAATTCGTGAGCGTGTTGATCGAGGCGGTGGCGATCGTGCTGGCGGTGAGCTTCGTGTCGCTCGGGCTGCACAAGGGTGGGCGCTTCGGCTGGTACGTCGACATCCGCCCGGGCCTTGTCGTGGCGATCACCATTCCGCTCGTGCTGGCGGTGACCTTCCTTGCGATGAACTACTTCGGCATCGGGCTGCACAAGATATCGCTGGGCTCGCTGATCATCGCGCTGGGCCTGCTGGTCGACGACGCGATCATCGCGGTCGAGATGATGGTGCGGAAGATGGAAGAGGGCTACGACAAGGTCCGCGCCGCGACTTTCGCCTACGACGTCACGGCCAAGCCGATGCTCACCGGTACGCTGATCACGGCCGCCGGCTTCCTGCCTATCGGCATCGCGAAGTCTGTCACGGGCGAATACACCTTCGCGATCTTCGCGGTCACGGTGATCGCGCTGGTGCTGAGCTGGTTCGTGTCGGTGTATTTCGTGCCTTACCTCGGCACGCTGCTGCTCAAGGTCAAGCCGCACGACCCGGACGCGCCGCCGCACGAATTGTTCGACACGCCGTTCTACAACACCTTCCGCCGCACGGTGGACTGGTGCGTGGCGCATCGCTGGATCACCATCGGCGCCACCTTGCTGATGTTCGCTCTCGGCATCGTCGGCATGGGCAAGGTGCAACAGCAGTTCTTCCCCGATTCGAGCCGCCCGGAGATCCTGGTCGAGCTGTGGTTTCCGGAAGGCACGTCTTTCGCTGCCAACGAAGAGGTCGCCAAGCGCGTCGAGGAACGGCTGCGCCAGGAAGAGGGCGTCACGACGGTCACGAGTTGGATCGGATCCGGCGTGCCGCGTTTCTATCTGCCGCTCGACCAGGTGTTTCCGCAGACCAACGTGTCGCAGATGATTCTTCTGGCGAAGGATCTTCACTATCGCGAGAGCCTGCGGCTGAAGTTGCCCGCGCTCCTGGCGCAGGAGTTTCCCGAGGCGCGCGGCCGCGTCAAGCTGCTGCCCAATGGGCCGCCGGTGCCGTATCCCGTGCAGTTTCGCGTGATCGGCACCGACCCGGCGGAATTGCGCGCGCGCGCCGACGAGGTCAAGGCCGTGATGCGCGAGAACCCCAACATGCGCGGCGTCAACGACAACTGGAATGAATCGGTCAAGGTGATCCGCCTTGAAGTCGACCAGGACAAGGCGCGTGCGCTCGGCGTGACCAGCCAGGCGATCGCGCAAGCTTCGCGGACCATGTTCAGCGGCACCACCGTTGGTCAATACCGCGAAAACGACCTGCTGATCGATATCGTGCTGCGCCAGTCGCCGGACGAGCGCGAGGCCATTTCGGACCTCGGAAATGCCTATCTGCCCACGAGTTCGGGCCGTTCGATTCCGCTGATGCAGATCGCCAAGCCGGTCTTTACCTGGGAGCCGGGCGTGATGTGGCGCGAGAACCGCGACTACGCGATCACCGTCCAGGGCGATATCGTCGAAGGGCTTCAGGGCGCGACCGTCACCGACCAGCTTCTTCCCAAGCTGCGCGAACTCGAAGCCAGGTGGCACGCGGCCGGGCGGGGTGCCTATCGCATTGAAGTGGCTGGCGCAGTGGAAGAAAGCAGCAAGGGTTCGGCATCCATCGTCACCGGCGTGCCGATCATGCTGTTCCTGGTGTTTACCTTGCTGATGCTGCAACTGCACAGTTTCAGCCGGTCGGTGCTCGTCTTCATCACCGGCCCGCTCGGTATCGTCGGGGTGGCGGGCGCGCTGCTGGCGCTGAACCGGCCCTTCGGCTTCGTGGCGCTCCTGGGCGTGATTGCACTCATGGGCATGATCCAGCGCAATGCGGTGATCCTGGTCGACCAGATCGAGCATGACCGAGCGGCCGGGGTGCCGGCTTGGGATGCCATTGTCGAGTCGGCGGTGCGCCGGCTGCGGCCGATCGTGCTGACCGCGGCGGCGGCCGTGCTGGCGATGATCCCGTTGTCGCGCAGCGTTTTCTGGGGGCCGATGGCCGTGGCGATCATGGGTGGGCTGATCGTGGCCACGGTCCTGACGCTGCTGGCGCTGCCGGCCATGTACGCGGCCTGGTTCCGGGTCAAACGCGAGCCGGCGGAGAGCAAGACCACGCCAGCGACGACGGGGATCGAAATGCGTTCCGCGTGATGGAGGGCAACTCGCTGGAGAGGCTTTCGTTCCAGCATAAAATACGTGGTTGACCGATTTCGAGCGGGTGGTCTGCATGGAGGACCGCCCGTTTTTCGTTGAACTTCGGACCGCGCGGGTGGCGAAATTGGTAGACGCACCAGGTTTAGGTCCTGACGCCAGCAATGGCGTGCCGGTTCGAGTCCGGCCCCGCGCACCAGCCCAAGGCGACCCCTCACCAGGAAGACAGAAAATGACCGTGAATGTTGAAACCCTCGACAAGCTCGAACGCAAGATCACGCTGACCTTGCCCGTCGGCACCATCCAGTCCGAGGTCGATTCGCGCCTCAAGAAGCTGGCCCGCACCGTCAAGATGGACGGCTTCCGGCCCGGCAAGGTGCCGATGAACGTCGTGGCCCAGCGCTACGGCTACTCGGTTCACTATGAGGTCATGAACGACAAGGTCGGCGAGGCCTTCTCGCAGGCCGCGAACGAGGCCAAGCTGCGTGTGGCCGGCCAGCCCCGCATCACCGAAAAAGAAGGTTCGCCCGAAGGCCAGCTCGCCTTCGACGCGATCTTCGAAGTCTTTCCGGACGTCAAGATCAACGACCTGTCCGCCGCCGAAGTCGAAAAGCTCAGCGCCGAAGTCGGCGACGACGCCATCGACAAGACGCTCGACATCCTGCGCAAGCAGCGTCGTACCTTCGCCCAGCGTGCCCAGGACGCAGCCGTGCAGGACAACGACCGCGTCACCGTCGACTTCGAAGGCAAGATCGACGGCGAGCCCTTCCAGGGCGGCAAGGCCGACGACTTCCAGTTCATCGTCGGCGAAGGCCAGATGCTGAAGGAATTCGAAGACGCCGTCCGCGGCCTGAAGGCAGGCGACAGCCGCACCTTCCCGCTCTCGTTCCCCGCCGACTATCACGGCAAGGACGTGGCCGGCAAGCAAGCCGACTTCATGGTCACCGTGAAGAAGATCGAGGCTTCGAACCTCCCTGAAGTCAACGAGCAACTTGCCAAGTCGCTCGGCATCGCCGACGCCACGGTCGAAGGCCTGCGCGCCGACATCAAGAAAAACCTGGAGCGTGAAGTCAAGTTCCGCCTCCTGGCGCGCAACAAGACCGCTGTCATGGACGCGCTCGTCGCCAATGCCGAACTCGACCTGCCCAAGTCGAGCGTCCAGGCCGAAGTCGACCGCATGATCGAAGGCGCCCGCGCCGAACTCAAGCAGCGCGGCATCAAGGATGCCGACAAGGCGCCGATCCCCGACGACGTGTTCCGCCCGCAAGCCGAGCGCCGCGTGCGCCTGGGCCTCGTCGTGGCCGAACTGGTGCGCGCCAACAATCTGCAAGCCAAGCCCGAGCAGATCAAGGCCCACATCGACGAACTGGCGGCCAGCTACGAGAAGCCGGCCGACGTGGTGCGTTGGTATTTCAGCGACAACCGCCGTCTGGCCGAGGTCGAAGCCGTCGTGATCGAGAACAATGTGACGGATTTCGTGCTCGGCAAGGTCAAGGTCAACGACAAGTCCGTGTCCTTCGACGAACTGATGGCCCAACAGGGCTGATCACGGCCGGCACAGGCTGCAATCCATGGGGCTTGTGCTTTGTGGCACGAGCCCCATTTCGTTTGGGTACAGTACAACCCCCTCTGGAGAGCAAAACATGAGCGCACAAGATATTCAAGGCCTCGGCTTGGTTCCGATGGTCATCGAGCAGTCAGGCCGTGGCGAGCGTTCGTACGACATCTATTCGCGCCTGCTCAAGGAGCGCGTGATCTTCCTGGTCGGCGAAGTCAACGACCAGACCGCCAATCTCGTGGTGGCGCAGTTGCTGTTCCTCGAGAGCGAAAACCCGGACAAGGACATCTCGTTCTACATCAACTCCCCCGGCGGTAGCGTGAGCGCGGGCATGGCGATCTACGACACCATGCAGTTCATCAAGCCTGACGTGTCCACGCTGTGCATCGGCTTCGCAGCCAGCATGGGCGCCTTCCTGCTGGCGGCAGGGGAAAAGGGCAAGCGGTTCTCGCTGCCGAACTCGAAGATCATGATCCACCAGGTGCTGGGCGGCGCCCGCGGCCAGGCCACGGACATCGAGATCCACGCACGCGACATCCTCAAGACTCGCGAGCAGATGAACCGCATCCTGGCGGACAGGACCGGCCAGTCGTTCGAGAAAATCGCCCGCGATACCGAGCGCGACTACTTCCTGACCGCCGACGAATCCAAGGAATACGGCCTGATCGACCAAGTGATCGCCAAGCGCAGCTGATCGCCGCCGCTGAGGCGCCCGAGCAACAACGGCGTTTTCCCACACGGGGAACGCCGTTTTTGTTTCGCTATCATTGTTAAACCCCAGTTACGAGGCATTTGTCCATGGCCGAAAAAAAAGGCTCCTCCAGCGAAAAAACGCTTTACTGCTCGTTCTGCGGGAAGAGTCAGCACGAGGTCAAAAAGCTGATCGCGGGGCCTTCGGTCTTTATTTGCGACGAATGCATCGATCTTTGCAACGAGATCATTCGTGACGAGCTCCCGGCCGGCGAGGAATCGCGCGAAGCGCGCAACGACCTGCCCACGCCGCTCGAGATCAAGGCCAACCTCGACAACTACGTGATCGGCCAGGAACCGGCCAAGCGGATGCTGTCGGTCGCCGTCTACAACCACTACAAGCGTCTGCGGCACAAGGAAAAGTCCAAGGGCGATGACGTCGAACTCAGCAAGAGCAAC
Source organism: Variovorax sp. 05L425 (assembly GCF_056397705.1). NCBI lineage: Bacteria > Pseudomonadati > Pseudomonadota > Betaproteobacteria > Burkholderiales > Comamonadaceae > Variovorax > Variovorax sp. 05L425. Next base: position 168,158 of record NZ_JBFTNY010000011.1, on the reverse strand, counting down.
ATCCTGCTGATCGGCCCGACCGGATCGGGCAAGACGCTGCTGGCGCAAACGCTCGCCCGCATGCTCGATGTCCCCTTCGTCATGGCGGATGCGACGACTCTGACCGAAGCCGGCTACGTCGGCGAGGACGTCGAGAACATCATCCAGAAGCTGCTGCAAAGCTGCAACTACGAGGTCGAGCGCGCGCAGCGCGGCATCGTCTACATCGACGAAATCGACAAGATCTCGCGCAAGTCGGACAACCCCTCGATCACACGCGATGTCTCGGGCGAGGGCGTGCAGCAAGCCCTGCTGAAGCTGATCGAAGGCACGATGGCCAGCGTGCCGCCGCAGGGCGGCCGGAAGCATCCCAACCAGGACTTCCTGCAGATCGATACGACCAACATCCTGTTCATCTGCGGCGGCGCGTTCGCGGGGCTCGAAAAGGTGATCGAAAACCGCACGGAAGCCTCAGGCATCGGCTTCGGCGCGTCGGTCAAGAGCAAGAAGCAGCGCAGTCTGACCGAGGTGTTCCGCGAAGTCGAACCCGAAGACCTGATCAAGTTCGGCCTCATCCCCGAACTCGTGGGGCGCATGCCCGTCGTGGCATCGCTGGCCGAGCTTAGCGAGGACGCGCTGGTTCAGATCCTCACCGAGCCCAAGAACGCCGTCGTCAAGCAGTTCACCAAGCTGCTGCAAATGGAAGGCGTAGACCTCGAAATCCGTCCTGCGGCGCTCAAGGCGATTGCGCGCAAGGCGCTCGCACGCAAGACAGGCGCGCGGGGGCTGCGTTCGATCCTGGAACAGTCCCTGATCGACACCATGTTCGAACTGCCGAATGCGACCAACGTTGACAAGGTGGTGGTCGAAGAATCCACGATCGACGAGAACAAGCCGCCGCTGCTCGTCTATCGCGAAGCCGCGAAGAAGGCTTGATGACCGCCCGGCCGGCCGCTGCGAGACAGGCGTCCGGCGTCTTCGACGAATACTGCGCCCGCGGGCTTGAAAAGCGCGCGCGGCCGACCATCTTTCCATGATCAAGTAAAGGATTCCCATGTCCGGTCATACCCCCCTGCCTGCTACCGAACTCGATCTGCCGTTGCTTCCGCTGCGCGATGTGGTCGTGTTCCCTCACATGGTCATCCCGCTGTTCGTGGGTCGTCCCAAGAGCATCAAGGCGCTGGAACTCGCCATGGAAGCGGAGCGCCGCATCATGTTGGTGGCACAGAAAGCTGCCGCCAAGGACGAGCCTTCGGTCGAAGACATGTTCGAGGTCGGTTGCGTCTCGACCATCCTGCAGATGCTGAAGCTGCCCGACGGTACCGTGAAGGTGCTGGTCGAGGGCCAGCAGCGTGCACGCGTCAACCGCATCGACGACAGCGAAACGCATTTCTCTGCCAACGTGACGCCGGTCGAACTGGGTGATATCGCGCCTCAGAAGGGCACCGAAGTCGAAGCGCTTCGCCGCGCTGTGATGCAGCAGTTCGACCAGTACGTAAAGCTCAACAAGAAGATCCCGCCGGAGATCCTCACGTCGATCTCGAGCATCGACGATCCGGGCCGCCTCGCGGACACCATCGCGGCCCACTTGCCCTTGAAGCTCGACAACAAGCAGGCCGTGCTGGACCTCGACGACATCAAGGCGCGCCTGGAAAACCTCTTTGGCCAACTGGAGCGTGAGGTCGACATCCTCAACGTCGACAAGAAGATCCGCGGGCGCGTGAAGCGCCAGATGGAAAAGAACCAGCGCGATTTCTACCTGAACGAGCAGGTCAAGGCGATCCAGAAGGAGCTTGGCGAAGGCGAAGAGGGCGCGGACATCGAGGAGATCGAGAAGAAGATCAAGCTCGCCAAGATGCCCAAGGAAGCGCTCAAGAAGGCGGAGAGCGAACTCAAGAAGCTCAAGCTGATGTCGCCGATGTCGGCCGAGGCGACGGTAGTGCGCAACTACATCGACGTGTTGGTCGGCCTGCCCTGGAGCAAGAAGACCAAGATCAAGCACGACCTCGCGCATGCCGAGGAAGTCCTCAACGAGGACCACTACGGACTCGAGAAGGTCAAGGACCGCATTCTTGAATATCTCGCGGTGCAACAACGCGTCGACAAGGTCAAGGCGCCGATCCTGTGCCTCGTCGGGCCACCGGGCGTGGGCAAGACCTCGCTCGGGCAGTCGATCGCCAAGGCGACTGGCCGCAAGTACACGCGCATGGCGCTGGGCGGCATGCGTGACGAAGCCGAGATTCGCGGCCACCGTCGCACCTACATCGGCGCACTGCCGGGCAAGGTGCTGCAAAGCCTGAACAAGGTCGGCACGCGCAATCCGCTGTTCCTGCTCGACGAGATCGACAAGCTGGGCACGGACTTCCGTGGCGACCCGTCGAGCGCGCTGCTTGAAGTGCTCGACCCGGAGCAGAACCACACCTTCGGCGATCACTATGTCGAAGTCGACTTCGACCTGAGCGACGTGATGTTCGTCGCGACGTCGAACTCGATGAACATCCCGCCGGCGCTGCTGGACCGGATGGAAGTCATTCGCCTCGCGGGCTACACCGAAGACGAGAAGACACACATCGCGCTGAAGTATCTGCTGCCCAAGCAGATGAAGAACAACGGCGTGCAGGAAGAGGAACTCCTCATTGCCGAAGAGGCAGTGCGCGACATCGTGCGCTACTACACGCGTGAAGCGGGCGTGCGTTCGCTCGAGCGCGAGCTCTCGAAGATCTGCCGCAAGGTGGTCAAGGGCCTGCTGCTCAAGAAGATGGTGCCGCAGGTTGTCGTCAACGGCGAGAACCTCAACGACTTTCTGGGTGTGCGCAAGTACACCTTCGGCCTGGCCGAGAAGCAAAACCAGGTGGGACAGGTGGTCGGGTTGGCATGGACCGAAGTCGGCGGTGACCTGCTCACCATCGAAGCCGTCACGATGCCTGGCAAGGGCGTCATCAGCCGCACCGGTTCGCTCGGCGATGTCATGAAGGAATCGGTCGAAGCCGCACGCACCGTGGTGCGCAGCAGGGCCGGTCGACTCGGCATCAAGGACGAGGTGTTCGAAAAGCGCGACATTCACATCCACGTGCCCGACGGTGCTACACCCAAGGACGGCCCGAGCGCGGGCGCTGCGATGACGACGGCTTTCGTGTCGGCGCTCACCGGCATTCCGGTTCGCGCTGATGTCGCGATGACCGGCGAGATCACCTTGCGCGGTGAAGTCACGGCGATTGGCGGACTGAAGGAGAAGTTGCTCGCCGCTTTGCGTGGTGGCATCAAGACCGTGTTGATCCCCGAAGAAAACGCGAAGGATCTGCAGGACATTCCCGAGAACGTGAAGAACGGCCTCGAGATCGTGCCGGTGAAGTGGATCGACAAGGTGCTGGAAATTGCGCTCGAGAAGACGCCGACGCCGCTGTCCGACGAAGAGGTCGCGGCCTCTGCGGCTGCAGTGGCCGAACTTGCCAAGCAACGCGCTGCGCGACCAGCTGAAGGTTCGATCAAACACTGATGCGTGCGAGTTGCGAGACCTCGAAAAAATGCTCTATAATTCGAGGCTCGAAACGCGGGAATAGCTCAGTTGGTAGAGCGCAACCTTGCCAAGGTTGAGGTCGAGAGTTCGAGACTCTTTTCCCGCTCCAAGTTTTGAAAAAGGGAAGCGCAGGCTTCCCTTTTTTTCGCTGATTTCTACGACTTCGAAGTCTCGGCAACGAGAGTGGCGCGATAGCAAAGCGGTTATGCAACGGATTGCAAATCCGTCTAGCCCGGTTCGACTCCGGGTCGCGCCTCCATCGAATCCAATGCCGAAACCACAGTCCCGCCAATCAACGTTGTCGGGACTGTTTTCATTTGGGGTATCGTCGACGTCCGACTGGAAGCCCGGATGGTGAAATTGGTAGACACATCGGACTTAAAATCCGCCGCTTCCTGCATAAGGGGCGTACCGGTTCGACCCCGGTTCCGGGCACCACCACATTACAAGGGAGCAAGACATGCCTCGCTATAACGCTCCGTTCGAAATCCATGTGCATGGCGATGTGCCGCTGCGTTCGGATGTGAGTTTCGAGCAGATCCAGGAAGCGCTGAAGCCGCTTTGGAAATATGCCGGTGCGCGCTCGCTGGCCGATGGCGCGACCAGCGTCTACGAAGAAGAGCCGGGTATCCGCTTCGAGCAGAAAGAGCACATGCTCCAGATCTGCTGGACCGTCGCCGGCGACGAGGATTTCCGCCAGGCGCTCGACGAGATGTGCATGGCTCTCAATGAGCTCGCGGAGCAGGGCGCTGCGCTCGAAGTCACCTTCTACGACACCGACTTCGACGAGGAGGAAGGCGACCCCGAACAGGAGTCGCGCGACGACTTCCTGATGCTGTTCGTCGGCCCCAATCCCGCCGCGATCATGCAGGTCCAACGCGACCTGCTCGTGGAAGACGTCGTGAACCTGATGGAACGTCACTTCGACGGTGCCGAACTCGGCGGTGTGGTGGCCGAGATCGACAAGCTCTTCGGCGATCGTTTCGACGCGCTGGTGAACTCGCTCGAAATCGGAAAACGCCCGCGCGGCGGCACCGGTGGGGCCGGTAGCGGCGGTCATGGTGGCGGCCGTCGCCCGCGTCACCTGCACTAGGCAAGCGTCTGCGACATGGAGCGGTCAGGCCGCTCCGCTATGCTCGGCGGCGATCTTTACAACGGAGACGTCGCTTGGCCCTATTCCCCCAGTCCGCCCTCCAGCCTGGCGTGCGCAAGCGCGAAGTGTTCGGCTGGGCCATGTACGACTTCGCGAATTCGGGCTACACGACCGTTGTCATCACCGCGGTGTTCGCCGCCTACTTCGTCGGTGGCATCGCTCAGGGCGCCGCCTGGGGCGCGTTTGCGTGGACGGTAGCGCTAAGCATCTCCTACGCGATCGTGATGGTGACCATGCCGGCCATCGGTGCCTGGGCTGACCTGCAGGCGGCCAAGAAGCGCGTGCTGGTGTTCTCCACCGTGGGCTGCGTGATCGGCACTGCGGCACTGGCCTTGACCCCGCGTGTTCTCGGCTTGCAGGGGGTGGTACTGGCTATGGCACTGGTGATCATCTCCAACACGTTCTACTCGTACGGCGAATCGCTCACTGGCGCGTTCCTGCCTGAGCTCGCGACCGCCGAAGGCATGGGCAAGGTCAGCGGCTGGGGATGGGCTTTTGGCTATCTGGGTGGAATGCTGGCGCTGGGTTTGTGCCTGGCTTATGTACTCTGGGCGCAAGCCAGGGGTTTGCCCGCCGCGCATTTCGTGCCCGTCACGATGCTCATTACCGCGGCGCTCTATGGCGTTGCAGCGTGCGCCACCTTCGCCCTGCTGCCAGAGCGCGCGCTCCCTCAGTCCGGCCAGGCTGCGCAGAACGCGTGGCAGCAGTTGCGGAGCACGTTTCGTGAGGCCCGCGCGTACCGAGACTTCATGTGGCTTCTCGCCTGCACGGTTTCCTATCAAGGCGGCGTGGCCGTCGCGATCACGCTGGCGGCCATCTATGCCGAGCAAGTGATCGGTTTCGTCCCCAGCGAAACCATGGTGCTGATCTTCGTGCTCAACATTGCGGCGGCGCTCGGCGCATTCGTGTTCGGCTACTGGCAGGATCGCCTGGGCCACAAGCGTTCGCTGGCGGGAACGCTCGTCGCCTGGATCGCCGTGTGCCTGATCGCCGCCTCGGTGACGACAAAGGGAGGTTTCTGGTTGGCCGCCTCGATCGCGGGTCTTGCGATGGGATCGAGCCAGTCAGCCGGCCGGGCGATGACGGGCGTGCTTGCGCCGCCGCGCCAACTCGCCGAATTCTTCGGCCTGTGGACATTCGCGACGCGCCTGGCCAGCATCGTCGGGCCGTTGAGCTACGGCGCCATCACCTGGATGACCGGCGGCAACCAGCGGATCGCGATTCTCGCGACGACGGTGTTGTTCGTTGCCGGCCTCGTGATGCTTTTGCCGATCGACATGCGGCGTGGCCGCGAGGCGGCCTTGCGCGCTTGAATTCAGGCGTCAGTCCGACGTCGTCCGTTTCGATGCGCGATAAACCGTGCCGTCATAGCGCAACAGCGTCGACTTGAACTTCGTCGGAAGCTGTTGGCTCACGCATTCCTCGCCCTGGAGGAGCGACTGGCTTTCGGAGCGTGCCTGGCGCAGCATGAGATCGGCGTTCCCATTGCTCGCGCTGTGCATGACCGAAAGGGTGCCGCGGACCGTCTCGAAGCTGCCTGTGCAGTTGGTGTCCCACTCGCCGCGGTCAAGGGTCATTTCGAGCCCGTCGAGCACCTTGGTGAGTTTTGCGCCCTGCGGCAGGTACAGCGACAGCGCCTCGCTGGCGTAGGGGTTCGCCCGCGAAGACCCCTGGCGGAGCACCCGCAAGCCGAATGCGCGCGCGTCGGGCGCCAGCGCATAGCGAGCGGTGTCGACGCGGATCTCGGCGATACGCACGGCGTCCTCGGTCAGCGCGGCCTCGTCAAGGAGCCGGCTGACAATCTTTGCGCGCTCGGTGTTGCCGTTGTCGGCTTGCTGGACGACCAGCACGTCGAGGTCGAACTGTGTGACGTCAGGCTCCGAGCCCGGTCGCGGCATGGGCAGTACGACGATATAGCGGCCCGGCAAGCCCCTCCACGGCTCGCACACGGCGCGTTCGTGGTCAAGGACGCGCTTGGGATGCAGCTTGGCATGCATGCGCTCCGCGAGGCCGGTATCGCAAGCGGCATGACCGGCGATGCAGAAGAATCCGAGGAGCCCGGCAATGATGAATGCGCGGCGCATGCGTGAACTGGCTCAGGCCGTTGCCGCGTCGTGAGTCCGGGCGAGGCTCGCTCGCCCGGCAGGGTGTGTCAGCCAGCGCGCTGCCGCTGCATCGAGCGATTCGGGTGCCGCGCTGCTGAGCAACGTGACCGCACCGGTCCCTTGTTCGGTGAACTGGCCGGACCGTTCCAGCAGCCGGCGCGTCTGCTGCGCCACCGGCGCGCCGGTATCGATGAAGCTCACCGCATCGCCCGTAAAGCGCCGTAAGGTGTCGGTGATGAACGGGTAGTGCGTGCAGCCGAGAACCAGCGTATCGATCTCCTCGGGCTGCCCGCCAAAACTGCCCGCGGCGCCGAGGTATTTCTCGCACAGAGCGGTGATGCGAGTGGCGTCGGCGCGTTCGATGGCGCCTGCGAGGCCGTCGCATGGAACGATGCTGAATGTCGCCTGGGCATCGAAAGAGGTGCGCAGCGCCTCGAACTTGCGGCTTTCCAGTGTCACGCGCGTCGCAATGACGGCGATATGCCTCGTCTTACTCAGCGCCACCGCGGGCTTGAGGGCCGGTTCGACGCCGACGACCGGCAGCGTTGAATGCTCGGCGCGCAACTGATGGATTGCGGCGGCCGTCGCCGTGTTGCAAGCGACGACGAGCGCCTTGATCCGATGCTGGTCCAGCAGGTAGCGCGCGACCGTGCGGGTTCGGTCGCCGACGAAGGCGTCGCCGCGCTCGCCGTACGGCGCGTGGGCGGTATCCGCGAAGTAGACGAATCGCTCATTCGGCAACTCGTCGCGGAGCGCATTGAGAACGCTCAGTCCGCCGACACCGCTGTCGAACACACCGATCGGCCGATCGGCGCCAGCGCCAACATCGACCGTCGCTGCGTTCAAGCCGGTTCCAGCGTGATCGTCTTGAATTCGCCGCTGGCGATGCGCTTTTGCCACTCGGCCGGCCCGGTGATGTGGGCGCTGGTGCCGCCGGCATCGACTGCCACCGTCACCGGCATGTCGACAACGTCGAATTCGTAGATCGCTTCCATGCCGAGGTCGGCGAAGCCGACGACCTTGGCGGTCTTGATGGCCTTGCTCACGAGGTACGCGGCACCGCCGACCGCCATCAGGTAGGCGCTCTTGTGCTTCTTGATGGCCTCGATGGCGACCGGGCCACGCTCGGCCTTGCCGATCATGGCGATCAGGCCGGTCTTGGCCAGCATCATTTCAGTGAAGCCGTCCATGCGCGTGGCGGTGGTCGGGCCGGCGGGGCCGACGGCCTCGTCCCTGACGGGATCGACCGGGCCGACGTAGTAGATCACGCGGTTGGTGAAGTCCACCGGGAGCTTCTCGCCCTTGGCGAGCATGTCCGAAATGCGCTTGTGCGCGGCATCGCGGCCGGTCAGCATCTTGCCGTTGAGCAGCAGGGTGTCGCCGGGCTTCCAACTTGCGACTTCGGCCGGGGTGAGCTTGTCGAGATCGACGCGCTTGCTCTTGTTGTAGTCGGGCGCCCAGTCGATCTTCGGCCAGAGGTCGAGCGACGGTGCTTCGAGGTAGACAGGCCCCGAGCCGTCGAGCACGAAATGCGCGTGGCGGGTCGCGGCGCAGTTCGGGATCATCGCCACAGGCTTGCTTGCGGCGTGCGTCGGGTACATCTTGATCTTGATGTCGAGCACGGTGGAGAGGCCGCCCAGGCCCTGCGCGCCGATGCCGAGTGCATTGACCTTCTCGTAGAGCTCGATGCGCAGCGCTTCGACCTTGGTCAGCTCGGCGCCGGAAGCCTTCTTGGCTTGCAGCTCGTGCATGTCGAGGTCGTCCATCAGGCTTTCCTTGGCCATCAGCGCGGCCTTTTCGGCGGTGCCGCCGATGCCGATGCCCAGCATGCCCGGCGGACACCAGCCAGCGCCCATCGTCGGCACGGTCTTGAGCACCCAGTCGACGACGCTGTCGCCGGGGTTCAGCATCACGAGCTTGCTCTTGTTCTCGCTGCCGCCGCCCTTGGCTGCGACGGTGACTTCAACCGTGTCGCCGGGAACGATCTCGGTGAAGATCACCGCCGGCGTGTTGTCCTTGGTGTTCTTGCGGTCGAACTGCGGATCCGCCACGACCGAGGCGCGCAGCATGTTGTCGGGATGGTTGTAGCCCTGGCGCACACCTTCATTGACGGCGTCTTCGAGGCTGCCGGTGAAGCCGCCCCAGCGCACGTCCATGCCGACCTTGAGGAACACGTTGACGATGCCCGTGTCCTGGCAGATCGGGCGATGGCCCGTGGCGCTCATCTTGCTGTTGGTCAGGATCTGCGCCATCGCATCCTTGGCCGCGGGGCTTTGCTCCCGCTCGTAGGCCTTGGCGAGGTGGGCGATGTAGTCAGTCGGGTGGTAGTAGCTGATGTACTGGAGCGCTGCGGAAACCGACTCGATCAGGTCGGCTTGCTGAATGATGGTCATGGCGATTTCGTGGGGGTGGGGGTGGCAGACAAACCCGGCAATTATCCGCGCCGTGGCCATGGCTTGCAGGTACGGGTTCCCGATGGCCTTGTACGATGGCCTTTTCGACTCCGACCCAAGGGGCCTTTCACATGACGACATCCGCCAAGACCCGCATCGAACGCGACACCTTCGGCCCGATCGAGGTGCCGGCTGACAAGCTGTGGGGCGCGCAGACCCAGCGCTCGCTGCAGAACTTCGACATTTCCGGCGAACATCAGCCGCGCGAAATCATTCGAGCCCTCGCACAAGTCAAGCGCTCCTCGGCCGTGGTGAACCACGCGCTCGGACTGCAGGACGAGAAGAAGACCAAGGCCATCGTCGCGGCGGCCGACGAGGTCATCGGCGGCAAGCATCCCGGCGAATTTCCGCTGGTCGTCTGGCAGACCGGCTCGGGCACGCAAACCAACATGAACGTGAACGAGGTGCTGGCGAACCGCGCGAGCGAACTGCTGGGCGGCGAGCGCGGAGAAGGGCGGCTCGTGCACCCCAACGACGATGTGAACCGCAGCCAGTCGTCCAACGACGTGTTTCCGACGGCCATGCATGTGGCGGCCGTCGAGGCAATCACCCACAAGCTGTTGCCGGCCATTGCGAAGCTGCGCGCGACGCTCGACAAGAAGTCGAAGGACTTCGCGGACATCGTGAAGATCGGCCGCACCCATCTGCAGGATGCGACGCCGCTCACGCTTGGCCAGGAGTTCTCGGGTTATGCCGCGCAACTTGCCCACGGCGAGGCGCACGTGCGTGCCACGCTGCCGCACCTGTGTGAACTCGCGTTGGGCGGAACGGCGGTGGGCACCGGACTCAATGCACCCAAGGGCTACGCCGAGCAGGTCGCGGCCGAACTGGCAAAGCTCACCGGGCTGCCTTTCGTGACCGCGCCGAACAAGTTCGAAGCCATGGCTTCGGTGGATGCGCTGGTGCATGCGCATGGTGCGCTGAAAACGCTGGCTGCCAGCATGAACAAGATCGCCAACGATGTGCGCTGGCTCGCGAGCGGCCCGCGCAGCGGTATCGGCGAGTTGAGCATTCCCGAGAACGAACCCGGTTCGTCCATCATGCCGGGCAAGGTCAATCCCACGCAGAGCGAGGCTGTCACGATGCTCGCCGCGCAGGTGTTCGGGAACGACGTCGCCATCAACATCGGCGGCGCGTCGGGTAATTTCGAACTCAACGTCTTCCGTCCGATGGTTGCGCACAACTTTCTCCAGAGCGTGCGCCTGCTGGCCGATGGGATGGTGAGTTTCAACGACCACTGCGCCGCAGGCATCGAGCCGAATCGCGAGCGCATCACCGAGCTGGTTCAGCGTTCATTGATGTTGGTGACTGCGCTCAACACGCACATCGGCTACGACAAGGCCGCATTCATCGCCAAGAAGGCGCACAAGGAAGGCTCCAGCCTGCGCGAGGCGGCGATCGCCTCGGGGCACCTGACGGCGGAACAATTCGACCAGTGGGTCGTGCCCGAGCAGATGACCGGAAGGTAGTTCCCGCGGCGGGCGGCGGCGTCAGTGATCGTCGTTCGCTGGCGCCGGCAGCATCAGCCGGTCGGTCACCGCGACCGCCATTGCGGAAAGCAGGAAGGTAATGTGGATCGCCGTTTGCGCGATCAGCACCCGGTCCGTGTAGTTGTCCGCGTTGATGAAGGTCTTCAACAGGTGGATCGAGCTGATGCCGATGATGGCGGTTGCCAGCTTCACCTTGAGCACCGATGCATTGACATGGCTCAGCCATTCAGGCTGGTCGCGGTGGCCTTCGAGGTTCATGCGGCTCACGAAGGTCTCGTAGCCGCCAACGATGACCATGATCAGCAGGTTCGAGATCATCACGACGTCGATCAACGCCAGCACGACCAGCATGATGACGGTCTCGTTGAGCGAGGTGACCGGCGCACTGCTCTTGTAGCCGATGCCGTTGACCAGCGCCTGGAGCGCGTCCGTGCTGCCGAAGCCGGCCTGCACGAGGTGCGTGAGCTCGACCAGGAAGTGCACCACATACATGGCCTGGGCGACGATCAGCCCCAGGTAGAGCGGCAGCTGCAGCCACCGGCTCGCGAAGATCATGTTGGGCAGCGGGCGAAGCGGCGAAGCCTTGCCGGCTGTCGGGGGAAATTGATCGGGGTTTGACATCGAAGACGGTCGGATAACTTCGTGGACGACTGCAAAACGCGGGATTCTAGGGGGGTGAGGTCGTCGGCAGTGTGACGATCCCCTCGCTACCATGTGGCATCTGGCGTCAGTCGTCCGTAAGTGCGGGCGCCGACATTTCAAACCTGCATCGCACCTGATCGAAGTTTGACCGTAGTTGGTAAAGGAGACAAAGGAATGAGCAGCGCTTCCACGATCGAATCCGTCCTGGTCGAAAACCGGGTGTTTCCGCCGGATGCCCGCGCCAGCAAGGGCGCGCGCATCGCCAGCATGGCCGCGTACGAGGCGCTGTGCAAGGAAGCCGCGGACGACTTCGAGGGTTTCTGGGCGCGCCAGGCCCGCGCCAATGTGGTGTGGACCAAGCCTTTCACGCGCACGCTCGACGAATCCAACGTGCCCTTCTACAAGTGGTTCGACGACGGCGAACTCAACGCCTCGGCCAACTGCCTCGACAAGCACATCGGCACACCGGTCGAGAACAAGACCGCCATCGTCTTCGAAGCCGACGACGGCGCGGTCACCAAGGTCACCTACAAGGAACTGCTGGCGCGCGTTTCGCAGTTTGCCAACGCGCTGAAGTCGCAGGGCATCAAGAAGGGCGACCGCGTCATCATCTACATGCCGATGACCATCGAAGGCGTGGTCGCGATGCAGGCCTGCGCCCGCATCGGTGCCACTCACAGCGTTGTCTTCGGCGGCTTCTCGGCCAAGGCACTGCAGGAGCGGATCATCGACGCCGGTGCGGTGGCGGTCATCACCGCGAACTTCCAGTTGCGCGGCGGCAAGGAGCTCCCGCTGAAGGCCATCGTGGACGACGGCATTGCGCTTGGCGCTTGCGAGTCGATCAAGACGGTGCTGGTGTTCCAGCGCACGGCGACGGCCTGCAACATGGTGGCGGGGCGCGACCAGACTTTCGACGAGGCGCTCAAGGGCCAGAGCACCGACTGCCCGCCGGTTCCGGTCGGTGCCGAGCATCCGCTGTTCATCCTCTACACATCCGGCTCGACAGGCAAGCCCAAGGGCGTGCAGCACGCGACCGGCGGCTATCTGCTGTGGGCCAAGCTCACGATGGACTGGACCTTCGACATCCGCCCGGAGGACATCTTCTGGTGCACCGCCGACATCGGCTGGATCACCGGCCACACCTACGTCGCCTATGGCCCTCTCGCGGCGGGCGCCACGCAGGTGGTGTTCGAGGGCATCCCGACCTTCCCGCATGCGGGCCGCTTCTGGCAGATGATCGAGAAGCACAAGGTGTCGATCTTCTACACCGCGCCGACAGCGATCCGCTCGCTCATCAAGGCCGCGGACAGCGACGAGAAGGTGCACCCGAAGAACTGGGACCTTTCCTCCCTGCGCATCCTCGGCACCGTGGGCGAGCCCATCAATCCGGAAGCCTGGATGTGGTACTTCCGCAATGTCGGCGGCGAGAAGTGCCCCGTCGTCGACACCTTCTGGCAAACCGAAACGGGCGGCCACGTCATCACGCCGTTGCCGGGCGCCACGCCCTTGGTGCCGGGTTCGTGCACGCTGCCGTTGCCGGGCATCATGGCGGCGATCGTCGATGAAACCGGCAAGGACATTCCGAATGGCGGCGGCGGCATGCTGGTCATCAAGCGGCCATGGCCCTCGATGATTCGCACGATCTGGAACGATCCCGAGCGCTTCAAGAAGAGCTACTTCCCCGAAGAAATGGGCGGCACGATCTACCTGGCCGGCGACGGCGCCGTGCGCAGTCCCGACCGGGCCTACTTCCGCATCACCGGACGCATCGATGACGTGCTCAACGTGTCGGGCCATCGGCTCGGCACGATGGAGATCGAATCCGCGCTCGTGGCCAAGACCGATCTGGTGGCGGAAGCGGCCGTGGTTGGCCGGCCCGACGATCTGACAGGCGAGGCCGTCTGCGCCTTCGTCGTGCTCAAGCGTGGCCGTCCCAGCGGGGAGGAGGCCAAGCAGATCGCCGCGGACCTGCGCAACTGGGTGGCGAAGGAAATCGGGCCGATCGCCAAGCCCAAGGACATCCGCTTCGGCGAGAACCTCCCGAAGACGCGCAGCGGCAAGATCATGCGGCGGCTGTTGCGCAGCATCGCCAAGGGCGAGGCGATCACGCAGGACACATCCACGCTGGAGAACCCCGCCATCCTGGAGCAGTTGGGGCAGGCCTATTGAGTCCACCCCGCATGGGGTACAAACGACCTCTCCAATCCATCACAACGGGAGCAGGTCATGGGAGTCAGAACAGGTGTATTGCTGGTGGTCGTGCTGCTGATTGCGGCACTGGCTGCGTTGAACTGGGGCCTCATCATCGCCCCGACCACGATGTCGATCGGCTTCATGCAGGTCACGGCGCCCTTCGGGTTGATCATGCTGGGGCTGACGGCATTGCTGGGCGTCTTCTTCGCGGTCTATGTCGTCTACCTGCAAAGCTCGATCCTGATCGAGACGCGCCGGCATACGAAGGAAATGCAAACCCAGCGCGATCTCGCTGACAAGGCGGAGGCCTCGCGTTTCACGGAACTGCGGAACTTCCTCGAAGCCCAGGAGAACGCCCACATGACGCGCAATGCCGAACGGCATGCCGCATTGCTCGCGCGGGTGGAGCAACTCGAGACGGCCATCAAGCTGCGGTCCGATCAGACGGACAACACGCTCGCGGCCCACATCGGCCAGCTGGAAGATCGCTTCGATCGCCGGTCGGCGGCTTCCGCAGCGGGCATGCCGCCGGCCGTCTGATCGACGGCTACTTCGTCGTCAGGATCCAGGCTGCCAGCTTCTTCGCGTCGGCCTCGTTGACCTGATTGTTGGCGGGCATGGGGACCGGGCCCCAGACGCCAGAGCCGCCCTTCATGATCTTGGTGGCGAGCAGGTCGACCGCGCCCTTGTTGTCCTTGTACTTGATGGCGACGTCCTGGAAGGACGGCCCCAACACCTTGCGATCGACGGCGTGGCAGCTCATGCAGTTCTTCGATGTGGCCAGCGCCAGATCGGCCAGGGCGGGTGCCGCACAGCCGAGGCCGAGCACCGTGACAAGGAGCACTTTTTTCATGAAGTTCAATCGCGTGGGTGCGTTAAAGTCGATCCAGCGCGATTGTAGGGAGAGCGGTGGACGCTCTCGTTCGACGCGCCATGAGAACGACGGAGGAGTTCGCGATGTGGTTTCTGATGCTGGGCCTGCTCGGTGTAGCGCTCAAATTGCTCGAGGTTAGCTTTGTCGCCACGTTGAGCTGGTGGATCGTTTTGATCCCGTTCGCGCTCGCTGTCGCGTGGTGGGCGTGGGCCGATGCTTCGGGCTACACCAAGCGCAAGGTGATCGAAAAGGAAAACGCCCGCAAGCAAGAGCGCATTGACCGCCAACGCAGCAACCTAGGCCTGCTGAGCAGCCGCACGAACCGTCGTCGCGGCGGCCGCTGAACAACACAGGCACAGCCACCCGGCCGGCGCAGCCCGGCCCGTTGGTGAAACACCGCGGAACCGGCTCCGCCGGGCCGCTGGTGTTGCCCCCGGCAGGGGGTGGGCGCCCGACACGAAGTGCGGGCAACCTGGGGGCGGGCTAGAACTTGTCGAGGACGGCGCCTGAGCTGGCGCTGGAGGCGTTGAACGCGAACTTGGCCTGGACGCCGCGCGTGTAGCGTGGGGCAGGGGCCTTCCAGGCCGCGCGGCGCTTGGCGATTTCGGCGTCGGGGACGTTGAGCTCGAGCTTGAGTTGGTGCGCGTCGATTGTGATCGAATCGCCTTCGTTGACGAACGCGATGGTGCCGCCGGCCGCCGCTTCGGGCGCCACGTGGCCGACCACCATGCCCCAGGTGCCGCCGGAGAAACGTCCGTCGGTGATGAGACCCACGCTTTCGCCGAGGCCCGCGCCGATCAGTGCGCCTGTGGGGGCCAGCATCTCCGGCATGCCGGGGCCGCCCTTCGGGCCGAGGTAGCGCAGGACCATCACGTCGCCTGCCTTGATCTTGCCGTCGAGGATGGCCTGCAGCGCGGATTGTTCGTCGTCGAACACACGCGCCGGTCCAGTGATGACCGGGTTCTTCAGGCCGGTGATCTTGGCAACAGCACCTTCGGGCGAAAGGTTGCCCTTCAGGATGGCCAGATGACCTTCGGCATACATCGGATTGTTGATGGGGCGAATCACGTCCTGGTCGGCGCGCGGCTGGTCCGGCACGTCCTTCAGGACTTCGGCGATGGTCTGGCCGGTGATGGTGATGCAGTCGCCGTGCAGCAGGCCGGCGTTCAGGAGCACCTTCATGACCTGCGGAATGCCACCCGCCTGGTGCAGGTCGACCGCGAGGTACTTGCCGCTGGGCTTCAGGTCGCAGATCACCGGCACCTTTTTGCGCATGCGCTCGAAGTCGTCGATCGACCAGTCCACTTCCGCGGCGTGCGCGATGGCCAGGAAGTGCAGCACCGCATTGGTCGAGCCGCCGGTGGCCATGATGACGGCCACCGCGTTCTCGATGGCCTTCTTGGTCACGATGTCGCGCGGCTTGAGGTCTTTCTTGATCGCCTCGATGAGCACCTTGGCCGATTCCTTGGCCGAATTCTGCTTTTCGTCGTGCGGGTTGGCCATGGTCGACGAGTAAGCCAGCGACATGCCCAGTGCCTCGAAGGCGCTCGACATGGTGTTGGCGGTATACATACCGCCGCACGAGCCGGTGCCGGGGATGGCGCGCATCTCGATTTCCCGGAGGTCCTCGTCGCTCATGTTCCCTGCGGCGTTCTGGCCGACCGCCTCGAACACGCTGACGATGTTCAGGTCCTGGCCCTTGTACCTGCCGGGCAGGATGGTGCCGCCGTAGACGTAGATCGCCGGCACATTGGCGCGCAGCATGCCCATCATGCCGCCGGGCATGTTCTTGTCGCAGCCGCCGACCACGAGCACGCCGTCCATCCACTGGCCGCCGACGCAGGTCTCGATGCAGTCGGAGATGACTTCGCGGCTTACCAGCGAGTACTTCATGCCTTCGGTGCCCATCGCCATGCCGTCGGAGATGGTGGGCGTGCCGAACACCTGTGCATTGCCGCCGGCTTCCTCGATGCCGGCGATGGCCGCGTCGGCCAGCTTCTGCAGGCCCGAGTTGCAGGGCGTGATGGTGCTGTGGCCGTTGGCGACGCCGACCATCGGCTTCTTGAAGTCGCCTTCTTCGTAGCCCATGGCATAGAACATCGACCGGTTGGGCGCGCGGCTCTTGCCTTCGACGATGTTGGCGCTGCGGCGGTTGATCTGGATCGGTTTGGTGTCCATCGTGTGTCTCGTGATCGGGAATCGGGGACGCCAAGTATCGGACGAATGATTGATTGGTTCCAATCCGATTTGTGTGTCGGATTGATATGCTCCGCATATGAATGATGGATCCATCGACCTGCGCGTATGGCGGCAGTTCCTCGCGGTGGCCGAGGAATTGCACTTCGGACGCGCCGCCGTGCGCCTGCACATGACGCAGCCGCCGGTGACGCAGGCGATCGCGCAGCTCGAGAAGACGCTGGGCGTGGTGCTCTTCGACCGCACACGGCGCCGCGTGGCGCTCACGCCGGCCGGCGAGGCTTTGCTGCCCGACGTTCGGGACCTGCTGGCGCGGGCGCAGTCCTTGCCGGCACGCGCCCGCGCGGCCGCCGCGGGGGAGGTGGGGCGCGTGCGGCTGGCCTTCGTGTCGACCATCGGGTTCGAGCGGCTGCCGCTGTGGGTGAGGGAATTCCGCTTGCTGTGCCCCCAGGTCGCGTTGGAACTGGTCGAGGCGACCGGCGACGTGCAACTCGAGGGCTTTTCCCGGGGCGAGATCGACGCCGGGCTCATGCTGCATTCACCCGGCTTCGCGCCGCCCGGCCTGGAGCGGCTCACGGTCTCGGAGGAACCGCTGGTCCTCGCCTTGCCCGCCGGGCATGCGCTGGCGAAGGTCGAGAAGCTGTCGTTGGCGGCCGCGCTGGCCGAGCCCGTCGTGATCTTTCCGCGCCGCATCGTGCCGTCGCTGCACGATGCGATCTTCGCGCTTTACCATGCGGCCGGGCGCGTGCCGCGGATCGCACAGGAAGCGATCCAGATGCAGACCATCGTGAACCTCGTCTGGGGCGGCCTGGGCGTCGCCTGGGTGCCCCGGAGCGTCATGCAGTTCCGGCGTACGGGCGTGGTGTATCGCACCGCGGGCGAGTTCGAGCCGGCCGGCCGCCGCCGAAGCGCCGCGCCGCTTCCGAGCTGCGAAACCAGTCTGGTCTGGCCTGCCGACACGGACAACCCGGCCCTTGAGCGCTTTGTCGGCTTCGTCCGGGCGCAAAGCGTGTCATCGCATTGAGGCGAGAATCCCGTCCATGCTCATGTATCCGCATATCAATCCGGTCGCCCTTCAACTCGGGCCGGTCGCCATTCACTGGTATGGCCTGACCTACCTGGCCGCTTTCGCACTGTTCTATTTTCTCGGTACGCGCCGTCTGCGGCACGAGCCCTATCGTTCCATCACCGGGCCGGGCGCCTGGACGCGCAAGGATCTGGAAGACATCCTCTTTCTCGGGGTGATGGGCGTGATCGTCGGTGGCCGTCTGGGCTACTGCTTTTTCTACAAGCCGGGCTTCTACCTCACCCATCCGCTGGAGATCTTCTTCGTCTGGCAAGGCGGCATGAGCTTTCATGGCGGCCTGCTCGGGGTGATTGGCTCGATGGTGTGGTTCTCGCATTCGCGCGCACGGCCGTTCTGGCAGGTCATGGACTTCGTCGCGCCCTGCGTGCCCACCGGGCTGGCGGCCGGGCGGGTCGGCAATTTCATCAACGGCGAACTCTGGGGGCGCTTTTCCAGCCCTGATCTTCCGTGGGGCATGGTGTTTCCCCAGAGCGGCTCGATGCTTCCGCGCCATCCTTCACAGGTGTATCAGTTCCTGCTCGAAGGCCTGCTCCTCTTCGCGTTGCTTTGGCTCTATGCGCGCAAGGAACGACGCGAGCGCCGCGTATCGGCGGTGTTCCTGATCGGCTATGGGGTGATGCGGTTCCTGGCGGAATACTTCCGGGAACCCGACGACTTCCTGGGCCTGCTCGCGCTCAACATGAGCATGGGACAGTGGCTGTGCGTGCCGATGATCGTCTTCGGCGTCTGGCTTTATCTCAGCGCCCCTGCGCAACGCCGCGCCGCGACCGCGACGGCATAAGGGGATTAGCGGCCGCTCCCGACCCATACAGCGTATGGTCAGTCCCCTGGACCCGGGGGCTGTGGAGCGTCCGTTCGGCTAGTGCTTCTGGTGAATGTGCCGCTGTCCGGTGCGCAGTAGAGTGGGTGCTCACGACAGGGGAACTGACGTCATGTCAATGCTGGTTTGCATCGTGCGGGGCACGACCTGGGAAATGGGCAGGCGATCTGCCGCCATGCCCTGAAAGCAGAGCCCGGCGATGGCACTCGATCTCTATACCGTGCCTGGCCAGATCACCGGCCGCGATGCGCAAGAGGCATCGGCGCTGGAGTGGAGCGACGCCGACAGAACGACCGCGCACACCCTGCCCGAAGGCCTGCGCTTGCTCGACTACGAGATCGTCGGGCCCATCGGCGAGGGCGGCTTCGGCATCGTCTACCTGGCCTGGGACCACGCGCTCGAACAGCACGTTGCCATCAAGGAATACCTCCCGGCCATCCTCGCCTCGCGCGCCAGCGTTTCGGCGGCGGTCGTCGTCAAGTCGCAGCGCCACAGGGAAGGTTTCCGCATCGGCATGCGCAGCTTCCTGAATGAGGCGCGGATCCTCGCTCGCTTCGATCATCCCTCGCTGGTCAGGGTGCTGCACTTCTGGGAGGGCAACGGCACCGCCTACATGGCGATGCCGTACTACGAAGGCCCCACGCTCGCGCGCGCGCTCCAGAATCTCGGCCGTCCGCCCGACGAAGCGGAACTCTGCGGCTGGCTGCGTCCCTTGCTGGACGCGCTCGGCACCATGCACGCGGCAAGCTGCTTCCACCGCGATGTCTCGCCCGACAACATCCTCCTTACAGACGGCGGCCCGGTGTTGCTCGACTTTGGCGCCGCGCGGCGCGTGATCGACGGCATGACCTCGTCACCGACCGTGGTGTTCAAGCCCGGCTTCGCGCCCATCGAGCAGTACGGCGAAGTGGCTTCGATGAAGCAGGGCGCCTGGACGGACATCTACGCGGTGGCCGGCGTCGTTTATGCGGCCATCACCGGCCACCCGCCGACGCCGTCGATCGAGCGCCTGATGAACGACCAGTTGAAGCCGCTGTCGGAAGTCGCGCGGGGCCGCTACGGCGAGCCGTTTCTGGCGGCGGTGGATGCGGCGCTGTCGTTGCATCCGCGGAACCGGCCGCAGAGCGCGGCCGAGTTCTGGACGATGCTGAGTTGCGGCGAGCAGTTGCAGGATCTGGAACTCGCGCGCGCGGTGCGGCTGGGCGATGCGCTGTCCGCCACGCAGTCGCCCGGTGGCCAGGTCGCCACGGGGCATCCCGCGGTCGCTGACGAAATCCTGGAGGAGGAGCTTTCGCTGCCCCTCGATCTGGTGCGAGAACCCGAAGAGCCAAAGCCTGCGCCGGCGCCAGCAGTGCCGGCGCTCAGTGCGGCGCTGCATTGGGCGGGACCGATCAAGCGGTGGAACCGAGCACCTGTTTCCAATTGGCCGCCGTTGCGCGAGGCGCCGAGTCCGGGGCAACGACACGGCAGCCGGTTGAAGATCTACGCGCTGGCGGCTGCGCTCCTGGTGATGGGTGCTGCGGCGGTCGCCTACTACCGCCTCGGAAACCGTCAGCCGACACCCCAACCGTTCACGCCGACCCCGGTCGCGACGGTGCCTGCGCAGCCCCCGAAGGGTGTCTTGGCGCCACCGAAGCCGGCTGCGCCTGCGTTGCCTGTGGCACCTGTAGCACCTGCACCACCTGCACCACCTGCACCTCCCACTGCGGCCGTGAAGCCGGCCGCACCGGCGGTGGCAAAGGTCGCACCGCCGGCACCGGTGGTCGTGGCGCCCGAACCACCACCCCCACAGCCGGCACCCGTTCTCGTCGTATCGCCGCCATCCGCCGAAGCTGCGAAGCCGTCCGAGCCGCCGCCGACGAGCCGCGCTTCAGCAGAAACCGTCGAGCCCTCGGCCGCACCGGTGCCTGCTGCGCCGGCGCGGAAAACCACAGTGCATGCGCGTACCGAAACCCAGAAGGTGAGCCGACGTGAACCGCGCAGTCCCGAACCCGAGCCCGAGCCCGCGCTGCCCGCCATCGCGGTGCAGCCGGTGTCGCCGCCGTCCGAGAGCGCGCAAGGCCATTCGTCCAATTGCACGGACCTCCTTCAGCGAGCCTCGCTCGGACCGCTGACGCCAGGCGAGGCCGCCCTATTGAGAAAGGGGTGTGAATGATGACCACGACCTTGATGCGCTGCGCGCAAGCCCTGTGCCTGTCGGCTGCCGCTCTTCTGGCGGCGGGCTGCGCCACGCCACAGGCAACTTCATCCAAGACCGAACTACCCTTCGACGAGGCCGTCGCCATGGCCACGGATGGCCTGGTCAAGCAGACGCAGGGCTTTGCAGCCTCGATGAGCGGCAAGCGCGGCGTGATGGTCGACCCGATGATCGACGCCGGCAGCGCACAGCAAACCGTGGCGACGCAGATGCTCCAGGACCGCGTCACCGAGCGGATGACTTCGAAGTTCGATTCGCTGGAGATCCTGTCCTTCCAGAGCGCGAATCTGGGCAAGGCCCGCTACCTGCTGACGGGCACGATGACCCGGCTTGCAGTCGACAAGCCACGCGGCCCGATGCAGATCAACCTGGCGCTGACCGAGCTTTCCAGCGGCAACGTGGTTGCCCAATCCTCCTCCGTGACGCGAGACGAAGGCCTGGACCACACGCCGTTGCCCTACTACAGGGACACGCCGATGCCCACCAAGGACCGGGTCATCGAGGGCTACATCCGCACGACTGCCACGCCGCCCGGCCAGCATGCCGACGCATACTATTTCGAGCGCATCGCGGTCGCGCCGGTCATTACGGGTGCCACCGGCGCCTACAACGCCGAGCGCTACCAGGATGCGTTTTCGCAATACAACGCCGCCAACGGCACGCCGATCGGCGATCAACTGCGAGTGCTCAACGGGATCTACCTGAGTGCGGCGAAACTCGGCCGGACCACGGAAGCGCAGGAAGCCTTCGGCAAGCTGGTTGCCTACGGCATCGCGAACCAGCAACTCGGGGTCAAGTTCCTGTTCAATCCGAACAGCACGGTGTTCTGGTCGGAGACCAAGATCAGCGGTCCCTATCCCATGTGGTTGCATGAAATCGCCAGGGCGAGCGCCGATGCGAAAGTCTGCATGGACATCATCGGCCACACCAGCCACACCGGGTCGGTGGCCTACAACGATACGCTGTCCATGCAGCGCGCGCGCTACATCCAGCAGCGATTGGTCAGCGAATCCACGGCGCTCGGCGACCGCACCACGCCCAGCGGCAAGGGTTTCCGCGAAAACATCATCGGAAGCGGCACCGACGACGCAGTCGACGCGCTGGACCGTCGTGTCGAATTCAAGATCGTGAACTGCAGTTGATCCGGCGGGGGCGCACGCAGGCGGCGCCGCACCGTCGACAGGCGCGTCATGCGCGCGGGTACTTCGGCTTCCATAATTGCGGGTAGTTTCCCGAAATAGTTCTGGATTGCCGCCTGCCCGGTTCACGCGCCTCGTCCCCAGCACGAGGCCTTTTCGGGCCATTGCGGTCCAACCAAAAGGCCAAGCTCATCTCATGAATGCCAGCGACTGGATCACGCGCAACGTTTCGCGCTTGCGACCGGCCAACATTGCCGAAATCGGAAAGTCCGCCTTGGGGTCCCGGCCCCTCTCCGAACGCCTGGAGGCGACCTTGCGCCGACCGGGCGAAGCCCTCGCGCCCCGGGCGCTGCGGCGCGCGCTGGTCGAACTGCAGGCGGTGGTCGACCCGAGCATCAGCGACGTCGAAGCGGGGCGCCGCGCCCACGCCGTCGTGCAGTGGTATGCCGGCCGCGAACTCGACGAGCGGCGCGACATCTGGCTGCTGATGAGCGAGCGCTTCGCGCCCGATGTGCAAAGGCTCAGCAGCGCGCGCGACCTGCACGAGGCCGCGGTCGGCACGCCCGACGAGGGCCAGGCCGAGATCGACCTGCGCCGGGCGCTGGTCTCGCCGCGCGCACGCCTGCTCCAGCGCTTCGCGATCGATCCCGACGGCATGCGCTTCCTGGTCGACATGCGCGCCCAATTGCTCCCGCACCTGAAAGGCGACCGTCGGCTGCTTCCGCTCGACGCCGAACTCGAGAACCTGTTCTCGACCTGGTTCGACGTCGCATTCCTGGACCTGCGGCGCATCAGCTGGGATTCACCGGCTTCGCTGATCGAAAAGCTGATCCAGTACGAGGCGGTGCACGACATCAAGAGCTGGGCCGACGTCAAGAACCGGCTCGACAGCGACCGACGCTGCTACGGCTTCTTTCATCCGCGCCTGCCCAACACGCCGCTGATCTTCGTCGAGGTGGCGCTGGTGGATCGCATCAGCGAGGGCATCGTGCCGCTGCTCGACGAAGCGGCCGCGCTGGTCAAGCCCGACAAGGCCACGACGGCGATCTTCTATTCGATCAGCAATACGCAGACCGGGCTGCGCGGTGTGAGCTTCGGCGATTCATTGATCAAGCGCGTGGTCGAGACCCTGCAGGAAGAGCTTCCGCGCCTGAAGACCTTCGCGACGCTCTCGCCGATCCCCGGCTTTCGGGCCTGGCTCGGCAAGAACGCGGCGGGCATGGTCGGACGCCTCGACGAAAAGCGGTCCACCGAACTCGGCCGCGTCGTCGGCTCGCTGCCGCCCACGGCGGAACGATTTCTGGCGGCCGCCGACGATGCCAACGCGCTCGATGCGAGGTCGCCGGTGCGGCAACTGCTGCTGCAATCGGCGGCAGAGTATCTCGGGCGGGCCACCGCGGACGGCAAGCCGGTCGATCCGGTCGCCCGTTTCCATCTCGGCAACGGTGCGCGCGTGGAGCGGCTGCACTGGGCCGGCGACCCGTCGCCCAAGGGGTTGAAGCAATCCTACGGACTCATGGTCAACTACCTCTACGATCTCAAGCGGCTCGACAAGCACCGTGCCTTGCTGGCGCAGGGCAAGGTGGCAGTATCGGGCGACGTCGACGATCTCTTTCTGAATAGCTGAGCCCATCGCAGTCCGCGTAGGACGAGGAGACAAACTGGAATGACAAGTTCGATCACGCTGCGCGGCGAGGGTCCGGTTGCGTTCGTCACATTGACGAACACGGCCCGCTTGAACGCGATGTCGCGAGCGATGTGGCGCGAATTGCGAGCCGTATTCGACGGATTGGGGCGAGATGCATCGTTGCGCTGCGTCATCGTGCGCGGGGAGGGCGGGGCCTTCTGTGCGGGCGGCGACATTTCCGAATACCCGTCCTTCCGCTTCGACGAAGCCAGCCTGCGCGAATTCCACGAGAACGAAGTCTGGGCTGCGTTGGCCGCCATGCTTGCCTGCGAAGTGCCGCTGATCGCGCAGATCGAGGGCGCGTGCATGGGTGCAGGCCTGGAAATCGCGAGCTGTTGCGACATCCGCCTGGCCGGCGCCTCCGCGAAGTTCGGCGCGCCGATCGCGAAGCTGGGTTTTCCGATGGCGCCGCGCGAAGCTGCGCTGGTCAGCGGTGCGATCGGCGAAGTGCTCGCGCGCGACATGCTGCTGGCCGCGAGCGTGCACGGGGCGAACCGCCTGTACGACGCGGGATTCCTTCTGCGCGTGGTGCCGGATGCCGAACTGGCGTCCGAAGCGCTCGCGCATGCGCAGCGCGTCGCGGCACTGGCGCCCGAGGCCGCCCGCCTCAACAAACGGACCTTGTCCGCGCTTCGGCAGTCCGTCGGTCCTGCCGGGGAAGACCCGATGGCGCCGTTGGTGGCTGTCGCTTATGACTACGCCGACTCCGACGAACATCGCGAAGGCATTGACGCCTTCCTCGCCAAACGCACCCCCGCCTTCTGAATTCGCCATGACCGAACCAACGACAAACGCCAATCTCTTCGCTGCATTGCGCGCGGCTTTTCCCACAGACCTCGACAAGATCGCGGTCGAAACCGACGACGGGCTTTTCTATTCATGGCGCGACCTGGACCGGGCGAGCGCGATGATCGCGAACCTCCTTCATGCGCTGAAGCTCGAAGAGGGCGCCCGCATCGCCGTGCAGGTGGAAAAGTCCGTCGAGGCCATGCTGCTCTATCTGGCGACGTTGCGCGCGGGCTATGTCTTCCTGCCGCTCAACACGGCCTATCGCGCCGCGGAAATCGAATACTTCATCGGCAACGCGGAGCCGGCGGTGGTCATCTGCAGCAGTGCCAACGCGTCATGGGTCGTGCCCATCGCCACGGCTGCGGGCACGCGCCACATCTTCACGCTGAATGACGATCGAACCGGCACCCTGCTCGAAGTCGCGGCGCAGTGCAGCGACCAGCATGCCGTTGCGCGCAAGAACGCCGACGACCTGGCCGCCATCATCTACACCAGCGGCACCACCGGCCGGAGCAAGGGCGCGATGCTTTCGCACGGCAACCTGCTGTCGAACGCGCAGGTGCTCAAGGACTACTGGGGCTGGCGAAGCTCCAGGCAGGGCGGCGACGTGCTCATCCACGCGCTGCCGATCTTTCATGTGCACGGGTTGTTCGTTGCCATCCATGGCGCGCTGATCAGTGGCAGCCAGATGATCTGGTTCAACCGCTTCGACCCGCGGCGCGTGGTGGCGCGCCTGCCCGAAGCCACTGTCTTCATGGGCGTGCCGACGCTCTACGTTCGCATGCTGGCCGAACCGGGACTGACTCGCGACGCATGCAGCAACATGCGCCTTTTCATTTCCGGATCGGCGCCGTTGCTGATCGAGACCTTCATCCAATGGCGCGACCGAACGGATCACACCATCCTCGAGCGTTACGGCATGAGCGAGACGATCATGCTCACCTCCAATCCCTACAGTGCCGTGCAGGGCGCGCGCCGCGGGGGGACCGTGGGCTTTCCGCTGCCTGGCGTGCGGCTGCGGGTGCGCGACGATCGTGGCGAGCCATGTCCGACCGACGAGATCGGCAACATCGAAGTGGACGGCCCCAACGTGTTCTCCGGCTACTGGCGCATGCCGAAGAAGACCAAGGAGGAGTTCACCGCCGATGGCTACTTCAAGACCGGTGATGTCGGCAAGATCGACGGCCTGGGCTACGTCACCATCGTCGGACGCAGCAAGGACCTGATCATCAGCGGCGGCTACAACGTCTATCCGGCGGAGATCGAGGGTTACATCAACGAAATGGCGGGCGTCGCCGAAAGCGCCATCGTCGGCGTGCCGCATTCGGACTTCGGCGAGGTCGGCGTTGCCATCGTGATTGCGAGACCGGGCGCCGTGCTCGATGGCGAAGTCATCATCGCCGAACTCAAGGCGAAGCTGGCGAACTTCAAGATTCCCAAGAGCTGCTTTGTCGTGAACGAGCTGCCTCGCAACGCCATGGGCAAGGTGCAGAAGGCGCTGCTGCGCGAACAGCACAAGAAACTGTTCGGCTGAACTTACTGCACCAGCAAGACCGAGATATCCGTCTCAGCCACGACCTTGGTTGCCACTGAACCCATGAGCGCGCGGCCCAGGATGCCGTGGCCGTGCGTTCCCATCACGATCAGTTCGGCGCCGGAGGCGCCAGCGGCCTTGATGATTTCTTCAGCGGCGTGCCCGTGGCGCTGGTCGATCGTGTAGGCCGTGATGTTGTGGTCCGCGAGCTGCGCCTTGAGGGGGTCGATCACTTTCGCGGTTTCTTCGGCGTAGTAGTCAGAGATCACGCCCTTGCTGAGATGGCGCGCCACGTGCCCGGGCACGCCAATGCAGACGTGCACCATCACGAGTTCGTTGCCTTCGATGAACATGGCACGATGCTTGGCCAGGTAGTCGATGGCCTTCCTGGTGTGCGAGCTGCCGTCCACGGCGATCAGGATCTTCATGACGTTCCTTTCGATGTCAACGCAGGACCAGCACCGGCAGTTCCGAATGCGTGAGCACGTGCTGGGTTTCGCTGCCTAGCAGCAGGCGCTTCAGGCCCTTGCGGCCATGCGAGGCCATCACGATCATCTCGCTCTTGTGCTTCTTCGCGGCGTTGATGATCGCCTCGCCCACGAGGTCCGAGCTGATCAGGGCCGTCTTGACCTTCACGCCGGCCGCCTTGGCCTTGGTTCCGACTGCATCGAGGGTGGCCTGTGCCGATTCGGCCCATTGTTTTTCGATGCGCGCAATGTCCTCCGGCGAAAAGACCGCCGCACCGTCGAAGTAGTTCTTGGGGTAGCGGGGCACGACGGTGAGCGCGACCAACTCCGCACCGTTCTGCGACGCAAGCGCAATGGCGCTCGTCACTGCCTTCTTCGAGAGCGAGGAGCCGTCCGTGGCGACCAGGATGCGCTGAAACATGGGTTCTTCTCCTGAGAATGGATGTGCCGTCTTTATAAGTCAGGCACAGAACGGCAGGTTGCTCGGCATCAAACTTCGGGCACTTGGCGATGTGACGGCGATGCAGGCCAGAAAAAAAGCCACGGCCCCAATGTGGTGCCGTGGCTTGTGGATGAGGTGTCTGCGAGTGAGGCCGGACTCGCATCCTGAACCGGGGTTCAGGTGGGCGAGGGCAGCAAGGCTTCGGGTTCATCTGACGCGAGATGATCACACCTGCCAAGCGATATACCAAGCCCTGCTCGTAAGAGCATTGGAACAAGGACATATAGAGCCCGACACGCACCGCAGACAAGGTGCATTTTACGCCCGTCGAGCGTGCTGGCTAAAGTAAATGTCCGTCGCCGGCGAGGGCCTGATCCAGGCGCTGGATCAATTGCGCGGCGCGCGCGTCATCCGCGGGGTTGTCAGTGGCTGCTGCCGGCGCCTGCGCGGGCGCTGCGGCCGGTTGGGCCTCGCGCTGCACGAGGTCGAATGCCAGGTTCAGCGACGCCAGCACCGCGATGCGGTCGCGTGCCTTGACCTTGCCTGCGTCGCGGATCTTGCACATTGCGGCATCGACGCGTTCGACCGCTTCGCGCAACTGGGCTTCGCCGCCTTCGGGGCAGCCGAGCAAATAGCTCTGGCCCATGATCTGGACTTCGATTTGTTTCATCAACGGGAGCTTGCGTCTTGGGTGGGATCGGCCGGTAGCTGTTCGAGCAGCGCATCGAGCCGCGTGCGCGCCGCGGCGAGCCGCGACTTGAGCGCATCGCGTTCGCGCGCGAGCGCGTCCACCTGGTCCTGAAGCAAGGCGTTGGTGCGCTGTACTTCTTCGTGGCGCACGAGCAGGCGTTCGACGCGCTCGGCGATTTGGTCAATACGGCTCGGTGCGGGCATGGGGGGCGATTGTAGATTCCGGCGACTCAAGGTTTTCATCGGGTGAACGCGCAGGGCAATTCTTTGGCCCGAAGACCCTACAATTCCGCGCGTTGGTGCTCGCGGCGTGGTTCACGCGCCGCAGTTCAACGGGAAGCAGGAGTCGAAGCCCCCGGGGGCCGAGCCAACCTGCGCTGCCCCCGCAACGGTCAAGCAGACGGCGCCCATCGGGCGCCACCCTCGTCAATCAGCCACTGGATGCCCTGAAACAGGCATCTGGGAAGGCGACGAGGGCCGCGCTGCCAGCCCGGATACCGGCCAACGAGGCGGCTGCCGCATGTCCCCCCATGCCGGCAGCCATGACGTCCAGGCGCCGGCGGGGAAGCCGGCAAGGGACTTTGTTCTTGTGTTGTCTCCATGAATATCTGCGTTTTCTCCGCACCCAGCCACAGGTGGGCTCGCCCGTGGCCGTTCGCGCGCCTGCGTTCGGCGTCCCTCGCGGTCGCCGCCCTGACAGGGATGAGCTCGATCGCGATGGCCCAGAGCGTCGAGCCCGCGCTCCCCGAAACCGTCGTGACCGCGACGCGCACGCCGACCCGCATCAATGACCTGGTGTCGGACACCGTCGTCATCGACCGCGCGCAGATCGAGGAACAGTCGAACCGCACGTTGACCGAAATCCTTGCGCGGGTCCCGGGTGTCCAGATCTCGTCCAACGGCAGCGGTCCCGGCAAGCAGAGCGGCGTGTTCATCCGGGGCGCCGAGACACGCCACACCATCCTCCTGATCGATGGCGTGCGCTACGGCTCCGCAACGCTCGGCACGCCGGTCTGGGACAACATTCCCGTCGAGATGATCGACCACATCGAAGTGGTGAAGGGGCCGGTCTCGGCGCTCTACGGCAGCGACGGCGTCGGCGGCGTGGTGCAGATCTTCACGCGCAAGGCCAGCCCCGGCGAGGACGTGTTCGTCCCGCGCGTGTCGTCGACGATCGGCTCGGACAGCTACAAGCAGATCACCGGTGGCTTCAGCGGCGCCTCGGGGGCCGCGACCTATGCGCTCGACGTTCAGCGCACACTGGTCGACAGCATTTCGGCCACCAACAGCAAGGTGCAGTTCGGCAACTTCAATCCCGACCGCGATCCGTTCAGCCAGAGCGCGGCCAACGCATCGTTCGGCTACCAGTTCAATCCGGATTGGAAGCTCGATGCCGGCCTGCTGTATTCCGACGGCCTGAATCACTACGACGACGGCCCCGGCCGTGATACACGCGGGGTCTTGCGCACGCAAAACGCCTACGCGGGCTTGCGCGGCGCGGTGACGTCGAACTGGACCACGCAACTGCGTTACGCCCGC
Source organism: Variovorax sp. 05L425 (assembly GCF_056397705.1). NCBI lineage: Bacteria > Pseudomonadati > Pseudomonadota > Betaproteobacteria > Burkholderiales > Comamonadaceae > Variovorax > Variovorax sp. 05L425. Next base: position 139,165 of record NZ_JBFTNY010000011.1, on the reverse strand, counting down.
AGCGACGACGACACCTACGCCATCGTGGCCGCGCCGGGCAACGTCCCTGGCCTGTTCGAGACGACGCAGAACCAGTACCTGTGGCAGAACGACATCGTCACGCCGATCGGCACGGTGCTCGCGGGCTTGGAGCGCCTCGAACAGAAGGTGGACAGTGACACGCCCTACACCGTGACCGATCGCAATATCGATTCCGTGTTCGTCGGCCTCAACGGCAACGCGGGTCCGAACAGCTGGCAGGTCAATGGACGGCACGACAGCAATTCGCAGTTCGGCGACCATGACACCTGGTTTGCCGGCTACGGCTACCGGATCACGGAGAACTGGCGCGTCAATGTCTCGCACGGCACCAGCTTCGTCGCGCCTTCGTTCAATCAGCTGTACTACCCGGGCTTCGGCAATCCCAACCTGAAGCCGGAAGAGGGCGAGAACACCGATCTCGGGATCACCTGGACCCAGGGCGCCCATACCGTGAAGCTGGTGGGCTACGACAACAAGATCGATGGCTTCATCACCAACACCACGCTGCCCCAGAACATTCCACGTGCGCGCATCCAGGGCGCGACGCTGAGCTACGATGGCCAGTTCGGCGATCTGGGACTGCATGCGAGCTACGACTCTCTCGACCCGCAAAACGAGGTCACAGGCAAACAACTGCCGCGTCGCGCGAAGGAACAGGCGACGCTCGGCGCCGACTATTCGGTCGGCCCGTGGAAGTTCGGCGGCTCGGCGCTCTACGTGGGCCAGCGCTACGACGACGTGGGCAACAAGCTCGTGCTCGACGCCTACACCACGGTCGACCTCTATGCCGAATACCGGGTCTCGAAGAACTGGTCGGTGCAGGGGCGCATCGTGAACGTGGGTGACACGACCTACGAGACGGCCTACGGCTACAACCAGCCCGGCCGCGGCTTCTTCCTCACCGTGCGGTGGCAACCGAAGTGACGACGGCCTGCCGCGAACTGATCCTGGGTGGCCAGCGAAGCGGCAAATCGCGCCGCGGTGAACAACTCGCCGCGACGTGGCTCTCTCGTTCGACTGCGCATCGTGCGGTCCTCATCGCGACCGCTCTTGCGCGCGACGACGAAATGCGTGCACGCATCGCCCGCCATCGCAGCGATCGTGCGGAGCGTGTGCCGGCGATGATCACCGTCGAGGAGCCGTTCGCGCTCGCGCAAGCGATCCGGACGCACGCCACGCCGCAGACGCTGGTCCTGGTCGATTGCCTCACGCTCTGGCTGACGAACCTGCTGATGCCGGTCGATGGTGTGGTTGACGATTCGACGGCGGCGGAGCAGGCCACGAAAGCGCTCGTGCAAGAGATCGGCGCCGCCAGCGGCCCGCTGATATTGGTCAGCAATGAAATCGGTCTCGGCGTCATTCCGCTCGGACGCGAGGTCCGTGCCTTTGTCGACGCGCTGGGCCGTCTCAACCAGGAGGTCGCGGCGGCGTGCGATCGCGTCACGCTCATGGCGGCCGGGCTGCCGCTGACCTTGAAGGAGCCCGCATGAATTGCTTCATGAGACTGTCGCTCGGCGCCGTGCTGGCTGTGCTCGCGATGGCTGCGCAGGCGATCGTCGTGACGGACGAGCGCGGCGTCAGCGTGGATCTTCCAAAGCCACCGCAGCGCATCGTGACGCTGCTGCCTTCGCTGACCGAATCCGTCTGCACGCTGGGTGCATGCGACCGCCTGGTCGGCGTGGACCGCTATTCGAACTGGCCTGCGCCAGTGCGCGCGCTGCCGCAGGTCGGCGGAGGGATCGATCCGAACGTCGAAGCCATCGTCGCGCTGAAGCCTGACGTGGTGCTGCTCGCGAAGTCTTCGCGCGTCACGGAGCGCCTCGAAACCCTCGGCGTCAAGGTGGTGGTGCTCGAACCCAGGAACCACGCCGATGTCCGGCGTGTGCTCGATACGCTCGACCGGATGCTGGGCACAAGCGACGCGCAACGCGTCTGGCGCGCCATCGACGCCAGCGTTTCGGCGGCGGCGCAGTCTCTTCCCGAGAGCGTGAAGCGCACGCGCGTGTACTTCGAGGTCAACAACGGGCCTTATGCGGCTGGCGAGTCCTCGTTCATCGGCGAGACGCTCGCGCGGCTCGGCGTCAAGAACATCGTGCCGGCATCGCTCGGTCCTTTCCCCAAGCTGAACCCGGAGTTCGTGGTGCGCGCCGATCCCGACCTGATCATGGTCGGCGAGCGCAGTGGGCAGGGCATGGAGCAGCGGCCGGGATGGGGTCATATCAAGGCCGTGCGCGACGGTCGCATCTGCCGCTTTACCCCAGACGAATCCGACGTGCTGGTTCGGCCCGGTCCGCGCATGGGAGAGGCGGCAAGGCTGATGGCGCAATGCCTGCTGGCGAAAGCGGCGTGATGCGAGTGGAGCGCGAATGAAAAGCCAGCATCGGCGCGCACTCGCGCTCGGCGTTGCGCTGTTGGTGCTCGGCGCCGTCGTGCTGGTCCTGGGTGCCGGCGTTGGCAGTACAGGGTTCGATAGCGTCTTCAAAGCCTGGGATGACCCGGTCGCGCTGCAGATCGTCCGGGACATCCGGCTTCCCCGGACGCTCGGCGCCTGGCTGGCAGGCGCGCTGCTGGGGTTTGCAGGTGCGGTGGCTCAAGGGCTGTTTCGCAATCCGCTGGCCGATCCGTATCTGCTGGGCAGCTCATCGGGTGCGTCGCTCGGCGTGGCGCTGGCGCTATGGGTGTTCGGGACTTCGCCGGCCAGCACGCACTGGGTGGTGCGTCTCGGCATGACGGGCGCGGCCTTTATCGGCGCCGTGGTGGCGGTGATGTTCACGCTGTTGCTGGCGCGCGGTGTGCAGCAAACGCTTCGGCTCCTGCTCGCGGGCGTGATCGTCGGCGTTGTGCTCGGTGCGGTGAAGGACCTCATCACCATCGCGTCGGCCGACATCCTGCAGGCGATCCAGGGTTTCATGCTCGGCAGCACCGGCCTGGTTGGCTGGAGCGCCTGCGCGGTGATGGCTGGCCTGGGGGTCGTCTGTCTTCTGCTCGGGTGGGCGCTGGCCCCGGTGCTCGACGGGTTGGCACTCGGAGAATCGACCGCCAGCAGTCTCGGGCTGCCCTTGGGTGCGATGCGCGCCGCGCTGGTTGCGGTGCTGGCCCTGGCAACCGGGGCTGCCGTCGCGCAGACGGGGTTGATCGCCTTCGTCGGCCTGGCCGCGCCGCATCTGGTGCGTTCCGCGGTCAAGACCACGCATGCGCGGTTGATCCTGCTGTCGAGCGCGATGGGCGGGCTGCTGCTGATGGCGGCCGATCTGCTCGCGCGGTGGCTGATCGCGCCGCAGGAACTGCCGGTCGGTGTGCTGACCGCGGTGCTCGGCGGGAGCTATCTGCTCTGGCTCATGCATCGACGCCGCGCGCGGGGAGGCCTGTGATGGCGCCGGTCGTCATTCGCGAACCGGCGCTGGAGAGTCGGCGCCTGAGTGCCGCGCTGGGCGGCACGGACGTGCTGCACGACATCGATCTCGCGTTGGCCCAAGGTCGATGGACGAGCATCGTCGGCCCCAATGGAGCGGGAAAGTCCACCTTGCTCAAGGCGCTGGCGGGCCTCGTGCCTTGCGACGGCGAGGTCCGATTGCTCGGGCAGCCGCTTTCCGCTGTCGCCGGACGCGCGCGGGCCCGGCGAATGTCGTGGCTCGGCCAGGGCGGGGCGGGCGAGGGCAGCGCGGACGATCTCATGGTGTACGACGTCGCCATGCTGGGCCGTTTGCCGCACCAGCGATGGCTCGCGACGCCGAGCGAAGCGGATCACGCCGCGGTCGAGCACGCGCTGCGCAGCACCCAGGCCTGGGACTGGCGCGAACGGCCGTTGGGCCAGTTGTCGGGCGGCGAACGTCAGCGGGTGCTGCTGGCGCGCGCACTGGCCGTCGAGGCCGATGTACTGCTGATGGACGAGCCACTCGCCAATCTCGATCCGCCGCACCAAGGCGACTGGATGCAGACTGTGCGCCATCTCGTTGCCAGTGGCCGGACGGTGATCAGCGTGCTGCACGAACTCAGCGTCGCGCTCGCCGCCGACGACATGGTGCTGATGGCGCAAGGGCGGGTGATCCATCACGGCGGCTGTGCCGACGCGGCCACGCACAATGCGCTGGAAGCCGTGTTCGACCAACGTGTCGTCGTTCATCGCGTGGCCGGCCACTGGATCGCCGTGCCCCACTAGAAATCTATCGAGGACTCATGCAGATCGAAACACCCCCTAGCGAGAAGCCCTATGAAAAGCCCGAGGGCGAGCGTCGCGGCTTGGTGATCGTCAACACGGGCGACGGCAAGGGCAAGAGCACCGCCGCCTTCGGCCTGGCGCTCCGCGCGCATGGCCGCGGCAAGGCAGTGAAGATCTTTCAGTTCATGAAGGTGCCCAGCGCGCGTTTTGGCGAGCACCGGATGTTCGAGCAGATCGGCATCCCGATCGAAGGACTGGGTGACGGCTTCAGCTGGAAGAGCCAGGACCTGGAGCATTCCGCCCAACTGGCGCGCGATGGATGGGAGAAGGCGAAGGCGGCGATCCTGTCGGGTGACTACTTTCTCGTGGTGCTCGACGAGATCACCTATCCGCTGATCTACGGCTGGCTGGCGCTGGATGGCGTGGTCGAAACGCTGCGCGCGCGGCCGAAGGAAGTGCACGTTGTGCTGACGGGCCGCCGCTGTCCGCCGGAGATCATCGAACTGGCCGACACCGTGACCGACATGCAGATGGTCAAGCATGCGTTCAAGGCCGGCATTCCTGCCCAGCGAGGCATCGAGGACTAGGGCGCCTGATGGCCGCCTTGACTTCGATGGCAGCTCTCTGGCTTGCGCTCGCCATCGATCGGTGGCTCGGCGAGCCGCCCGCACGCTGGCATCCGGTCGTGTGGATGGGCCGCTATCTGGACTGGGTCGGAAAACGCATCGCGCCGGCCACCGGTGCGCCGGTGCGCAAGCTCACGGGCTTTGCCGGAGGCGCGATTGGCTGGTGCGTGGGTGCGGCGCTGGTTCTGGTGGTGGCTTGCGGGGTGACATCGGTTGCGAACCGACTGCCGGCCTGGGCTGCGCCATTGCTGATCGGGCTCGCTCTCAAACCCTTGCTCGCGTGGCGCATGCTCCGTGACGAAGTGCTGGCGGTCGAGGCCGCGCTCGGCACCTCGCTCGACGCCGGGCGCGCGCAGCTTGCAAGGCTGGTGAGCCGCGATGTGAATACGTTGGGCGTCGCCCAAGTTCGAGAAAGCGCCATCGAGTCGCTCGCGGAAAACCTCAATGATTCCCTGGTTGCGCCGCTGTTCTGGTTCGTGCTGCTCGGGCTGCCCGGTGCAGCTGTCTACCGCTTTGCCAACACGGCCGACGCCATGTGGGGCTATCGCGGCGAACGCGGCGGTCGACAGTGGGAAGGGGCCGGCAAGTGGGCGGCACGCGCGGATGATGTCCTGTCGTGGATTCCCGCCCGGCTCACCGCCCTGTTGTTGGTGTTCGGGACGTTTGCCGGACCGCGAATCGGGCTCGCGACATGCCGACGAGAAGCCGGCAGAACGCCATCGCCGAACAGCGGATGGCCCATGGCGGCGATGGCGCTGCGTCTGGGTGTTCGGCTTGCGAAACCAGATGTCTATGCGCTCAATGCGATGGGGCGCGAGGCATCCGCCGGTGACACGCTGCGTGCGGTGGCATGGGCCTCCCGCACCGTCGTTTTGGCCACCGTCTGCGCCACGCTCGGCATTTGGGGCAAGGCGACATGGATGTCGGGATGACGATGGTGGAAACTGTCTATCCAGTGCACGGCGGTCCTGACGCCCTCGGCGCGGCGGCGCATGACTTTTCCACCAACAGCAATGCGTGCGGACCGTGTGCCGACGCAGTGCGGGCAGTGCAACAGACGGACGCCAGCCGATACCCGGACCCACTCTATACGGCGCTGCGCGAACGATTGGCGCGCTTTCACGGCGTCGAAGCCCGACGGATCGTGATCGCGGCGAGCGCGAGCGAGTTCATCGGCCGCATCACGGCGGCGGTGGCGCGAAACGGCGGCCTGCGCGTGCGAGTGCCGATGCATTGCTATGGCGACTACCTCCGTGCCGCGAGTGCATGGGGGCTCGAAAGAGTCGCGGACGGTGGCGCGGATCTGGTCTGGTATTGCGACCCTTCGAGCCCGCTGGGCGAACCGTGTGGCAATCTGGATGTACTGACCACATCGTCGCGTCCCAAGGCAGTCTGCGTGCTCGATCTCGCCTACGAGCCGCTGCGGCTGGAAGGTGCGCTGTCGTTGCCCAACGAGGTGTTGGAGGCGGTCTGGCGGCTTTGGACTCCCAACAAGGCGCTCGGCATGACCGGCGTGCGTGCGGCCTACGCGATTGCTCCCCTCGGCGCGGACGAACTGATGGCAGGCCTGACCCGGCTTGCACCCTCCTGGCCGTTGGGCGCGCACGGCGTGGCCCTTCTCGAAAGCTGGACCACTGACGCGGTGCAGCATTGGCTCCGCGAAAGCCGGACCACGCTTCGGAAGTGGAAGACGGCGCAGCTGGCGCTGTGCGAGTCATTGGGGTGGAGTTGCCTGCCCAGCGTTGCCAACTACTTCTGCGCGCGGCCCGATGTGCCGTATTCGGAGGAACGGGCGAAAGCTCTCAGAGCGGCCGGAATCAAGCTCCGCGACACCGCTTCGTTCGGCTTGCCAGGCCACGTGCGGCTCGGCGTCCTGTCCCCAGCCAGCCAGGAAGCGCTGCGGCGCGCCTGGTGTTGATGCCCTACGCGGCCGCCCGCGATGCGTTCGGCGAGGCGCCCCTTCAGATCCGCTGCAATTGCGGATGCTTCGCGAAAAGCTCCGCCGCCCAATCCACGAAGGCCCGAACCTTGGCGCTCAGGTGGCGGTTGGGCGGATACACCACGTGCACGGGCAGGGGCGGGCGTGTCCAGTCCGGCAGGATCTGGATCAGCTCGCCGCTGGCGATGTAAGGCTCCGCCATATAGGTAATGACCTGCGAGAGGCCGAAGCCCCCCAGCACTGCCGTCATGTGAGCGTTGCTGTCGTTGACCGAGACACGGTAGGGCCCGGCGATTTCCAGTTGCTCCTCGCCCCGGTGGAACTCGTGCGGATACACGCGCCGCGTGCTGCCCGAAAAGAAGCTCACCACGAGGTGTCGCTTTTCGATGTCCGAAGGATGCTGCGGCACCCCATAGCGCTTGATATAGGCGGGCGAGGCCACCGTCATCCACGGCAGGTTGCCGATGCGCCGCGCCACCAGCGACTGGTCGGTCAGGTCGCCGCCGCGGATCACGCAGTCGACGTTGTCGGTGATGAGGTCGACCGTCCGGTCGCTGACCCCCACGTCGACCTGGATGTCCGGATAGCGGTCGCAGAAGGTCGCAAGCGACGGCAGGATCACCAGCCGGGCCATCGACGAGCCGACGTCGATTCGCAGGCGCCCCGTCGGGTTGGACTGGGCGTTGGTCATGCTGGCTTCGATTTCGTCGAAGTCGTTCAAAAGGCGGGCAGTGCGCTCGAAATACGCCGCGCCGTCGGCTGTGACGGTCACGCGCCGCGTCGTTCGGTTGAGCAGTTTCACGTGCAGGCGCGATTCCAGCGCCTGGATCTGCTTGGTGACCGTGCCCTTGGGCAGGCCGAGCGAATCCGCGGCGCGGGTGAAAGTGCCTGCCTCGACGACGCGGACAAAGATCCGCATGGCCTGGATCTGATCCATCTATGCTGCTCCTGGGGGGGATGGCCTGGGGCCGGGGGAGCGGGATTCTCACACGGCTGTTTGGGCTGATTGTTAGTTGATTGGAAACAGAGTGGGGGCTGGTGTCTTGTTGCAGCAACGGGGTAGCGACTTATATTCCATCTATCGTCCATCCATCGAGGCCGTCCATGTCAACCCCTTCATCCCCGTCATTAGCCGAAGGCCCCGCGGCCGCCGTGCGGGGTGCCGAAACAGACATCCGCATCGAACTGCCGGGCCGTGAACCGGTGCGGGCTCGCGTGTACGGCGAGCGCGCCCGGGGCGCCACGGTGCCGCTGGTGCTGCATTTCCATGGCGGCACCTTTGTTTGCGGCAGTCTCGACAACGGCAGAAACGTGGCGCGGCTGCTGGCCGGCGCCGGTGCGGTCGTGGTATCGCTGGACTATCCGCTGGCACCCAAGGCGCCGTTCCCGGAACCGATCGAGGTCGGGTTCGCGTCGCTCGAATGGCTGTACAAGCAGCGCGTCAAGCTGGGCGGGAAGGGGGCCGAAGTGTTCCTTGCGGGCGAAGAAGCCGGCGGTAACTTGGCCGCCGCGGTGGCGCTGATGGCGCGCGACCGAGCCCATCCGCCGCTGGCTGGCCAGATTCTCCTGTCGCCGATGCTGGACCCGTGCACGGGCACGGCATCGCTGCGGGAGGCCAAGGGCGATGCGGTGCATTGCCGATGGGCGTCCGGCTGGCAGGAATACTTGAGCCGGCCCGTCAATGCCACGCATCCCTATGCGGTGCCCGGGGGGTCGCTCAGGCTGGCCCAGGTGGCCCGGACGCTGGTGCTGGTCGGCAAGGACGACCCGATGCGTGACGAGGCGCTGGCTTTTGCGCAGCGTCTGGGCGACGCAGGCATCGCGGTCAGCGCCAACGTGCTGCCGGGTGCCTCGAACTGGCCCGAAGCGCTCTACAAACCCGACGATTCCGGCTGCGCGGCCTGTGAGGCGGTCGTGCAGAAACACTTCCGCGAGTTTTTCAGCGCGGCACCGCCGCCCCATTGAGCGGCGACGCACGGCACACGTGCGCCGAGATCCCGTTGCGCGGGATCGACCCCGAAAGCTGAGGTGACTGCACCTCGATCCGTGCGATGACACGACCGTCGCACAGGTAGCGCTTTCGTCCGCGCAACGCGTTCTCGGCATTTGGTGCCGGGCTCCCACATCGATTTCAGTTTTCCCGCTGTTCTGCGCTACCCGCGCGGGAGGGCGTCTTGCATCCCAGAAGTCACCAAAAGGACGAATCATGTCGAACCCCAAGTTTTCTTCCCTGGCCCGGCGCGGCCTCTGGCCGGCGGTGACTGGCGTCACTGCGATCATTGCCATCGCCTCGGCGGCCCTCGGCTTCCACAGTCTCAACGCCGAGGCCAACAGCCCGGCCGCGTCGGCGCCGCAGGCCGTGCCGGTGTCGGTGGCCCTGGTGGCGGCGACCGACGTCAACACCTGGGACGAGTTCTCGGGCAGGCTCGAAGCCGTCGAGCGGGTCGACGTGCGGTCCCGCGTTGCCGGTGCCGTGCAAGCCGTGCATTTCCGCGAGGGCGCGTTGGTCAAGCAAGGCGAATTGCTGATCACGATTGACCCGGCGCCGTACGCCGCCGAGGTCGATCGTGCGGAAGCACAAGTCGCCTCGGCCCAGGCGCGGGTGGCTTTCACCCGCAGCGAGCAGGACCGTGCGCGCCGCCTCTGGGCAGAGCAGGCCATCGCCCAGCGCGAGTTGGACGAACGCGTCAATGCCGGCCGCGAGGCCGAGGCCAGCCTGCGCGCCGCGCAAGCGTCGTTGCAGAGCGCCCGTCTCAACCTCGGCTACACGCAGGTGCGCGCACCGGTCGCGGGGCGTATCGGCAAGCTCGAAGTGACGGTGGGCAACCTGGTTGCGGCCGGCCCTGGCGCACCGGTGCTCACGACGCTGGTCTCCGTCAGCCCGATCTACGCGAGCTTCGATGCCGACGAGCAGATCGTCGTGCGCGCGCTCAAGGATTTGCCGGGAGGCTCCAGTGCTCGTTCAAGCATCGAAGGTATCCCGGTGCAGATGGGCACCGCCGGCACCGACGGCACGCCCTATGAAGGTCGCTTGCAGCTGATCGACAACCAGGTCGACGCCAAGAGCGGCACCGTGCGCGTGCGCGCGGCCTTCGACAACAAGGATGGCGCGCTGATCCCCGGCCAGTTCGCCCGCATCCGCATGGGTCAGGCGCACAGCGACATGGCCCTGCTGGTGAACGAGCGCGCGGTCGGCACCGACCAGAACAAGAAGTTCGTGATGGTCGTCGGTGAGGACAACAAGGCCGAGTACCGCGAAGTCGCGCTCGGTGCGCCGGTCAACGGCCTGCGCGTCGTGACCAAGGGGCTCAAGCCGGGCGAGCGCATCGTGGTCAACGGCCTGCAGCACATCCGCCCCGGCGCGCTCGTGGCGCCGCAGACCGTGACCATGGACGCCAAGTCCGAAGTAGCCCCGCAGACACAGCGCGTCGCGGACGCGAAATCCTGATCCCGGCCATGACGGGGGAATCACCATGAATCTTTCCAAGTTCTTCATCGACCGGCCGATCTTTGCCGGCGTGCTCTCGCTCCTGATGCTGATCGCGGGGCTGATCGCGCTGCGCGGACTGCCGATCTCCGAGTATCCCGAGGTGGTCCCGCCGTCGATCGTGGTGCGGGCCAACTATCCCGGCGCGAACCCGAAGGTGATCGCCGAGACGGTGGCCACGCCGCTGGAGGAAAACATCAACGGGGTCGAGGGCATGCTCTACATGAGCAGCCAGGCGACCACCGATGGCCTGCTCACGCTGACCGTGACCTTCAAGCTCGGCACCGATCCGGACAAGGCGCAGCAGCTCGTGCAGAACCGCGTCTCGCAGGCCGAGCCGAGGCTGCCGGAAGAAGTGCGCCGGCTTGGCATCACGACCATCAAGAGTTCGCCCGATCTCACGATGGTGGTCCACCTGTTGTCGCCCAACGGCCGCTATGACATGACCTACCTGCGCAACTACGCGGTGCTCAACGTCAAGGATCGGCTGGCGCGTGTGCAGGGCGTGGGCGACGTGCAGTTGTTCGGCTCGGGTGACTACTCGATGCGCGTCTGGCTCGATCCGCAGAAGGTCGCGCAGCGCGGCCTCTCGGCCAGCGACGTGGTGCGCGCGATCCGCGAACAGAACGTGCAGGCCGCGGCCGGCGTGGTGGGTGCATCGCCGGGCTTGCCGGGCGTGGACATGCAGATTTCCATCAACGCGCAGGGCCGCCTGCAGACCGAGGAAGAGTTCGGCGACATCATCGTCAAGACCAGCGCCGACGGTGCCGTGACGCGGCTGCGGGACGTGGCGCGACTCGAACTCGGCGCGTCGAGCTACGCGCTGCGTTCGCTGCTCGACAACAAGGACGCGGTGGCGGTGCCGATCTTCGCGGCGCCGGGTTCGAACGCGATCCAGATCTCCAACGATGTGCGCGCCACCATGGCCGAGTTGAAGAAGAACATGCCCGACGGCGTGGACTACAGCATCGTCTATGACCCGACGCAGTTCGTGCGCGCGTCGATCGAATCGGTGGTGCACACGCTGCTGGAGGCCATCGCGCTCGTGGTGCTGGTCGTGATCCTGTTCCTGCAGACCTGGCGCGCCTCGATCATTCCACTGCTCGCGGTGCCGATCTCGGTGATCGGCACCTTCGCGGTGATGCACCTCTTCGGGTTCTCGATCAACGCGCTGAGCCTGTTCGGGCTCGTGCTCGCGATCGGGATCGTGGTGGACGACGCGATCGTGGTGGTCGAGAACGTCGAGCGCAACATCGAGGCCGGGCTCAGTCCACGCCAGGCCACCTACCGCGCGATGCGCGAGGTGTCGGGGCCGATCATCGCGATCGCACTGGTGCTGGTGGCCGTCTTCGTGCCGCTGGCTTTCATCAGTGGGCTGACGGGGCAGTTCTATCGCCAGTTCGCGCTGACGATCGCGATCTCGACCGTGATCTCTGCGATCAATTCGCTGACGCTGTCGCCCGCGCTCGCGGCGCTGTTGCTGCGGGGCCATGATGCGCCCAAGGATGCGCTGACGCGTGGCATGGACCGCGTGTTCGGTCGCTTCTTCCGTGGCTTCAACCGCGTGTTCCACCGTGGTGCCGAGGGCTACAGCAGCGGCGTGAAGGGTGCCATCTCGCACAAGGCGATCCTGATGGTGATCTATCTGGCGCTCGCGGGCCTGACCTTTGGACTCTTCAAGGCCGTGCCCGGCGGCTTCGTGCCGGCGCAGGACAAGCAATACCTGATCGGCTTCGCGCAGTTGCCTGACGGTGCCACGCTCGACCGCACCGAAGAAGTCACGCGCCGCATGAACGAGATCGTGATGAAGCAACCGGGCGTCGAGCACGCAATCACCTTCCCGGGGCTGTCGATCAACGGCTTCACGAACAGCTCGAACTCCGGGATCGTCTTCGTGAGCCTGAAGGACTTCGACGAGCGCAAGGCTGCGAACCTCAGCGCGGGTGCGATCGCGGGTCAGCTCAACGCGCAGTTCAGCCAGATCCAGGACGCGTACATCGCGATCTTCCCGCCGCCGCCGGTACAGGGACTGGGCACGACGGGTGGATTCAAGCTGCAGCTGGAGGACCGGGGTTCGCTGGGCTACGCAGCCATGGATGGCGCGGTCAAGGCCTTCATGGCCAAGGCCCGCCAGACACCGGAACTCGCGGGCATGTTCACGAGCTGGCAGGTTAACGTGCCGCAGCTCTACGCCGACATCGACCGCACCAAGGCACGCCAGCTCGGCGTGTCGGTGACGGACGTGTTCGACACCATGCAGATTTACCTCGGGAGCCTCTACGCGAACGACTTCAACCGCTTCGGCCGCACGTACAGCGTGCGCGTGCAAGCCGATGCGCCGTACCGCGCGCGGGCCGAGGATGTGGGCCTGCTCAAGGTGCGCTCGGCGAGCGGCGAGATGGTGCCCCTGTCGGCGCTGATGAACATCCAGCCGACCTACGGGCCGGAACGCGCCATGCGCTACAACGGCTTCCTTTCCGCCGACATCAATGGCGGACCGGCGCCCGGCTTCTCGTCGGGCCAGGCGCAGGAAGCCATCGAGCGCATCGCGGCGGAGACGTTGCCGAAGGGCATCAGCTTCGAATGGACGGAGCTCACCTATCAGGAGATCCTGGCCGGCAATTCGGCGCTGTGGGTGTTCCCGCTCGCGATCCTGCTGGTGTTCCTGGTGCTCGCGGCCCAGTACGAGAGCCTGACGCTGCCGGTGGCGATCATCCTGATCGTGCCGATGGGCTTGCTGGCGGCGATGACAGGCGTTTGGCTATCGAAGGGCGACAACAACGTCTTTACCCAGATCGGGTTGATGGTGCTGGTCGGCTTGTCGGCGAAGAACGCGATTCTGATTGTCGAGTTCGCACGCGAGCTGGAGTTTGCGGGGCGCACGCCGATACAGGCGGCGGTCGAGGCGGCCCGGTTGCGGCTGCGCCCGATCCTGATGACTTCGATGGCCTTCATCATGGGCGTTCTGCCGCTTGTGCTGTCGACCGGTGCGGGTGCCGAGATGCGCAAGGCGATGGGTATCGCGGTGTTCTCCGGAATGATCGGGGTGACGGCCTTCGGCCTGTTCCTGACGCCGGTGTTCTACGTGCTGCTGCGCCGCATGACGGGCAACCGTCCGCTCAAGCTGCATGGCGAGGTGCCGCACGTCGACGCCTTCGTCTCCGGCGATCAACCCGTGGCGGGCGCCCATTCCGGCCCGGTCGGGGGTGGTCCGCTGCGGCCATCGCCCGCCGCGCCGCTCAAGTCACTGGAAAGCTGAACATGAAAACCGAAACACAAGCCAAAGGCCGTCCATGGCGCGCCGCGCTGCTGCCGCTGCTGGCCGCACTGGTGCTCGCCGGTTGTGCCACCGCGCCGTCGGAGCCGCCGTCCTTCACCCCGCCCGCACAGTTCAAGGAACTGACCATCGCGCCCGGCGAGGGCACCTGGACGCGGGCCCAGCCGGCAGAGGCGCAACCGCGCGGCGAATGGTGGCGCGCCTTCAACGATCCTGTGCTCGACAAGCTGATCGAAAGCGCTGACGCCCGCAACACCAACATCCAGGCGGCGGCGGCGCGCCTGGCCGAAGCGCGCGCCCTGGCGCGCAGCACTGACGCAGACCGATCGCCGCAGCTTCGTGCCCTTGCAGGCGGCGTTCGCAGCGCCGGGCTGGACCGCAATCTGACCCAGCGGCCATCGTCGCTGATCACGGCGGGCGTCGATCTGTCCTACGAGGTCGATCTCTTCGGCAAGCTCGCGCGTGCCAGCGATGCGGCGCGGCTGGACGCGGATTCGCGCGAAGGCCTCCTGCAGAGCACGCGACTGCTGGTCGAGGCCGAAACGGCGCAAACCTACCTGTTGCTGCGCTCCGTCGACGCGGAACGTGAGTTGGTCCGCGACACGGTCGAGGCTTACCGCGAAACGCTGACGCTCATCCAGCGGCGCCAGCGGGCAGGGGACGTCGCCGAGCTCGACGTGGCACGTGTCGAGACCGAGGTCGCTTCCACCGAATCCGACGGCCTCACGCTCGATCGGCGCCGTGCGGAACTCGAACATGCGCTGGCCGTGCTCGCCGGTGACAACGCCTCCGAATTCGGCGTGACCACGGAAGACTGGTCGACGGCGTTGCCGACGATCCCGCCTGGCGTGCCCGCGACGGTGCTGACGCGCCGGCCGGACATCTCCGCGGCGCAGAAGTCGGTGTTGGCGGCGCAGGCGCGCGTCGGCGTGGCACAGGCGGCGTGGTTCCCGGACATCGCGCTGACCGCTGGCGGCGGCTATGCGTCCTCCAACTTCGGTGATCTCCTCAATTGGTCGGCCAAGTCCTGGGGCATCGGTGCGCTGCTCGCGTTGCCGATCTTCGATGGTGGACGACGCGAGGCCGGCTTGCAAAACGCATCCGCGCAGCTCGATGGCGCGCTCGTCAACTACAGGGCGCAGGTGCTGGAGGCCTTCAAGGAAGTGGAAGACCAGCTCTCCTCGCTGCGCATCCTGGCGCAGCAGTCCGAAGTGCAGGCCAAGGCCGTGACCTCGGCGACCCGGGCGACAGCGCTGTCCGATTCGCGCTATCGCAATGGGTTGGTGAGCCAGCTGGACCTGCTCGACGCCCGTCGCCAGGAACTGGCGAACCGCCGGCAGGCACTGCAGGTGCGGTCGGCGCAATACCAGTCGACGGTGAGCCTGATCCGCGCGCTGGGCGGCAGTTGGGATACGCAGGTGGCCGCGACGGATTCGAAGGCGCAGGTTGCTGCGCGTTGAGACTGCTCAAGGCTGCTCGGCAGGAGCCCCGTTCCTGAGCGCGGCCTGTTGCTCCCTGTAGAGCCGGCGTTCCCGCGACGCGATCAGGTAGCTCGACGCCACGACGAAGCAACCGACGACCGCGACCACGATCGTCGCCAGCGCGTTCACGGTCGGGTCCAGCCCCAGCCGGGCGCGCGAGAAGATCACCAGCGGCAGCGTCGTCGATCCAGGTCCCGACAGAAAGGCCGACATCACCACGTCGTCCAGCGACAGTGTGAACGTCAGCAGCCATGCCGCTGCCAGTGATTGGGCAATCATTGGCAGCGTCACGAGAAAGAAGACCTGCATCGGCCGCGCACCCAGGTCCTGCGCCGCTTCCTCGTACTGTGGATTGAGGTCGCGCAGCCGGGCGCCGATGACCACCGTGGCATAGGCGATCCCCACCAGCAGGTGCCCGAGCCAGATCGTCACGATGCCGCGCTCCGGAAAACCGAACACGCGCTGCACCGACACCAGCATCAGCAGCAACGACAAGCCGACGATCACCTCGGGCATCACGAGCGGCGCGCTCACCATGCCGGAGAACAGCGTGCGGCCCCTGAAGCGCGGAAATCGATCGAGCGTGAAGGCTGCCAGCATCCCCAGCACGATGGCGCCGCTGGCGGTCGCGGCGGCGATGCGCAGCGAGAGGTACAACCCGTCGCGGATGGCCTCGTCCCCCACGAGCTTGTGATACCAGCGCAGGCTGAAGCCGGCCCACACGTTGGGCACCGGCGAGTCGGTGAAGCTGAAGACGACCAGCGCGACGATGGGCAGATAGAGAAAGCCGAAGCCGAAGGCCAGCCACAGACGGCTGGTCCAGCGTCCGGCGCGCGTGGTGATCATCGGCGGGCTGCCTTCGCCTGGTTGTTGCTGAAGATGGCCAGCGGAACAATGATCAGCAACATCATCGTCACGGCGACACCGGAGGCCATCGGCCAGTCATTGTTCGAGAAGAACTCGTCCCACAGCACGCGGCCGATCATGAGGGTCTCGGGGCCGCCCAGCAGTTCGGGGATGACGTACTCGCCCACGCAAGGGATGAACACCAGCATCGCGCCCGCGACGATGCCGGCCCTGGACATGGGCACCGTGATGCGCCAGAACGCCTGCCACGGCGTCGCGCCGAGGTCCTGCGCGGCTTCGAGCAGTTGCAGGTCCAGCTTGGACAGCGTGCCGTACAGGGGCAGCACCATGAAGGGCAGGTAGGTGTAGACCATCCCGAGCACGAGCGAGAAGGGCGTGTACATGAACTGCCCCGGCGCCGAGATGAAGCCCAGCGGCAGCAGCAGATGGTCGGCGTGCACGGCACTCAGCAAGCGCCCGACCCACCCGGTCTGCGCATCGAGCAGCCCTTTCCACGCGTACACGCGAAGCAGGAAGCTGGTCCAGAAGGGCAGCATCACGCCCATCAGCAAGAGCGGCTGCGCCGCAGCCGAGGCGCGCGCCATGAAGTAGGCAAAGGGGTAGCCGATCAGCAGGCAGATCAGCGTCGTGACACCGGCATACAGCAGCGAATGGGCGTAGGTCGACAGGTAGATCTCATCCTGGAGGATGGTCGCGTAGCTTTGAAGGTTGAGCTTCATGACCAGCGACTGGTCGGCAAAGGTGAACAGGTCGCTGATCCGCGCGCCATCCATTTCCGCGAAGCTGATGCGCAGGACGATGAGGAAGGGCAGCAGGAAGAAGACGAGCAACCACACGTAGGGCGTGCCGATCACGAGCGAGCGCGCCTTGAAGGCGCCGAGCCAGCGGCGAGGGGATGCCGTCACTGCGTCAGCACGACCTGCGAGGTCGGCAGCCAGTGGGCCCAGACGACGTCACCTTGCGCCGGCGTGCCGTCGTGATGGCGCATGCGGTTCTCGACCTGGGCCTTGATGCTCACTCCGCTCGGCAGCCCCAGGTGGTACATGGTGTAGTCGCCGAAGTACGAATGGGCGGTGATCACGCCGCGCACCTGATTGCAATCGCCTTCGGGCCTGTCGAGGCTCAGGCGGATCTTCTCGGGGCGGATGGCGACCGTGACGGACTGGCCCTCATGGCCCGTGATGCCGTGGCCGACGCGGTGCAGGACGTCCGGGCAACGGACCTCCACGTGGTCGGCCTCGCTCGCCACGATGGTGCCCTCCATGAGATTGACGTTGCCGACGAAATCCGCGACGAAGCGCGTCGTCGGCGTCTCGTAGATGTCGGCAGGGCTGCCCACCTGGACGAAGCGGCCCTCGCTCATCACGGCCATGCGCGAGGCCATGGTCATCGCTTCTTCCTGGTCGTGGGTCACCATCACGCAGGTCACGCCGACCTGCCGGATGATGTTGACGAGTTCGATCTGCGTCGCCTCGCGCAGCTTGCGGTCCAGCGCGCCGAGGGGCTCGTCGAGCAGCAGGAGTTGCGGGCGCTTGGCGAGACTTCGCGCAAGCGCCACCCGCTGCTGCTGCCCGCCGGAGAGCTGGTGCGGCTTGCGCTTGGCAAACTGGGTGAGCTGCACCAGGCGCAGCATGTCTTCCACGCGCGATGCGACTTCGTCCTTCGGCCGCTTGTCGCGCCGCAGACCGAATGCGACGTTGTCCCAGACCGTCAGGTGCGGAAACAGCGCATACGACTGGAACATTATGTTGATCGGCCGCTCGTAGGGCGGCCGGCCGGCGAGGTCGACACCGTCGAGCACGACACGGCCGGACGTCGGCGCCTCGAAGCCTGCGAGCACCCGCAGCAGCGTGCTCTTGCCGCAGCCGGACGAGCCCAGCAGCGCGAAGATCTCGCCGCGCGCGATGTCCAGGCTGACCTGATCGACGGCGCGAAATTCGCCGAAATCCTTCGTGACCGATTCGATGTGAAGCATGTTGCTCGCCCCCAGGTTGGCTCACTGCGTGTAGCCGCCCACCCCCTACCGGGGGCGCCGCGCTGCGGCCCGGCAAAGCCGGTTCCGCCGCAGCCCACGAACAGACGCGCTGCGCGCAGCCGACAAGCAACCACAGCGCTGGGTTCCCCTGGGCGGCGCAGCCAGGCCTGTTGGTGAAACACCGCGGAACTGGCTTTGCCAGGCCGCTGGTGTTGCCCCCTTGAGGGGGGAGGCGGCTACACGAAGTGAGCAAGCAACGGGGGTGGCTTTCATCTTTTTGCTTTGAAATTCGTGAAGGTGCGTGTGATGAGCCTGAGCGTGGCCTGGTCGGGTGTGTCCGGCGCGATCATGGTCGACAGGGCCGCCTCGTCAGGGAATACCGCCTTGTCCTTGGCGAGTGCCGGGTTGACGAACTTCATGGCGGCCTTGTTCGGGTTGGCGTAGAACACCTTGTTCGTCAGCGAGGCGTGCACCTCGGGCCGCAGGATGTAGTTGATCCACTTGTAGGCGTTCTCGGGGTGCTTGGCGTCCTTGGGAATCGCCATCGTGTCGAAGAAGAGCAGGCCGCCCATCTTGGGCAACTCCACCTCGAGGTTCTGCGGATTCCTGGCCTTGGCCGACTTGTCCTTGGCAATCATGATGTCGCCGGACCATCCGATCACCGCGCACAACTGCCCCTTGGCCATCTGGTCGATGTAGTCGGAGCCGGAGCCGGAGAAGCGCGTCACGTAGGGCCGCACGGCCTTCAGCATCTCGCCGGCGGCCTTGTAGTCGTCAGGGTTCTTGCTGCGCGGGTCCTTGCCGAGGTACTTGAGCGCAATCGGGAGGACCTCCGAAGGGGTGTCGAGGAAGGAGACGCCGCAGTCCTTCAGCTTCGCCATGTACTCGGGCTTGAAGACGAGGTCCCAGGCGTTCTCGGGCATGGGCGTGGTGCCGAGCGCCTTGCGGACCTTGTCGGCGTTGATGCCCACGGTGGTGTAGCCCCAGAGCCAGTCGACCAGGTGCTCGTTGCCGGGGTCCATCTTGGCGAGTTGCGCCTGGATGGCCGGATCGAGATTGGCAAGGTTGGGAATCTTCGACTTGTCCAGCTTCTGCAGCAGTCCGGCCTGGATTTGCATCTTCGCAAAGTGCGAGCCGGGAACGACGATGTCGTAGCCGGACATGCCGGCGACGAGCTTGGCGTGGAGGGCCTCGTTGCTGTCGAAGAGGTCGTAGCGGACCTTGATGCCCGTCTCTTTCTCGAAGTTCGCGACGGTGTCGTCAGCGATGTAGTCGCCCCAGTTGTAGACGTTGAGGACCTTCTCCTCGTCGGCCCGCGCTGTGGCGGCCGGGAGCAAGGTGGCGAAAGCCAGCAATGCGTGGAGGAGCGGCGACCGGCGGGACGGGCAAAGCGTCATCGTTCAGATCCTCGTCAAATTGACATCGGGCCTCGAAAGAGTCCGGGGCCGGCGCCAAGTTCCGGCGCGGCGGAGATGGTAGCGCGCCACCGAACGCCGCCGTCGACCGATCGTCCAGTTCGCGCCCTATGCGGCGATGAGCTTGCGCAGCGCGTTGGCACCCATCACGAGCGCGCTGGAATAGTCCGGCTGCGGTGTCAAGGTGGTCTGCAGGCGCTGGTAGTGAATCGCGTCCGTCGCGTCGCTGCTCAGGGCTTCCAGAAGAACCCAGAAGAATTGATTCGGTTCGCGCTCCTCGACCGTGAGCGCGATATCGCGTAGTGCGGGCATTCGCCGTGGCTCCCTTCCTTGTTGTTGATGCAGACCTGAAGCTACCGGCGAATCGAATGCATATTTTGGTATTCATCTGATGGCGATTCTGGAAGCGTGATGGAGTTCACGTAAAGGACAATCAGCCCCATGATTCCCAATGTGGTAGATGGCCGAGCCCGCTGCGTCATGGTGCTCGGCACCACCAGCGGCGCAGGCAAGAGCTGGATCGCGACTGCGCTGTGTCGCTGGTATGAGCGGCAGGGCCTCAAGGTCGCGCCGTTCAAGGCCCAGAACATGAGCAACAACGCGCGCGTCGTGCTGGGCGGTGAGATCGGCAGTGCCCAGTACTTCCAGGCGCTCGCCGCCCGCGCCGAGCCCGACGTGCGCATGAACCCGTTGCTGCTCAAGCCCGAACGCGACACGCACAGCCAGGTCGTGCTGCTCGGGCAGGTCAACCGCGAGCTCACGGCGCTGCCCTGGCGCGGCCGCAGCGAGCGCGTCTGGCCGCAGATTGCCGGGGCGCTCGACGCGCTTCTCGTCGACAACGACGTCGTGGTCATCGAAGGCGCCGGCTCGCCGGCCGAGATCAACTTGATGGCAAGCGACATCGTCAACCTGCGCGTCGCCCGGCATGCCGATGCGCGCTGCCTGCTCGTGACCGATATCGATCGCGGCGGTGCTTTTGCGCATCTCTACGGCACCTGGGCGCTGATGCCGCCGGCCGATCGCGAATTGCTGGCCGGCTTCGTGCTCAACAAGTTCCGAGGCGACGCCTCGCTGCTCGCCCCGGCGCCGCAGCAGTTGCAGGCGCTGACCGGCGTGGCGACCGTTGCGACGCTGCCCATGTGGTGGCAGCACGGATTGCCGGAAGAGGATGGCGTCTTCGACGACCGCAGCATCGCCAGCGGCGAGGTCACCCGCACCGTCGCCGTGGTGGCCTACCCGCGCATCAGCAACCTCGACGAATTCCAGCCTCTCAAGAACATCGCCGGTGTGCGGTTGCGGTGGGCGCGCAGTCCGGCCGAAGTGGCCGGCGCGGACTGGATCATCCTGCCCGGCTCGAAGAACACCAGTGGCGACCTTGCGTGGATGCGCGAGCAGGGCCTGGACCGCGCCGTGACTGCACACGCGGCGCGCGGCGGCGCCGTGCTCGGCGTGTGCGGCGGGCTGCAGATGCTGGGCGAGGCGCTCATCGATCCGCATGGCGTCGACGGCAACGGGCCCGGTCTCGGGCTGCTGCCGGTGGTCACGCTGTTCGCCGCCGACAAGACCGTCCGCCATCGCGAAGCCACATTCGCCACGGTGTCGGGCGAATGGGCCGCGCTGTCGGGGATCACCGTGCGCGGCTACGAAATCCATCATGGGCAGACGGCCGAGCATGTCGCCATGGCCGCGGCCGGCGATCGCGCCACTGCGGTGATGCCTGACGAACTGGCTTGGCAGAATGCGGCCGGCAATGTGCTGGGCCTCTATCTGCACGGCCTGTTCGAAGATCCCGCCGTGCTGCAGGCCCTCTTCGGCGTCGCCGCGCGCACCCTCGACACGGTGTTCGACGGCCTCGCCGACCACATCGATTCCCACTTTCAACCGGGCGTGCTCCGCTCCCTCATCGAATGACACTTCAACTTC
This sequence comes from Variovorax sp. 05L425, assembly GCF_056397705.1. Lineage (NCBI taxonomy): Bacteria > Pseudomonadati > Pseudomonadota > Betaproteobacteria > Burkholderiales > Comamonadaceae > Variovorax > Variovorax sp. 05L425. The sequence goes on along the minus strand of NZ_JBFTNY010000011.1, from coordinate 117,995 downwards.
CCTCGGTCGACGACATCGCCGACACCGTGCTCGCCGCGCGCCTGCAACACCTGCTCGACAGCAAGACCAAGCCCGTCGGCGCGCTGGGGAAGCTGGAGGCGCTGGCCGCGCGCCTGGGGTCCATCCTCGGCACCACGGACCCAGTGCTCGATGCGCCGCAGATGCTGGTCTGCGCCGGCGATCACGGCTTGGCTGCGCGCGGCGTTTCGGCCTATCCCAGCGATGTGACCTGGCAGATGGTCGAGAACTTCCTGGCCGGCGGCGCGGCCGTGAGCGTGCTCGCGCGGCAGCACGGGCTGGCGCTGACGGTGGTGGACTGCGGCGTGCGCCACGATTTCGCGCTGCGCGATGGCCTGCTCATCCGCAAGATCGCCGCAGGCACTGCGGATGCGTCCGTGGGGCCGGCGATGACTGCGGTGCAGTGCGAGGAGGCCATTGCCAACGGCATGGCCCTCATGCACGAACTCCCCGGCAATGCGGTGCTGCTGGGCGAAATGGGCATCGGCAACTCGTCCGCCGCCGCGATGCTGCTGGCCCGCCTGTCGGACCAGGACATCGATGCCTGCACCGGCGCCGGCACCGGACTGGACGCTGCCGGACGTGCCCACAAGCGCCAGGTGCTGCGCGGCGTGCTCGAACTGCATGCCGACGCCACCGATCCGCTCGCCGCACTGGCGGCTTTCGGCGGCTTCGAGATCGCCACGCTGGTGGGTGCGGTGCTGCAGGCGGCGCATGAGCGACGGGTGATCGTGCTCGACGGGTTCATCGCCAGCGCGGCGGTGCTGGTGGCCCAGGCGCTGCGCCCGAACGTCGTGCAACGCTGCGTGGCCGCGCATGAATCGGCCGAACCTGGCCACCGTCTGCTGTTGCATTTCCTCGGGCTGCAGCCTTTGCTGGAACTGGACCTGCGGCTGGGCGAGGGCTCCGGCGCGGCCCTCGCGTGGCCCTTGCTTGAATCCGCCTGCCGCATCCTGCGCGAGATGGCCAGTTTTGAATCCGCGGGCGTTTCGCGGCGGGACGAGCCATGAACGGCGTGCGCCACTTCCTGTTGGCGCTGCAGTTTTTCACGCGCGTCCCGGTGACGGGCCAGTTGGCGGGATGGGTGGGTTTCAGCCCGGCGATGTTGCGGGCCAGCGCCGCGCACTTCCCCGGAGTCGGCTGGCTCGTCGGCGCGGTTGGCGCGGGCGTGTTCTGTGTCGCACAGATCGGGCTCCCGGGCTTGGCCGGCGCGCTGGCCGCCGCGGTGCTCTCCACGGCGGCGACGGTGTGGATGACCGGGGCGTTCCATGAAGACGGACTGGCCGATGTCGCGGACGGCCTGGGCGGTTCGTCCGATCGTGCCCGGGCGCTGGAAATCATGAAGGATTCGCGCATCGGTGCCTTCGGCGCCATCGCACTGGTGCTCGCGCTCGGCATGAAGATCGCGTTGCTGGCGACGCTGGCAGGGCAAGGGATGCTCACCGTGGTCCTGGCCCTTGTCTGCGCTCATGTGCTGTCGCGTCTTGCGCCGCTGTTCCTGATCCGCTGGCTGCCCTACGTGGGCGACGAGAACGCGGCGAGCAAGTCCAAGCCGCTGGCCGACGCGATCGGCGGCGGCGCGTTGCTCGCGGGTGTGGCGTGGGCGCTGCCGGCGGTTGCGTGGTTGCTGACGGCGCTCGGATGGATACGAGGCCTGGCGCCGATTCTTCTCTGCGCGTTGGCTGCGCTGTACATGGCGTGGCTGCTGCAACGCAGACTTCAGGGCTTCACCGGCGATGGACTGGGCGCCACGCAGCAGGTGTGCGAACTGGCGATCTATCTGGCGCTCGCCTGGCAGGCATGAAGCTCCTGCTTGTGCGTCACGCGCGAACCACCGCCGCCGATGGCCTGTGTTACGGGCGCACCGACGTTCCGGTTTTGCCCGAGGTGACGCGCGCCGCAGCCGAGCGCGTCGCGCCGCAATTGCCCGCCGGCGTGGCGCTGACCTGCTCGCCGCTGTCGCGTTGCGCCGAACTCGCTCGAGCCATCGTCGCGCTGCGGCCCGACCTGCGCATGATTCACGATCCCCGCCTTGCCGAGATGGACCTCGGCGATTGGGAGGAGCAACTCTGGTCGGCCATCGACGCTGCCGAGTTCGAAACCTGGACCCGCGACTTTGCGGACACGCGCGCAGGCGGAAGCGGCGAAAGCACGCGCCAGTTCATGCAGCGCGTGGGGGAGGCCTTCGATGCCTGGCGCGCAGGGGGACGCGATGCCGTCTGGGTCACGCATGCCGGCGTGATTCGTGCCGCATGGTTGCTGAGCGACGGCATGCGTTGCGTCGAGCGCTCCGACCAGTGGCCCGCCCGGCCGATCGCGTTCGGCGAGTGCGTCAGCATCGAGTTCTGACGCTCTGTCAGCGGGACTTCCGGAATTCACCTTGCCACAGGCGGCGCAATTCGGCGGCCATGGCGGGCGGCGGATCGCCCAGCAGGGTGTCGCGGTTCACGCGGTGGATGAACGCAAAGATGCGTGGCTCGCCGGGGCTGTAGAGCTGCACGACGTTGTTGTCGTAGCAGTCGTGCGCCTTGCAGAAGGCATTCAGCACGTAGCGGTTACCGCCGATGGTGACCCAGCGCGGTTCGGGCGCGGGGCCGTCCATTTCGGCGAGCCAGGGTTCGCGTGCCCCGCCGAGCATGGAGCGCCAGGTCTTGCCGAAGCGCGGATCGGCAATCAGGACTGCGGCGTTGACGCTGCCCGCGGCCGACGGTGGAGGTGATGCTGGAGAAGGTGGGGGCGGTGCTGCCGGACGAACCACGCCCGGCTGAGGCGCACCCCCGGCAGCGGCGACCGCCGGACCCTCGCACTGGCGGTACCTTCGCCCGGTGAGTGACGGCCCCAGCGCCGCACGCACGTTCTGCGAGCCGTCGATCTCGACATAGTTGCCGGCGCGGTCGCGGTTCACGATGAAGATCAGCTCGGACATCCCGCGCACCTGGCTCAGCAGTGCGACCTGGAATGCCTTAGGGGGCGACTGGCCGAAGTAGCTGTAGACCGCTTGCGGATCGAGCCCCGTCATGCGCTGGTTGCCGAGTTCGACCAGCAGCGCATCGGGCAGCACGCGCAGCCTGGCCATCGACGGATTGCCGCACGCGACGGAATAGGTGCCGCCGTAGCGGACCATCGTGTCGGCGTCGAGCCGCTCCCGCGACCATCCCGATGCCGGCGCGGCGAGGACGCAGAGCAGCAGGAGCCGTGTCGCGATGTGCATGGCAGCGGCATCATCGCGGCTGCCGTGCGGAACCGCAAGCGGCGATCAGCACCCTCAGGGCGCCGGCGTCTTGGGCTTGTAGTCGCAATAGGGCGCCACGGCGCACTTCCAGCACATGGGCTTGCGCGCGACGCAGACATAGCGGCCATGCAGGATCAGCCAATGGTGGGCGTGCAGCCGGTATTCGGCAGGTACGCGCTTCTCCAGCTTGAGTTCGACCTCCAGCGGCGTCTTGCCCGGCGCCAGCCCCGTGCGGTTGCTGACGCGGAAGATGTGCGTGTCGACGGCCATGGTCGGTTCGCCGAAGGCGACGTTGAGCACCACGTTGGCCGTCTTGCGGCCGACGCCCGGCAGCGCTTCGAGTTCGGCTCGCGTCTTCGGGACTTCGCCGCCATGCCGCTCGATCAGCATTCGGCAGGCTTCGATCAGGTGCTTCGCCTTGCTGCGGTAGAGGCCGATGGTCTTGATGTAGCTCTCCAGCCCTTCGATGCCGAGGTCGAGGATGGCCTGTGGCGTGTTGGCGACCGGGTACAGCTTGCGCGTCGCCTTGTTCACCCCCACGTCGGTCGCTTGCGCCGACAGCAGGACGGCCGCGAGGAGCTCGAAGGGCGTGCTGTATTCGAGTTCGGTTTCGGGCGTGGGGTTGGCGGCCTGGAGTGTCGCGAAGAAAGGTTCGATCTCGGCTTTTTTCATCGTGGCGGCGAGTTTAGGCTGCCTGCGACAATGGACGGCTGCAACTCTCCGACTGAAGGCCCTGTCATGCAATTTGCTTCCCGTCTCGACAATGTTGAAACCTCCGCCATCCGCGAACTCTTCAAGCTGCTGGGGACGCCCGGCATCATCAGCTTTGCGGGCGGCTTTCCTGACAGCGCGATGTTCGATGTCGAAGGGTTGAGAGAAGCCAGCTCGAAGGCCCTGACGGAAGAAGCCGGCGGCGCCCTGCAATACGGCGCGACCGAAGGCTATGAGCCGCTCCGCACCCAGCTCAGCGCATTCATGAAGACCAAGGGCGTCGAAGTCGACCCGAGCGGCCTCATCGTGACCACCGGCAGCCAGCAGGCGCTCGACCTGCTGGGCAAGACGCTCATTTCTCCCGGCGACAAGGTGATCGTCGAAGGTCCGACTTTCCTGGCGACCATCCAGTGCTTCCGTCTCTATGGCGCGCAGCTGATCAGCGCGCCGATCGACGCCAACGGCGTGCGCACCGACGAGCTCGAAAAGCTGATCGCCGAGCACAAGCCGAAATTCGTCTATCTCATTCCGACCTTCGGCAATCCGAGCGGCGCCATGCTGAGCCTGGAGCGGCGCAAGAAGGTGCTGGAGATGGCGGTGAAGTACCAGACGCTGATCGTCGAGGACGACCCCTATGGCGATCTCTACTTCGACAAGGCGCCGCCGCCGTCGATCATGTCGTTGACCAAGGATGTCCCCGGCAGCCGTGAGCTGGTCGTGCATTGCGGCAGCCTCAGCAAGGTGCTGAGCCCGGGCCTGCGCATCGGCTGGATGATCGGCGCGCCCGAACTGCTGGCCAAGGCAACGATGTGCAAGCAATTCAGCGATGCGCACACCAGCACGTTTGCGCAAGCCACGGCGGCGCAGTACCTGAAGAGCGGCCGCATGCCGGCGACGCTGGCCAACGTGCGCAAGGTCTACGGGGAGCGTGCACAGGCGATGGGTGCGGCATTGCAGAAGGAACTCGGCGATGCGATCACCTTCACGCAGCCTGGTGGCGGTCTCTTCTTCTGGACTCGCCTGACCGGTGCCAATGGCAAGATCGCCGACGCCAACGTGTTCGCCAAGCGCGCCATCGAAAAGCTCGTGGCCTTCGTGCCGGGTGCGCCGTTCTTCGCCGAGAAGCCCGACGTCGCGACGCTGCGCCTGAGCTTCGCCACGGCCAACGTCGAGAAGATCCAGGAAGGGATTGCCCGGCTCGGGTCGGCGCTCTGAAGCGACTGCATCTGTTACTGCATCTTGGGTAGGGCGTCGATGGAGCGCAGAACGCTCCGCGTGATGCCCTGCCGCTTTGCAAGGTCGCCGAGCCTGTTCGGGGTGTCGATGTTCAAGGCGAAGAAGACGGGGCCGGTGGGCCACTCGACCCAACCGACCCACCAGCCGATGGTTCCGCTCCACCCCGTCTTTGCGCGCAGTATCCAGTCCGGACCCGCTTCATTGATCATCACGTCCTTCACCAGCCTCTGGTGTTCGACCTTGAAGGGCAGTTGGTTGCGGTAAAGCCGCTGCAAGAATTCAATCTGCTCGAAGGCCGAGATGGCGAGGTCGCCCTCGACCCAAAACGGCTTTTCGCCCGTGGCGACCGCATTGCCATAGCCAATCTTGCGCATGTAGGCGGTCTCGCGCGCATCGCCGAGTTGCTTGGCGAAGCGCTCATACACCCAGACGGTGGAGTTCCTCATGGCGGAACGCAGATCCTGGTCCTGGTTCCACGCCGGCTGGGACCGCTTCACGCCGTCCCAAGGGATGACCTGGAATTCATCGCGCAGCACGCCGGCGTCGAGCGCGAAGAGGCTGTGCGGAATCTTGAAGGTCGAAGCTGGCGAGTAGCGTCGCTCGGCACGCGCCGAGTTGTACACATAGGCGTTTTCAGACTTGCCTCGGGCGTCGAGCACGACGATGCTGCCTTGTGCATCCGCTTCCGTGAAGACGTGGGACCACTCGGCCTTTTCCTGGAACTGCGGGACGGCCAGCGCGACTGGAGCAAACCCTGCGGCAAGGGCGGTGAGGATGATGTTTCGGCGATTCATGGCCGAAAGTCTAAAGAAGGTCCGCATGCATGAAGGATGAAAAATCCTCGCTCGCGAAGGCCCAATTTGCTTTCGGCGCAGAATGTCCCGCGCACAGATTCACCCACTCACAACGGAGACGATCATGGCATTCGACGGTTCGGCTATCTCGGCGTTACTGGATGGAGTTGTATCGAAGGGCGCCGTGCACGGCATTGCGGTCGTGGTGGTCGACCGCAACGGTCAGTTGTTTCACCATGCGGCCGGCGAGGCGAGCGAACGAACGGTGTTCCGCAATGCATCGATGACCAAGGCCGTGGCCACGACCGCGGCGCTGCAACTCATGGAGCAGGGACGGCTGAGCCTCGATGCCACCGTGGAATCCATCCTGCCGGAGTTCGGGAAGCTGTCCGTCCTGGACGGCTTCGACGGCGACAAGCCGCGCCTTCGACCGCCTGCCAGCAAGGCCACGGTGCGGCAGCTCATGACGCACTCGGCCGGCCTGGGGTACTTCTTCCTCAACGAAAAGCTGCTCAAGTACCACACCGTGACGGGGGAGCCCCACGCCCTGTCGGGCTTGAAGCGCAGCCTGTCGGTGCCGATGGTCAACGATCCGGGCACCGCGTGGGAATACGGCGTCAACACCGACTGGCTCGGGCTCATCGTCGAGAAGCTATCGGGGCAGAGCCTCGGCAGCTACCTGCAGCAATTCGTCTATGGGCCGCTGGGAATGAAGGACTCGACCTTCACGCCCAGCGCCGAGCAGCGCGAACGGCTGCTGCCCGTGAAGCAACGCCAAGCCGACGGCACACTCGCGCCATCGCCGTACGACTTGCCGCCCAGCTCGGAGTGGGACGCCGCCGGTCACGGCTCCTACGGAACGGTGCAGGACTACGGCCGCTTCGTGCAGGCCTGGCTGAACGACGGCGCCGGAATCCTCAAGCCCGTTACGGTGCAGATGGCACTGCAAAACCACCTGGGCCAGATCAAGCTGCCGGAGCTTTTGAAGTCGGCGATGCCGGATCTGTCGAACGATGTTCCTTCGCTTCCGGTTCCGCAGTCCTGGGGGCTGGGCTTTCATCTCACGCTGGCCGATCTGCCCGGCATGCGCAGCAACGGGACCGGCGATTGGGCGGGCGTTTTCAATTCCTACTACTGGATCGACCGTTCGAAGGGCATCGGCGGCGTCCTGATGACGCAGGTGCTGCCATTCTTCGACATGCCCGTGATCGAGACACTCATGGGCTTCGAGACGGCGGTGTACCAACAGGTGGGTGCGGCCGTGCCTGCGGCTTGACCGGAAGAGCAGGTCCCACACCCAGACACTGTCAGGCAGGCTTGTCATGCCCGCGATTCTCGTGCCTCGCGGGACAGGTCTCCCTGTCTATTCGGAATGCAGGGCTTGATCGAAATCCGCGATCAGCTCGTCGGCCGGCTCCAGTCCGACCGAGACGCGGACGAGCCCGTCGGCAATGCCCATCTCGGCGCGCACCTTCGGGCCTGCCTCCCAGTAGATCGTTGGCGCAACCGGAATCACGAGCGTCCGGTTGTCGCCCAGTCCCGTGGCCTTGATCGGCAGCCGCAGGCGATTGAGCGCAGCGAGCATGTCGATGCCCTCGCGCAGTTCGAACGCCAGCAGCCACGAGCCCGCCTTGAAATGACGCTGCGCCAGCGCGTGCTTCGGATGGCTCTCCAGCATCGGATAGTGGACCGCACCGACGGCGGGGTGAGCTTGCAGGAAGCGCGCGAGCGTCAACGCCGTGGCGCTGGTCTGCGCCACACGCAGTGCGAGCGTTTCGGCGCCGAGGCTGATGCGGTGGGCCTGCTCGGGCGACAGGGATGCACCCATGTCCCGCAGCCCCTTCTTGCGGATCTGCTGCAAACCCTGCTGCCGTGCGTCGAGGTTTCGATAACTCGCAGAGATGTTGGGATACGCCGCCCAGTCGAAAAGACCGGTATCCGTGACCGCGCCGCCCAGCGCCGCGCCATGCCCGCCGATGGTCTTGGTCAGCGAATTGATGACCAGCCCCGCGCCGACCGTTTTCGGCAGGAAGAGGGCGGGCGAGGTGATCGTGTTGTCCACGACGTAGAGCAGGCCGCGCTCGCGGCACAGCGCGCCGATCGCTTCGAGGTCCGGAATCTGTGTGCCGGGGTTGGCGACAGTCTCCACGAAGACCAGGCGCGTTTCCGGCCGTAGCGCCGCGCGTACGTTGTCCACGGAGCCCGCATCGACCTTGGTGACACCGACGCCCAGGTCATTCAGCGTGCCGAAGAGGCTGTTGGTGTTGCCGAAGACGAAGTGGCTCGACACCATGTGATCGCCGGCGCGCAGCAGCGTGAGGAAGATTGCGCTGAGCGCGGCCATGCCGGTCGAGAAGCAGACGGTGCCGATGCCCTGTTCCAGCAGGCTGATCTTGGCTTCGAGCGCGGCGGTGGTCGGCGTACCTTGCCGCGCATAGCTGTAGGCTCCCTTGAGGGTGCCCTGGAAGACGCCGATGAGGTCTTCCACGCGGTCGAAGTTGAACTGCACCGCAGTATGGATCGGCTTGTGAATGCTGCCGTGTTCGGTGCCGAAGCGCCGGTCGGCATGCACGATGTCGGATGCGGTAGGCGTGCGCCTGTCGTCGCTGGCTTCGCTGGCTTCGCTCATGGTGTCACCTCAGGATTTCAAGCAGGCGGTCGAGGCCGCCCTCGTTGATGGCAACCATCGCCTGTTCGCGCACCTTCGGCTTGGCGTGATAGGCCACGGACAATCCGGCTTCGCCCATCATCGGCAGGTCGTTTGCGCCGTCGCCGACCGCGATGGTCTCGCCCGGCGAGATGCCGAGCAGCGATGCCACTTCCAGCAAGGTCCGGCGCTTCTCGGCACCGTCGCAGATGTCGCCCCACGACTGTTGCATGACCTGGCCGGTGAGCTGGCCGTCGGCTTCGTCGAGCAGGTTCGAGCGCGCGAAATCGATGCCCAGGCGATCCTTCACCCGATTGGCGAAATAGGTGAAGCCGCCCGAGACCAGCAGCACCCTCATGCCGGCCGCCTTGCAGGCCGCCACGAGTTTCTCCGCACCGGGATTGAGGCGCAGCCGCTCGTCATAGACTTTCTGAAGCGCATCGACCGGCACGCCCTTCAGCAGCGCGACGCGTCGGCGCAGGCTTTCCTTGAAGTCCTTGATCTCGCCACGCATCGTGGCCTCGGTGATCGCGGCCACCTCGGCCTTCTTGCCCACCGCATCGGCGATTTCATCGATGCATTCGATGTTGATCAGCGTCGAGTCCATGTCGAACGCGATCAGCTTGAAATCGGCGAGCGCCAGCGGTGGCGTGAAGCGCTGGACGACGAGGCCGGGCGATATTTCTTTGGCGGTCATGCCGGTGCGGCTTCCTGTACTTTGGGTTGGCCCAGGCTGCGAAGCACGTCGCGCACCATTTGTGCGCGGTCCTTGGGCTCTTTCAGTTCGCGCTCGATGCGCAGCTTTTCGTTGCCAGCGAGCTTGATGTGCTTGTTCTTCTGGATCAGGTTGATGATGTTCATCGAATCGACCGGCGGGTCCTTCTTGAACGTGATGTGGATGACGCCCGGCGCGGCATCGACCTTGGTCACGCCGTAGGGGCGCGCGAGAACGCGCAGGCGGTGCACGTCGATCAGAGTCTGCGCCTGCGGCGGCAGCTTGCCGAAGCGGTCGACGATTTCTTCGAGCAGCGTGTCGATCTGGTCGGGCGTCTTCGCCGTCGCCAGCTTCTTGTAGAACGACAGGCGCAGATGCACGTCGCCGCAGTAGTCGTCGGGCAGCAGGGCAGGGGCGTGCAAGTTGATCTCGGTCGTCACGCTGAGCGGCGACAGCAGATCGGGCTCCTTGCCTGCCTTGAGCGAGCGAACGGCCTCGGCCAGCATCTCGTTGTAGAGCTGGAAGCCGATCTCCATCATGTTGCCGCTCTGGTTCTCGCCCAGCACCTCGCCGGCGCCGCGAATTTCCAGATCGTGCATCGCGAGATAGAAGCCGGAACCCAGTTCTTCCATCTGCTGGATGGCGTCGAGCCGTTGCGCCGCCTGCTTGGTCAGGCCGTCGATGTCCGGCACCATCAGGTAGGCATAAGCCTGGTGGTGGCTGCGGCCGACGCGACCGCGCAACTGGTGCAATTGCGCCAGGCCGAACTTGTCGGCGCGGCTCATCACGATGGTGTTGGCGCTCGGCACATCGATACCGGTCTCGATGATGGTCGAGCACAGCAGCAGGTTGTGGCGCTGGGCCACGAAGTCGCGCATCACCCGCTCCAACTCGCGTTCGGGCATCTGGCCGTGGGCCACGGCGATGCGCGCCTCGGGCAGGATCTCCTGGAGCTTCTGGCGCCGGTTCTCGATGGTTTCGACCTCGTTGTGCAGGAAGTAGACCTGCCCGCCGCGCTTGAGCTCGCGCAGCACGGCCTCGCGGATGACGCCGGTGCCTTCGTTGCGCACGAAGGTCTTGATCGCGAGGCGCCGCTGCGGCGCGGTGGCGATCACGCTCAGGTCGCGCAGCCCTTCGAGCGCCATGCCCAGCGTGCGCGGGATCGGCGTGGCGGTGAGCGTCAGCACGTCGACTTCGGCGCGCAGCGCCTTCATCGCCTCCTTGTGGCGCACGCCGAAGCGGTGCTCCTCGTCGATGATCAGCAGGCCCAGGTTCTTGAACTTGACCGACTGCGAGAGCAGCTTGTGCGTGCCGACCACGATGTCCACGCTGCCGTCGGCGAGGCCCTTGGCGGCGGCCGTGATCTCCTTGGTCGAGCGAAAGCGGCTCATCTCGGCGACCTTGACCGGCCATTTCCCGAAGCGGTCCATCAAGGTCTGATAGTGCTGTTCGGCCAGCAGCGTGGTGGGTGCGAGGAAGGCGACCTGCTTGCCGCCGGTCACCGCGATGAATGCGGCGCGCAGCGCCACTTCGGTCTTGCCGAAGCCGACGTCGCCGCAGACCAGGCGGTCCATCGGCTGCGGCGAGATCATGTCCTGGATGACTGCGTGGATCGCGCCCTTCTGGTCGGCTGTCTCGTCGAATCCGAAGTCATTGGCGAACACCTCGTAGTCGGCGGCCGAGAAGCGGAAGGCGTGGCCTTCGCGGGCTGCGCGACGCGCGTAGATGTTCAGCAGTTCCGCGGCGGAATCGCGCACCTGCTCGGCCGCCTTGCGCTTGGCCTTTTCCCACTGGCCGGAGCCGAGCTTGTGCAGCGGCGCTTCATCGGCGCTGACGCCGGTGTACCGGCTGATCAGATGCAACTGCGAGACCGGCACGTAGAGCGTGGCCTTGTCGGCGTATTCCAGATGCAGCATCTCTTGCATCAAGGGTTTGCCGTCAGGGCCGATGCCTTGGCCGAGATCCATATTGATCAGGCCGCGATAGCGTCCGATGCCGTGGGCCGAGTGCACGACCGGATCGCCGATCGCCAGTTCGCTCAGGTCCTTGATCAGCGCTTCGACGTCGCTGACCTGCTCCTGCTTGCGGTTGCGGCGGCGTGTCGTGGGCGCTGCGGCGAAGAGCTCGGTTTCGGTGACGAAGTCGATCCCCTGTTCGCGCCAAGCGAAGCCTGCGACCAACGCGGCGGTGGCGATGCCGATCTTCTCGTCCGGCGAAGCCTCGAACTCGGCGAGCGAATCGAAGGCCGGCGGGCCGACGCCGCTGGCGCGCAGGAAGTCCAGCAGGCTTTCGCGCCGTCCGTCGCTTTCGGCGATGAAGAGCACCCGGTGCGGCGTCGCGCGGATGTGCTCCTTGACCTTGACCAGCGGGTCGTCCGCGCCGCGGACCACGGCAAAGGGCGCAAGCACGTCGAACTCGGCGTAGGGCGCGTCGGCTGTCAGGTCGCCGCGAATGGCGAGTTGCGCATATGGCTTCGCGCGCTGATAGAACTGCTCGGCGTTCAGGAAAAGCGCTTCGGGCGGCAATGCAGGCCGCTCGGGGTCGCCGCGCACCAGGCGATAGCGTTCGCCGGTGTCCTGCCAGAAATGCTGGAAAGCCGGTTCGAGGTCCCCGTGCAGAACGACCGTGGCTTCGGCGCCGAGGTAGTCGAACACGGTCGCGGTCTCTTCGAAGAAGAGCGGCAGGTAGTACTCGATGCCCGCCGTAGCGACGCCATTGCCCATGTCCTTGTAGATGCGGCTGCGCGTGGGATCGCCTTCGAGGAGTTCGCGCCACCGACTGCGGAAGCGCGCTCGCGCATCGTCGTCCATCGGGAACTCGCGACCTGGCAGCAGGCGGACTTCGGGCACCGGATAGAGGCTGCGCTGCGTGTCCGGATCGAAGGTGCGGATCGAGTCGATCTCGTCGTCGAACAGGTCGACGCGGAAGGGCACTTGGGAGCCCATCGGAAACAGGTCGATCAGCCCGCCGCGCACGGCGTACTCGCCGGGGCTCACGACTTGCGTGACATGGCTGTAACCCGCGAGCGTGAGCTGAGCCTTGAGTTTCGACTCCTCGAGCTTCTGGCCGCTCTTGAAGTGGAAGGTGTAGCCAGCGAGGAAGGCGGGCGGTGCCAGGCGGTAGAGGGCCGTGGTCGCCGGGACAAGCACCACATCGGCCTCCTTCTGGCTGATTCGCCAGAGGGTGGCGAGGCGCTCGCTGATCAGGTCCTGATGCGGGGAGAAACTGTCGTAAGGAAGCGTCTCCCAGTCCGGAAAGAGCGCGCAGCGCAACTCAGGCGCAAAAAAGGCGATTTCGTCGATCAGCCGTTGCGCATCGGACGCATCCGCGGTGAACACGGCGGTGGCGCGCCCAGCCGACTTTTCGCGCTCGGCCAATTGCGCCAGCAGCAGAGCATCGGCCGACAGCGGTGGGCGCGGCAGCGTGAAACGCTTGCCGGCCGTGAGTTGAGGGAGGTCCATGAAATGCCTGGGAAATGCAGAACACCCCGCGCCGGCCGGCGAGGGGTGTGAAGGCCGATTCTAGAATGGCTGCCCTTTTGTCGCAGGCCGCTGTTGCACCGATGTCCGCTTCCAGATTTTTTGTTCTGATTCCTTGCGCCGGCTCCGGCGTCCGCGCAGGCGGACAGGGACCCAAGCAGTACCACCGGATCGCAGGCCGCCCGATGGTCGAGCACACGTTGGAAGTCTTCCGTTCGCTCAAGGGGCTGTTCGAGGGCATCGCGCTGGCGGTTGCGCCGGACGACCCCGACGTGGGGATCGTGCTGCCGCGCTTCCCGGCGGCGGGCGAGCATCTGTTGCGCGTCGGCGGTGCGACCCGCGCGGCCACGGTGCGCAATGGTCTGCGGGCGCTACGCCAGGCCGGTGCGGGGCCGCACGACTGGGTTCTGGTGCATGACGCGGCGCGTTGCCTCGTGACGCCGACCCAGATCGAAGCCCTGATCGCTGCCTGCGAGCACGACGCCGTCGGCGGCCTGCTGGCGCATCGTCTGGCCGACACGCTCAAGGTCGCGTCGCCCGACGGGCGGGTCGCCAGCACGCCGACCCGCGCCGACAAGTGGCTGGCCCAGACGCCGCAGATGTTTCGGATCGGTATGCTGCTCGACGCGCTGGAGCGCGCCGGCGATTCGGTGACCGACGAAGCCAGCGCCATCGAGGCAGTCGGCCTGGCGCCGCTGCTCGTGCCGGGAAGCGGCCAGAACTTCAAGCTCACATTCCCGGAGGATTTCGCCCTGGCGGAAGCGATTCTGCGCAGCCGACGGATGCACCATGACTGATTTCAACTTCCGCATTGGCGAGGGCTGGGATGTTCACCAACTGGTGGCGGGCCGCAAGCTGGTGCTCGGTGGCGTCGAGGTGCCGCATGTGACGGGGCTCCTCGGTCATTCCGACGCCGACGTGCTGCTGCACGCGATCACCGATGCCTTGCTCGGCGCGGCGGGGCTCGGCGACATCGGGCGGCATTTTCCCGACACCGATCCGCAGTTTCGTGGCGCGGATTCCACCGTGCTCTTGGCCGAGGCGGCTCGGCGGGTGCGTGCGGCGGGTTGGCAGATCGGCAACGTCGACAGCACCGTGATCGCCCAGGCGCCCAAACTCGCGCCTCACATTCCGGCAATGTGCGAGCGCATCGCGGCCGCGCTCGAAATCGAAGTCGGCCAAGTCAACGTGAAGGCCAAGACGGCCGAGAAACTCGGTCCGGTGGGCGAGGGCCGCGCGATGGAAGCGCGTGCCGTCGCGCTGATCCACCGCTGAGCGGCTACTTCTCTTTTTCCTTTTCCCTCTCCTTTTCCCGCTCCTTGTCTTTGTCCTTGGAGGGATCGGGCCTGGTCGACGCGGCGCGCGGCATGCGGATGTGTGCCGCCAGCCCGCGTCCCGGGGTGCTGGTGAGCGCAAAGGTCCCGCCCATGCGCTCGATGTTCTTGGTGACGATCGAGAGCCCCAGGCCGGCACCCGCCGCCGAGGTTCGTGCCACGTCGCCGCGGAAGAAGGGCTTGCTCAATTGGGAGAGCAGGGCCGGGGCGACGCCCGCGCCGTGGTCGCGGACCTTGATCAGCACCGCGTCGTTGTGGGCCTGCGCCTGGATCGTGATGTCGGCAACGCCGGTCGAGGGCGTCTTGCCGTAGCGGCGCGCGTTCTCGACGAGGTTGGAAATCACGCGCTGCAACTCGACCTCGTCGGCCATGACCCGCAGGTCGGTCGGCACGTCGACGGTGATCTTGATGTCCTCGTGATCCTGAACGGCATAGGTGCAGGCATCGATCACGTCGCGCAGCAGCACCGGCTTGAAGTCGACATGGTCGGGTCGAGCGTAGTCGAGGAACTTGTCGATGATCGCGTCGAGCTGCGCGATGTCGGCGGCCATGTGGTCGCGCGCGTCTTCGTCGGCGACGCTCATTTCGGTTTCGAGCCGCAGCCGCGCCAGTGGTGTGCGCAGGTCGTGCGAGATGCCGGCGAGCATCACGGCGCGGTCCTGCTCGATCTTGGCGAGTTGGTCGGCCATGCGGTTGAAGCCGACGTTCACCGCCCGGATTTCGTTGGTGCGGGCGCGTTCGTCGAGCCGGTGCGCCTCGTACTCTCCTTCGCGCACCTGCATCGTCGCCTGCGACAACTGCTTGAGCGGCCGGTTGATCAGCCGGGTGATGAGCGCCGCGCCCGCCAACGACAGCGCCATGGTGGTCGCCAGCCAGATCATCCAGGTGCGCCGGTCGAGCCTGCTGAAGCGGGTCGGGTCGACCAGCAGCCAGTAGGTGTCGCTCTCGATGGTGAAGCCGATCCAGAGGCCCGGCTCATCATTGACGCGGCTCGCCACAGTCGTGCCTTCACCGAGGCGGGCAATCAGTTCCTCGGTGACGCGCTGGTCCAGCGCGCCGCTGGTGTAGGGCAGGAAGCGGTCGCCCGGCTCGCGCGGCAGGATGCGCACGCCTTCCTGGTCGGCCAGCGTCTTGATCAGCGAGACGCGGGTGATCGCATCCGAATACACCAGTGCTGCCCGGGTGAGGTTCACGAGCGAGGCGATCTGGTGCGCGGTCTGGATGGCGCGCGGCTCATATTCGAGCGCGCGGAAAGTCTGCAGCCACGCGACCGTGCAGCCGACCAGCAGCAGCACGAGCAGGAAGAAGGTCCGCCAGAAAAGACTCAGGCCGAGCTGCAGCCGGGTCCGGCGCCTGCGATGGCCGAGGGCATCCAGCGGGCTCGGCAGGGTGCCCTGGGAGCTGTCCTCGGCGAGCGGGCTCGGCTGGGTGGTCTGGGGGCCGATCGTGGCGGCCACGGGTCTCAGCGCTTTCAGGTCGTGCCGTCCGGCACGAACACGTAGCCGACACCCCAGACGGTCTGGATGTAGCGCGGCGCCGCGGCATCGGATTCGACCAGCTTGCGCAGGCGCGAGATCTGGACATCCAGGCTGCGGTCGAAAGGCTCGAACTCGCGGCCGCGCGCCAGCTGAGCCAGCTTCTCTCGCGACAGCGGCTGCCTGGGATGGCGCACCAGCGCCTTCAGCATCGCGAACTCGCCGGTGGTCAGGGACAGCTCTTCGCCGTCCTTCTTGAGCGTGCGCGAGCCGAGGTCAAAGCTGAAGGGACCGAAATTGACCGTCTCGTTGTCGGTCGACGGGGCGCCCGGCGCTTCCAGCGGCGGACGGCGGCGGAGCACTGCGTGCACCCGGGCCAGCAGTTCGCGCGGATTGAAGGGCTTGCCCAGGTAGTCGTCAGCGCCGACTTCGAGGCCGACGATGCGGTCCACATCCTCGCCCTTGGCGGTGAGCATGATGATGGGCGTGCGGTCGTTGGCCGCCCTCAGGCGGCGGCAGACCGACAGGCCGTCCTCGCCCGGCATCATCAGGTCGAGCACGATCAGGTCGACCGTGTCGCGAAGCAGGATGCGATTGAGCGCTTTGCCGTCTTCCGCCACGATCACCTCGAAACCCTCCTGGGTGAGGTAGCGGCGGAGCAGGTCCCGGATGCGTGCATCGTCGTCAACGATCACGATCTTGTCTGTGCGAGCTGGAGCTTGATTCATTTTTACAACGCCAAATTTGTAACAGCACCAATTTTGAGGGTGTTGCGAAGTCGTTGAGCGGTTTATCCAAAGGTTTGACACTAAGTTACAAAACTTGCGGCCACTAGCCTTCGGGACGTTCCCGCATTGCGCAGCGATGGCAAAGTCGGGTTGGATGTCCTGCAATCGTTATGAAACCCAACAAATTCGCGTTGCCTTTCCTGCTCACGATTTTCTGCCTGACGGGTTGGGCGGGGAGCTTCAACTTCCTGAAGATCAACGACCGGCGGGTCGATTCGGTCGACGGGCAACGGCCAACCACAGGTTCCGATGTCAAGCGCAACGAAGTGGCTGGCGGACGCCGGTTGACGGCGGCAGAGTTGGCCGAACTGAGGCAGCAGGTGCGCCAGCAATGGGCACCGCGGCAGGAGATCGCCAAGTCGGCAGAATCCCAGCCGGCTGAGCGTATCGTCCCCGCACCCGCTACCAAGGGCGCGACGCTGGACTCGCCGGGGCGGCCGCGTCGCTGAGCGGCGCTCCCGCGGGCGCATTGTCAACTACCTGACCTGAGGGATTCCTGAATTGAACAAAGCCAAATGGTTCGCGGCCTGTGCCGTCTTGATGAGCGCCACGGCGGCATGGTCGCAGACCGTCACACTCCCGTCACCGCAGAATGTTCTGCAGCTTTCGGCCATGTCGACGGTCGAGGTGCAGCAGGATCAACTGAGCATGACGCTTTCCACGACGCGCGACGGCAACGATGCGGCGAGCGTGCAGACGCAGCTCAAGACAGCGCTGGATGCTGCGCTGACAGAGGCGCGAAAGAACGCACAGTCCGGCCAGCTCGATGTCCACACCGGCAACTTCAGCCTCTTTCCTCGGCGCAGCCGTGACGGCAAGCTGACGGGTTGGCAAGGCACGGCCGAACTGGTGCTCGAAGGCAGGGATTTCCCGCGCATCGCGCAGACGGCGGCCAAGATCTCGACCCTGACCGTCAGTAATGTCGGCTTCAGCCTGAGCCGTGAGCAGCAGGCCAAATCCGAGACTGAAGCGCAGGCGCTGGCGATCGACAACTTCAAGAAGCGCGCCGACGAACTTGCCAAGCGCTTCGGCTTCACCGGCTACACGCTGCGGGAGGTGTCGGTCAATGCGCACATGGGCGGGCCGATCCGCCCGCGCATGATGGCGATGGAAGCCTCGGCGAAGATGGCGACCGCAGACGCACCGGTGCCGATCGAAGCGGGCATGACGAGCGTCGTCGTCAACGTCTCGGGCTCGGTGCAGCTGAAATAAGCGCCTCGGTGGGCGCAGAGGTCGCTGCGCTTATTGCGCGGTCCAGCCGCCGTCGACCTGCCAGGCCACGCCCCGTACCTGGTCGGCCGCCGGCGAGCACAGGAACACGGCGAGTCCACCCAACTGATCGACGGTGGTGAACTGCAGCGAAGGCTGCTTTTCGCCGAGCAGATCGTTTTGCGCCTGTGCGACCGAGATGCCTTCGCGTGCGGAGCGATCATCGATCTGCTTTTGCACCAGCGGCGTCAGCACCCAACCCGGGCAGATCGCGTTGCAGGTGACGCCGGTCGTGGCGGTTTCGAGCGCCACCGATTTGGTGAACCCGACGATGCCGTGCTTGGCTGCAACGTAGGCGGACTTCTGCGCCGACGCGACGAGGCCATGTGCTGAAGCGACGTTGACAATGCGGCCCCAGTTGGCCTTGCGCATCGCCGGAACTGCCAGTCGCGTCGTGTGAAAGGCGCTCGAAAGGTTGATGGCGATGATTGCGTCCCAACGTTCCGGCGGGAAGTCTTCGACCTTGGCTACATGCTGGATGCCGGCGTTGTTGACCAGTACATCGACGCGGCCGAAGTGGGTGGCTGCGAACTTCATCATGTCCTCGATTTCTGCCGGCTTGCTCATGTCGGCGCCGTGGTATTCGACCTTGACGTCGAAAGCCGCGATCTCAGCGCGCGGGCCTTCCGCGTCGCCGAAACCATTGAGCACGATGTTCGCGCCTTGTTGCGCAAGGGCCTTTGCAACAGCAAGGCCGATGCCACTGGTGGACCCCGTGACAAGCGCGGTTTTGCCTTTGAGCATGATGACGATCTCCGAATGAATTAGGATGCAACGAGACCATTATCTTCACCGCGAATTCGCTTCTTCCATGACCGTGCTCGCCCTTCGTCACGTCGTCCGTGAGGCTTGCCGGCAGGCCCCGCGTTCGCTACTTCGGCATTCAGCATAGTGAAGCGCGAACAGTCCAATCTGCACGTCCCGCCTGCTTCGGAATCGCTGGTGGTCGACTACCCGCTGTCGGCAGCGACTGCTGAGCGCACGCCGGTGATGGAGAACATGCTCGCGCGAGCGCGGGCGTTCGCCGAACCCTTGATAGCCGACGAAACGCTGGACACCGGCGAGAACACGCTGTCGCACGCCGATGCCGTTGCAGGCATCGTCGCGTCGATGGGTGGCTCTGAAGCCATGCAGGCCGCCAGCTACCTGGTCTACTCGTGCCAGCACCTGAACCGTCCGCAGGAAGTGATCGCCAAGGTGTTCGGCGACAACTTCGCAGCGTTGGCCGTCGAGACCACCAAGCTCGTGCATGTGCAGAAGCAGGCGCGTTCGGCCACCGCCAGCGCTCACTTGGCGGATGGCGTCGGCGCGCAGACCGAGAACGTGCGCAAGATGCTGCTCGCGTTCTCGCGTGATCTGCGCGTGGTGATGCTTCGCTTGGCCTCGCGACTGCAGACCTTGCGCTATGCAGCGGCCAGCAAGCGGCCGCCGCCGGAGAACGTCGCTCGCGAGTCGCTGCAGGTGTTCGCGCCTCTGGCCAACCGCCTGGGCATCTGGCAGGTCAAGTGGGAGATCGAGGACCTTTCGTTCCGTTTCCTCGAGCCGGAGACCTACAAGCTCATCGCACGCCTACTCGATGAGAAGCGCGTCGAGCGCGAAGGCTATGTCGAGCAATTGAGGGCGCGCCTCGAACGCGATCTGGCCGCCGAGGGCGTCAAGGCCAAGGTGCAGGGGCGGCCAAAGAACATCTACAGCATCGTCAAGAAGATGCGCGGCAAGTCGCTCGACTTCGCGCAGGTCTTCGACATCATGGCGCTGCGCGTGGTCGTCGCCGACGTCAAGGATTGCTATGCGGCGCTCGCCTGGGTGCACTCGCATTTCCAGCCGATCGACGAGGAGTTCGACGACTACATCGCGCGCCCGAAACCGAACGGCTACCAGTCGCTGCACACGGTGGTGCGCGAAGTGGTCGATGGGCATGCGGGCAAGCCGATCGAGATCCAGATCCGGACCGAGGAGATGCACGATCACGCCGAGCACGGCGTGGCTGCGCATTGGGCCTACAAGGAAGCGGGGCAGAAGGGCTATGCGGGCGTTTGGGCGAGCGGCGAATACGACGCGAAGATCGCGGTGCTCAGGCAACTGCTCGCGTGGGAACGGGACCTGTCCGGCGGTCAGCAAGGGCAGGGCCTTTTCGACGATCGCATCTACGTGCTGACGCCCGATGCCGCGATCGTCGAATTGCCCCAGGGCGCGACCGCCGTCGACTTTGCCTACACGGTCCATACCAGCCTCGGGCATCGCTGTCGCGGCGCGCGTGTCGACGGCGCGATGGTGCCGCTCAACACGCCGCTCCAGAACGGGCAGACCGTCGAGATCATTGCCGCCAAGGAAGGCGGTCCCTCGCGCGATTGGCTGAACGCGGAGCTCGGCTACCTGGCGAGCCATCGCGCGCGTGCCAAGGTCAGGGCCTGGTTCAACGCACAGATCACCCACGAAACCGTGGCGCGTGGCCGAGAAGCGGTCGAGCGACTTCTTCAACGAGAAGGGAAGACTGCGCTGAAGCTCGACGACCTTGCGTCGCAGTTGGGCTTCAAGTCCGCGGACAACCTCTTCGAAGTGGTGGGCAAGGACGAGTTCTCGCTGCGGAACATCGAGGTACTGTTGCGTCCGCCAGAGCCCGCGCCCGGACCGGACGACGGCGTCATCATCAAGAAGGCGCGCGGCAGCGAGCAGGCTGGTCGCGGTGGTGTGCTGGTGGTGGGTGTGTCGTCATTGATGACGCAGCTCGCCAAGTGCTGCAAGCCTGCGCCGCCCGACGCGATTCGCGGCTTCGTGACGAAGGGCCACGGCGTGAGCATCCATCGCGCGACCTGCAGCAACTTCCGGACGATGGCCAGCCAGAACGCCGAACGCGTGATTGACGTCGAGTGGGGTGCGCAGAAGAGCGAGGCGGGCTCGGTCTACGCAGTGGACGTCGCTGTCGAAGCGGCGGACAGGCAAGGGCTTCTGCGGGATATCTCGGATGTCTTCGCGCGCGAGAAGATGAACGTCATCGGCGTGCAGACGCAATCGGTCAAGGGCACTGCGTGGATGACTTTCACCATCGAAATTGCAGACGCTGCGCGACTCACACAGGTGTTAGGCGTGGTGTCCGCGGTGACCGGTGTGCGTTCTGCGCGACGTCGCTGAAAAAGTGCTTTCGGAGCCTGCTACAATTCGGCCTCTCGAATACAACCTAGGCGCGTAGCTCAGCTGGTTAGAGCACCACCTTGACATGGTGGGGGTCGTTGGTTCGAGTCCAATCGCGCCTACCAATTTTTTGGTCACAGCATCTGATTAACCACCAGATGCACAGCTGATCAAAACCTCCTTCTCCTCCTCCCTCGGATCTTCGGCATAGCTCAGCCATAGTTCTATGGCCTTCGGGCGACTGGCGGCTGCCGCCTCAGTTGTGGTACCTTGACCGCATTCACATCAAAGCACCTGGTCCAGGAACCGATGAATACTGCCGCCGAGATCGATCCATCGCTGGAAGAACTCCGCATCGCGGCGCTGGTGCGCCAGGCGCCGCTCGAATTCGCGCGCGTGGTCTACGGCCTCAACGACCGTGCCAACGGTCGCGCGGGAACCATGGCGGCGGAAGATGTCGCGCGAACCGTCCGGCAGGGATCTCCCGTCACGCGTGAGCGCGCCGAGCAGCGCGCCCGCGGCTACCTGCCGGTGGCGGGCCAGGAGCACTGTCCCCGTTGCTGGGTTTTCAACGGCATCAAGAGCCCTCTGCAATACCGCGAAGCAACCGACGCGCGCCCCGAGACCGGAACGTGCAAGGCCTGCGGCGCCGAGTACGCGACCTCGCTGGACTGAAGTCTTCGCCTCCGCCTTCTCCTCCGGTCAGGGTAAACCTTGGCGCGGTGCAATATGGGCGCTCCCTAGAATTGTTCGCGCGCCAATATCGCGAAACCGAAGGAGTTCCTAGTGCAGAGCAAGAAGTCCGGTGTGAAGCCGGTCCAGCGGGTGATCAAGAAGTATCCGAACCGAAGGCTCTACGACACGGAAACCTCCAGCTACATCACCCTCGCCGAGGTGAAGCAGCTCGTCATGAACCAGGCGTCTTTCGTGGTGCGGGATGCCAAGACCGGTGACGACCTCACGCGCAGCATCCTCCTGCAGGTCATCCTCGAGGAAGAGGCCGGCGGTGCGCCGATGTTCACGGAGCAGGTTCTGGCCAGCATCATCCGGTTCTATGGCCAGGCGATGCAAAGCTACATGGGGCCGTATCTCGAAAAAAATATCCAGGCAATGGCCGAGGTGCAGGCACAACTCGCCGAAAAATCCGAAGGCCTGACGCCGGAGATGTGGTCCAGGTTCATGACCCTGCAGTCGCCGGTGCTTCAGGGATTGATGGGCAATTACGTCGAACAGTCCAAGCATGTCTTCCTGCAGATGCAGGAGCAGATGCAGAAGAACACTGAGCAGGTTTTGGGCGCCTTTGGCATCAAGCGCCCCTGAACGAGGCAGGCCGGCCGATAGCTGGGACAATAGGGGCATATGAGTGAAGTTGCCTCCCCCGAACGAATTGCCGCGCCGGCCACCCCCAAAGTCGGTTTTGTCAGCCTGGGCTGCCCCAAGGCCCTGACTGATTCCGAGCTGATCCTCACGCAGTTGAGTGCCGAGGGCTACCAGACCTCGAAGACGTTCGAAGGCGCCGACCTGGTGATCGTCAACACCTGCGGCTTCATCGACGATGCCGTCAAGGAGAGTCTCGACACCATCGGTGAAGCCTTGGCCGGAAACGGCCGCGTGATCGTCACCGGGTGTCTCGGCGCGAAGACGGGCGAGGAGGGCGGCAATCTGGTGCGTCAGATGCACCCGAGCGTGCTGGCAGTGACCGGCCCCCACGCGACCCAGGAAGTGATGGATGCGGTGCACGCGAACCTGCCCAAGCCACACGATCCGTTCATTGACCTGGTGCCGCAGGCCTTCGGAATTGCAGGCCTGAAGCTCACGCCGCGGCACTACGCCTACCTGAAGATCAGCGAAGGATGCAACCACCGCTGCACCTTCTGCATCATTCCGTCGATGCGCGGCGATCTCGTGTCGCGGCCTGTTGGCGACGTTTTGTCGGAAGCCAAGGCCTTGTTCGAGGGCGGGGTCAAAGAACTGCTCGTGATCAGCCAGGACACATCAGCCTATGGCGTGGACGTGAAGTACCGGACGGGCTTCTGGGACGGAAAGCCGGTCAAGACGCGAATGCTCGAACTCGTGCGCACGCTCGGCGAAATCGCTGCACCCTACGGTGCTTGGGTGCGCTTGCACTATGTGTATCCGTATCCCAGCGTCGACGAGATCATTCCGTTGATGGCGAGTGGCCAGGTGCTGCCGTACCTCGACGTGCCCTTGCAGCACAGTCATCCGGACGTACTGCGCCGGATGAAGAGGCCCGCAAGCGGTGAAAAGAATCTGGAGCGCATCGCGCGTTGGCGTGAGGTGTGCCCCGAACTCGTGATTCGCAGCACCTTCATCGCCGGCTTTCCTGGCGAGACAGAGGAAGAGTTCGAGCACCTGCTCGATTTCATCCGCGAGGCCGAGATCGACCGCGCCGGTTGCTTTGCCTACAGCCCGGTGGCGGGCGCCGCTGCGAACGATATTCCGGGCATGCTGCCCGAGGCAGAGCGCGAAACACGACGCGCGCGCTTCATGGAAGTCGCAGAGGCGGTTTCGATTGCGAAACTGCGCAAGCGCATCGGCGCGACGATGCAGGTGCTGGTGGATTCCGCGCCGGGCATGGGGCGCAAGGGCGGCGTCGGCCGAAGCTATGCGGACGCGCCGGAGATCGATGGCATCGTGCGACTGCTGCCACCGGAAAAAATCAGCAAGACACTGAAGGTCGGTGAATTCACTCGCGCGCGCATCGTCGGCGCTGAGGGACACGACCTGATTGCGCTGCCCATCTGATGTTGGGCAGCCCCAACGAAAAAGCCACCGGAGACCGGTGGCTTGAATCGAAAAACCCGGAAAGGGTGTACTTAAACTTGGTGCCCAGAAGAGGACTCGAACCTCCACGATGTTACTCGCTAGTACCTGAAACTAGTGCGTCTACCAATTCCGCCATCTGGGCCCACATACCTGCCGAAGCAGTTATGTTTTGAATTTCAGGAAAGAAGGAGATCATATCAAAAATATTGGCCATCCCAGCGGCTTGCTGGATGAAGTTGAAGGAACGGTCCAAGGACATCGCGATGGGCACGGGTTCGTGCAGCGCGACGACGGTGAAGCCGACATCTATCTGCCCCCGAACGAGATGCGCGCCGTGCTGCACAAGGACCGCGTCAAGGCGCGCGTCGTGCGGCAGGATCGACGCGGTCGGCCTGAGGGGCGCGTGGTCGAGATCGTCGAGCGCTCCGAGCAGCCCATCATCGGCCGACTGCTCCACGAGGGCGGAGTCTGGCTCGTAGCGCCGGAAGACAAGCGCTACGGACAGGACGTCCTGATTCCCAAAGGCGCGACGGGCACAGCGAAGGTCGGCCAGGTCGTCGTCGTTCAGTTGACCGAACCGCCGGCGCTCTTCGGGCAGCCGGTGGGCCGGGTGAAGGAAGTGCTCGGCGAGATCGACGACCCAGGCATGGAGATCGAGATCGCGGTGCGAAAGTACGGCGTGCCTCACGAGTTCTCCGAGGCCTGTCTTGCAGAAGCGAAAGCGTTGCCCGACAAGGTTCGCCCCGCCGACAAGAAGGGGCGCATCGACCTGACCGACATTCCCTTGGTCACCATCGATGGCGAAGACGCGCGCGACTTCGACGATGCGGTGTACTGCGAGCCGGCCAAGGTGGGCCGAGGCAAGGGCTGGCGTCTGCTGGTTGCGATCGCGGACGTGAGTGCCTATGTGCAGACGGGCTCGGCCATCGATATCGATGCCTACGACCGGGCGACGAGCGTGTACTTTCCGCGTCGCGTGATTCCGATGCTGCCGGAAAAGCTGTCCAACGGCTTGTGCTCGCTGAACCCGGAGGTCGAGCGACTGTGCATGGTCTGCGACATGTTGGTCGCGGCAGATGGCGAGATCTACGCTTATCAGTTCTATCCCGCCGTCATGTTCAGCCATGCGCGATTCACGTACACCGAAGTGGCCGCCATCCTCGGCAACACGCGCGGACCGGAAGCGCAGAAGCGCAAGGAGCGCGTCAAGGATCTGCTGAACCTGCACGACGTTTACCGCGCGCTGCTCAAGCAGCGTTCGAAGCGCGGTGCAGTCGATTTCGAGACGACCGAGACGCAGATCATTTGCGACGAGGCCGGCCGCATCGAGAAGATCGTGCCCCGCACGCGCAATGAAGCGCACCGCTTGATCGAAGAGGCGATGCTTGCGGCCAACGTCTGCAGCGCAGACTTCATCGCCGAGGGCAAGCACCCGGGCCTGTATCGCGTGCACGAAGGCCCGACGCCCGAGAAGAAGGAGATCCTGCGCGGCTATCTCAAGGCCATGGGCGTCGGTCTTTCGATCACCGACGATCCGAAGCCGGGCGAGTTCCAGGCCATCGCCGACGCGACAAAAGAGCGCCCCGACGCGCAGCAGATCCACACCATGCTGCTGCGCTCGATGCAGCAGGCGATCTACACGCCGATCAACAGCGGGCACTTCGGACTGGCCTATGAGGCCTACACGCACTTCACGAGTCCGATCCGGCGCTATCCCGACTTGCTCGTGCATCGCGTCATCAAGGCGATCCTCGGGAAGACCAAGTACCAGCTGCCGATGTTGCCGACGCCCGGCGAGGCGCATGCCAAGCTCGCCAAGCGGTTGGCTTCGCGCGTGAAGTCGCCCACGGCCAAGCCGCAGAAGGCCACCGTGGCGCCGAGCAAGGAAGTGCAGGCCTGGGAAGCCGCCGGCCTGCATTGCAGCGCCAACGAGCGCCGTGCCGACGAGGCCAGCCGTGACGTCGAGGCGTGGCTGAAGTGCAAGTACATGCGCGAACATCTCGGCGAGGAATACGGTGGCGTCGTGACGGCGGCCACCACGTTCGGCATCTTCGTCACGCTCGATGCGATGTACGTCGAGGGCCTGGTGCACATCACCGAACTCGGCGGCGAATACTTCAAGTTCGATGAGCAGCGACAGGAACTGCGCGGCGAACGTAYGGGCATTCGATATGCCATTGGTACGCGCGTCCGGGTGCAAGTCAGCCGCGTGGACCTGGATGGTCGCAAGATCGACTTCAGGCTGGTGCGGGAGGGCGAGGAACTGAGTGCCCGCGCCATGAAGGACAAGGGCGTCGCGCCGAGCGGCGTGCCAGTCAAGGCGTCAGCCAAGCGCAGCGCGCGCAAGAAGCCTGAAGCCGTTGCGGAGCGCGACGATCGGTCGTCCGGCCGAGGGTCACAATCGGCGATGCAAGCCTTCAAGACAGCAGTCAAGAAGGCGGCGAACAAGATGAAAGGGCGCAAGCCGCGCCGCTGATCCAAGGAGAAATGAATGAGCGTTGAGAAAAAGAGCCGCATCGCAATCGTCACCGGGGCCGGCACGGGCATCGGCCGCTCTGCTGCGCTGGCATTGCTGGGGGACGGTTGGAGCGTCGTGCTGGCCGGTCGCCGCATTGAGCCCCTGGAGAAGGTGGCGCAGGAATCTGGCGCCGGCGCACGGGCTTTTGCTGTGCCGACCGACGTTGCCAACTCCGAATCGGTGCAGGCGCTGTTCGCTGCGGCTGTGAAGCAATTCGGTCGTGTGGACCTGCTCTTCAACAACGCGGGCGTGGGCAATCCGCCGGGACCGTTCGAGGACTGGACGCCTGAGCAATGGCGAGGCGTGGTCGATATCAATTTGAGCGGCATGTTCTATTGCATTCAGCAGGCATTTCGCACGATGAGGTCGCAGACGCCGCAAGGTGGACGCATCATCAACAACGGGTCGATCTCCGCGACCACGCCCAGGCCGAACTCGATCGCCTATACCGCCACCAAGCACGCGGTCGAAGGGTTGACCAAGACGGCGTCGCTGGACGGTCGCAAGTACGACATCGCAGTGGGTCAGATCGACGTCGGCAATGCGCTGACCGAACTCGCTGCCCGCATGGCGAAGGGCGTTCCTCAAGCCAACGGCGAGATCGCGATCGAGGCGGTGATGGATGTGTCCATCGTCGGGTCGTCGGTGCTCTACATGGCCAACCTGCCGCTGGAGGCGAACGTGCTTTTCCACACGGTGATGGCGACCAAGATGCCCTTCGTCGGCCGCGGCTGACGCGCGTTCAGCGAGGCGTGACGGGAGGGCTACCGCAGGCAAGCGCACCCGCTGTCAGCGGAATATCGGCAGGCCAGCGATCGGCTAGATCGCCGTGACGCCAGACGGCTTCGCAGGCGGCGGCCATGGCGGGCCGGTCGGCTGCCAGCGCGGCGCCGGTCATCCCGGCGAGGACGTCGCCAGTCCCGGCGGTAGCCAATCGTGCGTTGCCGCTTGGATTGATCACCGGCACTTCCTTGGGGGCGGCGATCACAGTGCCCGAGCCCTTGAGCACGACAGTGGCCCCGAAGCGCGCGGCAAGCTGGTTGGCGGCAGCGATGCGGTCGCCCTGGACGTCACCGGTGGCCACACCCAACAGACGAGCCGCTTCGAGCGGATGCGGGGTGAGGATGGTTGGCCGTTCGGACTGTGTGCGTACGGTCAGAAAACCCTGCAATGCGTTGTCGCCCGCGATGACATTGAGTGCATCCGCGTCGAGGACCAATGCCGCGGCGGTTTCCAGAACGCGCTGCAACACGTCTCCCACGGCCGTCCCGCCACCGCATCCGCAGACGACGGTCATGCCTGCGAGATCCAGAGTGTCCGGGCGGCGGAACATCAGCTCCGGTCGAAGAACATCCAGCGGAACGGTGCCGGCGTCCAGCGGAGCGATGAACACGCGCCCCGCGCCAGCGGCAAGTGCGGCGGACGCTGCGAGAAGGGCAGCTCCCGCCATGCCGGGCGCGCCGCCGATCACTGCGACGTCGCCGTAGCTTCCCTTATGCGAGGACTGCCAGCGCGGTGACTCGGCCGGGACGCCGGGCAACCTGGCCGTCGGCCGTTCGGAGCCTGCGGACACGCCGAGGTCGTCAAGCCACACTTCGCCAGCCGCATCGCGGCCTTGCGCGGTGAAAAGACCGGGCTTGAGTGTGAGGAGGCTCAGGCACACGCGGTGGGGGGGCGTAGCGCCCAACGCGGGAGAAGTCAGGAAATTCGCCGACAGGGTACCGGTATCGGCATCCAGCCCGGAAGGCGTGTCCACACTGAGCACGGGCGCGTGACCGCCGCTCATCCGCCGGAGCCAATCCAGCATCAATCCATCGGGCGGCCGCGCGGCACCGATGCCCAGCAATGCGTCAATGGCGAGGTCGTAGTTCGAGGGGGGAATCTCGGCAAACTCAACGCCGGCCTCGTGCGCGCGCTGAAGCGAGGCTTGTGCATCCGCGGGCAGGTGGCTGTCGTCGCCGATTCGCGTCACAACCGCAGTGAAGCCGCGCCTTTGCAACTGGGACGCCGCCTCGAAGCCGTCGCCGCCGTTGTTGCCGGGGCCGCAAGCGATCCAGATGACGCGCGCGTGGGGCGCGATGGCCATCGCCAACTGCGCCACTGCGAGGCCTGCGCGTCTCATCAATGCATGAGGCGGCAACGTGGCCGCAGCGGCCTGTTCGATCCGCCGAATCGTCGAGATATCGAAGAGGTCGGCAGCGGTGGCGGAGGTGATGCGATACATGAGTCGACGCTCCGAGCGTCAGTGTTGCAGCAAGCGTTCGATGCCCAGCCCCTCGAGGTCGATACCCGCATCGCGGCCGGACATGAGATCCGCCAGCACCCGCGCGCTACCGCAGGAGAGCGCCCAGCCGCTCGATCCATGTCCCAGGTTGAGCCAAACGCCGGGCACGCCGCTCGGGCCGATGATGGGAGGTCCGTCCGGCAGCATCGGCCGCGCACCCTTCCATTGCTGGACGCCTGAGCGGAGCGTCACCGCGCCTGGGAACCAGTCCTGCAGAACTTTGTAGAGCGTCTGCAGCGACGCGGGATTGAGCGTTCCGAGCGAGCCGCCCAGCTCGGCGCTTCCCGCCACGCGCACGCGCAGGCCCAGTCTGGAAATCGCGACCTTGTAGCGCTCGTCCATCACGGCGCTGCGTGGGGCATTGAGCGGTTCTCGGATGCTGGCACTGATGGAGTGGCCGTAGACCGGCGCCAGCGGAACGCGCAGTCCCAGCGGCCTCAGGAGGTCTGCCGAGGCAACCCCTGCGCATACCACCACCGCGTCGAAGCGATGGCCCTCGGAGCCGCTCGCCAGTGACAGTTCGGTTGGAGCCGAACGCTTCATGGGTGCCAGGTCGCAATTGAAATGGAACTGCACTCCCAGCGCCTCGGCTTCCCACTTGAGCAGCAGCGCGAACTGCCTGCAATTGGCCACCTCGTCGTCGGGCAGGTGGATGGCGCCGGCGAGCGCCGTATCGCTGCTGAGCGCGGGTTCGATCTTTCGTGCTTCGTCGGCGTCGACCTCGCGAAACGTTGTTCCCGCTGCGCGCAGGACATCGAGACCCGCTTGCACCAACTTCTTCTCGCGCTTGGAGCGCAAGAGCACCAGATAGCCGTCGCTGCGCTCATACTCCAACTCGCATGCCTCCGTGATCGCGTGCAGGCGGGCGCGACTGTAGAACGCGAGGCGCTGCATGCGTGCGCGGTTGGCCAGGTAAGTTTCGAGTTTGCAGGCGCGCTGCCAATGGCCCATCCAGCGCACGTCGCGTGCGGACAAGGGCCAGCGCAACTTGATGGCGCCGTGCGTCGACAGGAGCGAGCGGAGGACCTTTCCACGCATTCCCGGGCCGGCCCATGGCGTCACGTAACCTGGCGCGACGACACCGGCGTTGGCAAAACTGGATTCCTCGGCCGCAGCGCCGCGACGCTCGAAGACGACGACCTCATGGCCGTCGCAGGCCAACTCCCATGCAGTGGTGACGCCGATGATGCCGGCTCCCACGATCGCTACTTTCATTCGTTACTTTGTGGTGATTTGATTCGTTGGGAAGGACTATCGTCCTTCGAGCGCGCGTTCGGCCTGCAGCGCGGCGGCCAGCACCGCATCGTCGCGCAGGGCGGCGTGCCAGAGCATGAGTCCGACGGGCAACTCGCCCGCGACATGGCAGGGAATGGAGATCGCGCAGCCGTCGAGCATGTTGACGACCGAGGGATTGCGCAGCAGCAGCGCATTGGTCTTGAAGAAGGCGGCGTCCCGCTCTTCCCCGGGAGCAACGCTGGCAATCGTCGGTGCGACGATCGGCACCGTGGGTGACAAGACCGCGTCGAATGGCGCGAGTGCCTGCTCCATGCGGGAGATCCAGGCTCGGCGGGCGTTGCCGAGTTCGATGTACTCGTGGGCCTTCATCGTCGCGCCCTTCAGAATGCGCTGCGCCACGCGGGGGTCATAGCCTGCACCACTGCGTTCCAACAGCAGGCGATGCCAGGCATAGGACTCGGCGGCAGAAAAGCCGCCGGTGGCGTTGATTGCAGGAAGGTCCGCCAGTGCGGGCAGGCTGATCTCTTCGATGCGCGCGCCGGCGCCTCGCAGCGTCCTGAGCGTTCGCTCGAAGGCGCCGGCCACGACGGGGTCGAGTTCGTCCAGGAACAGATCCTGGGCCACGGCGAACCGGTAGTTCGCCAATGGCGCATTGCCGGCCGTCACCCGGCGGGCCGCCAGGATCTGGTGGACCGTGATCGCATCGCGGACCGATCGGGTCAGGGCGCAAACGGTGTCAAGCGTCGTCGACAACGGAAGTGCGCCGTCGGTCGGGACGAGCCGCGCCGTGTTCTTGAAGCCGACGATGCCATTCAGCGCCGCCGGGATCCGGATCGAGCCACCGGTATCGGAGCCGAGTCCCACGAAGACGGCGCCAGTCGCGACCGAGACCGCCGCACCAGAGGACGAGCCTCCGGGAATTCGCGGTGTCGCGGGATCGCTTGGGTTCGCCGGCGTTCCATGGTGCGGATTGATGCCCACACCCGAAAAGGCGAACTCGGTCATGTTTGTCCGGGCTAACAACACGCCTCCCGCGGCGCGGAGCCGGGCAACGGCAACCGCATCAGCCTTGGCCGAAGGCGCATGGGCAAGTACGACGGATCCGGCCGGCGTTGGCTGGCCGGCAATGTCGAACAGGTCCTTGACCGAAAAAGCGAGGCCGGACATCGGCTTTTGCATGGCGGCCGCGACCGCTTCACGGCGTGCTTCGTCAAAAAGCGTGCGCGTAAAAGTGTCATTGCAGGCGGGCGATTCCGCGACGGCGACGGAATGCTCCATTTCGGTGCGCACGTCAGAGGTGCCCGTCATCAGGGCGATGCGGGTAGCGTGCAGGTCAGGGCGCATGGTGGATTGGGAGGCCAAATGGGGCGGTGCTATACTCGTTGGGTTTCGCTCCGGGTACTTTTACTCACTTTCCCGGGTGTTTTTCCAGGGCGAAGCACATCCGCAAACCAGCCCACTCAAGGTGTTGTGAGTCTTCGAATTTCATCGGAAGAAGACGCACAAAACGGGCTGGATTTTAGACCCAACCTTTGGAGTTATTCCTATGTCGATCACCATGCGCGAAATGCTGGAAGCCGGTGTCCATTTCGGTCACCAAACGCGCTTCTGGAACCCCAAGATGGCCCCGTACATCTTCGGCCATCGCAACAAGATTCACATCATTAACCTGGAAAAGTCGCTTCCGATGTTCCAGGACGCGATGAAGTACGCCAAGCAGCTCACTGCCAACCGCGGCACCATCCTGATGGTGGGTACCAAGCGCCAGGCTCGCGAGATCGTGGCCGCCGAGGCGCGCCGCGCCGGCGTGCCCTTCGTCGACACCCGTTGGCTCGGCGGCATGCTGACCAACTTCAAGACCGTCAAGACCTCGATCAAGCGTCTCAAGGACATGAAGGCCCAGCTTGAAGCCGGCCTCGAAAGCCTGAGCAAGAAGGAGCAACTCACCTTCACGCGCGAAATCGAAAAGCTCGAAAAGGACATCGGCGGCATCCAGGACATGACTGCATTGCCCGACGCCATCTTCGTGATCGACGTGGGCTTCCACAAGATCGCAGTTGCCGAGGCCAAGAAGCTGGGCATCCCCCTGATCGGTGTGGTCGATTCCAACCATTCGCCCGAAGGCATTGACTACGTGATTCCTGGCAACGACGACTCGTCGAAGGCTGTCACGTTGTATGCCCGCGGTATTGCGGACGCGATCATCGAAGGTCGCGCAAGCGCCGTCAGCGATGTTGTCAAGGCGGTGTCCGAGGGCAATGCCGATGAGTTCGTCGAGGTCGAAGAGGGCGCTTCCGCCTGATTGACGCTCGTTCGAGCCTGAAGAAGGGGCCTTAAAGCCCCTTTTTTTTAATCTGATTTTCGTGGTGCCCGGTATGGGCGACCGCAATTGACAAACCGAACGGAGAGTACACATGGCAACAATCACCGCAAGCATGGTCGGCGAACTGCGCGCAAAGACTGACGCACCGATGATGGAATGCAAGAAGGCCTTGACCGAGGCCGACGGCAACATGGAAAAGGCCGAAGAGCTTCTTCGCATCAAGCTGGGCAACAAGGCCGGCAAGGCGTCGGGTCGAATTACCGCTGAAGGCGTGGTCACTGCTTTTGTCGAAGGCGAGGCCGGCGCGATGATCGAAATCAACTGCGAAACCGATTTCGTCACCAAGAACGACAGCTTCCTTGCGATGGCCAATGCAGCGGCGATGCTCGTCGCAAAGCACAACCCGGCTGATCTGGCTGCCCTCGGTGCTCTGCCGTACGAGCAGGACGGTTTCGGCCCCACCCTCGAAGACGTGCGCAAGGGTCTGGTGGGCAAGATTGGCGAGAACATGAGCTTCCGTCGTTTCAAGCGTTTCGCCGGCAACGGCAAGCTGGCCTCGTACCTGCATGGCACGCGAATCGGCGTCATGGTCGAGTTCGAAGGCGATGACGCGGCCGCCAAGGACGTGGCGATGCATGTCGCGGCCATGAAGCCGGTAGCAATCTCGGCAGCGGACGTTCCGGCCGAGCTGATCGAAAAAGAGCGTGCTGTCGCTGCCGGCAAGGCCGAAGAAGACCGCAAGGCAGCCGAGGCCGCCGGCAAGCAACCCCAGCCGGCTGACATCGTTGCCAAGCGCATCGAGGGTGGTGTGCAGAAGTACCTCAAGGAAGTTTCGCTGCACAACCAGGCCTTCGTGAAGAACGACAAGCAGACCGTGGAGCAGATGCTCAAGGCGGCCGGCACTTCGATCAAGGCCTTCACGCTGTACGTCGTGGGCGAAGGCATCGAGAAGAAGGTTGACGACTTCGCGGCCGAAGTGGCTGCCCAGGTCGCAGCGGCCAAGGCTGCGACCTAAGTCGCTACCAGGCAATGGTGCGCATCGCACCGTTGCCTCCCCGCTATCACGTCATACACTCGCACCCGCCAACTCTCAAAGGAACCATCCATGCCTGAAGCCCGCCCAGCCCACAAGCGAATCTTGTTGAAGCTGTCGGGAGAGGCATTGATGGGCGACGACGCTTTCGGCATCAATCGCGCGACGATCGTCCGCATGGTTGGCGAGGTGGCGGAAGTTGTGAACATGGGCGTCGAAGTCGCCGTCGTGATCGGCGGCGGGAACATTTTTCGGGGTGTTGCCGGCGGTTCCGTCGGGATGGATCGTGCCACTGCCGACTACATGGGCATGCTGGCGACCGTCATGAACGCTCTCGCCCTGGCCGATGCCATGAACAAACAAGGCTTGATTGCGCGCGTCATGTCCGCGATTGCGATCGAACAGGTCGTCGAGCCCTACGTCCGCCCCAAGGCCCTCCAATATCTGGAGGAAGGCAAGGTGGTGATCTTCGCCGCCGGTACCGGCAACCCGTTCTTCACGACGGATACCGCCGCCGCATTGCGCGGTGCCGAGATCGGCGCCGAGTTGGTGCTCAAGGCTACGAAGGTTGACGGCGTCTACACCGCAGACCCCAAGAAGGACCTGAGTGCGACCCGCTATGCCAGGTTGAGCTTCGACGAAGCCATCGCCCAAAATCTCGGCATCATGGACGCCACGGCCTTCGCGCTGTGCCGCGACCAGAATCTGCCGATCAAGGTGTTCTCGATCTTCAAGAACGGCGCGCTGAAGCGGGTCGTCATGGGCGAGGACGAAGGCACGCTGGTGCATGCCTGAGTGGAGAAAGTATCTATGACCATTGCAGACATCCGAAACGCAACCGACGCCAAGATGAACCAATCGCTCGCGGCGTTCCAGAGCAACCTCACCAAGATTCGCACGGGCCGCGCCAATCCAGCACTTCTGGACTCCATCCACGTCGAGTACTACGGCTCGTCGGTACCGCTGTCGCAGGTGGCGAATGTCGCGCTGCTTGATTCGCGGACCATCAGCGTCCAACCTTGGGAAAAGGGCATGGGCGCCAAGATCGAGAAGGCAATTCGCGAAAGCGATCTGGGCCTCAATCCGGCTTCGATGGGTGACTTGATCCGCATTCCGATGCCTCCCATGAGCGAGGAGCGGCGCAAGGAAATGACCAAGCTCGTCCGCAACGAAGGCGAAAGCGCGAAGATCGCGACGCGAAATCTGCGCCGCGATGCCAATGACGCGATCAAGAAGCTGGTCAAGGACAAACTGGCATCCGAAGACGACCAGAAGCGCGCAGAGGTCGAGATCCAGAAAGTGACCGATCGCCATATCGCCGAGATCGATCGTCTCGTGGTCGCGAAGGAAGCCGAGATCATGGCAGTCTGAGATGAAGACCCCACGCGCCATTCCTCACCACATTGCCATCGTCATGGACGGGAATGGACGCTGGGCGACGCGCCGCTTCCTGCCGAGAGTTGCCGGGCACAAGCAGGGCGTCGAGTCCTTGCGGCGATGCGTGAAGGCCTGTGTGGCGCGCGGCGTTGCTGTCCTGACGGTCTTCGCGTTCTCGTCCGAAAACTGGAACCGGCCTGTTGAAGAAGTGTCCGGTTTGATGGACTTGATGGTCGGCGCACTTGGCCGCGAAGTACCCAAGCTGAGCCAGGATGGAGTTCGTTTGCATTTCGTCGGTGAGCGCGGTGGTCTCTCCGAGAAAATTACCGCCGGTCTGATCCAGGCCGAGTCTGCCACGGCGCACAATTCGCGGCTCGTCCTGAACGTGTGTTTCAACTACGGCGGCCGGTGGGACATCGCGCGAGCCGCAGCGCAACTGGTCGCTCGAGGCGAGGCCTTGACCGAGACCAACCTCGATGCCGCGATGGCTCTGTCGCACGTTCCGGACCCCGATTTGTTCATCCGTACCGGTGGCGAGCAACGTCTATCGAATTTCCTCCTCTGGCAGAGCGCCTACGCCGAACTGTTCTTCAGCGATCGCCTGTGGCCTGACTTCGACGAAGCAGCGCTGGACGAGGCGATCGATGCCTACCAGCTTCGCGAGCGCCGATATGGACAGACTTCGGCGCAAGTTCGGTCTCCTGCGCAGCCCGATCAGCAAGCAGCCTGAGCGCATGCTCAAACAACGCATCATTACAGCGGTCGTCTTGTTGGCGATCCTGCTTCCCGCGCTTTTCTATCCGTCGTACGTTCCCTTCGGTTGCGTGATGCTTGCGTTGATCGGCGCCGCTGGCTGGGAGTGGGGTCGTCTCAATGGCTACGGCCAGCGGGTCTCGTTGTTTCTTGGAGCTGAGATCGTCTTGCTTTGTGCGCTGTCATGGTGGCTGGGATTACTCGGCGCACCGCTGCTCCTTGTCTGGATCGTGGCCAGTGCTTCATGGGTGCTCGGTGGCGCTGCGCTGCTCCGCGTCGCGGTGCCGGGCTGGCCACGTGTTCCCAAGGGCTTGCGCCTGGTCGGGGGATTGCTGGCACTGTGGGTTGCTTGGCTCGCTGCAGTGCAGGCACGCATGATCGGAATCAACTTCCTCCTGTCCATCCTGGTGCTGGTATGGGTCGCCGACGTGTTCGCGTATTTCGCGGGCCGGGCGTTCGGCCTCAAAT
The DNA here is from genome assembly GCF_056397705.1 of Variovorax sp. 05L425. Lineage (NCBI taxonomy): Bacteria > Pseudomonadati > Pseudomonadota > Betaproteobacteria > Burkholderiales > Comamonadaceae > Variovorax > Variovorax sp. 05L425. The sequence continues at coordinate 82,386 of NZ_JBFTNY010000011.1, read as the reverse complement.
TCACGCGTAACAAGCTTGCGCCCACCATCAGCCCCGGCAAGAGCTGGGAGGGCGTGTGGGGCGGCATGGCCGGCGTGGTAATTCTGGCGTTCGCCTGGACGTGGTGCGATGCCGCGTTGCAGGCCAGTGTCGGCAGCCTCTACACGCGACTGGCGGAACGTGGGTGGTGGCTATTGCTGATCGGCGTAATATTCCTCGCGGCGATGAGCGTGGTGGGCGACCTGGTCGAATCGTTGATCAAGCGTAGTGCGGGCGCCAAGGACAGCAGTGCCTTGCTGCCGGGTCACGGCGGCGTGCTTGATCGGGTCGATGCGTTGCTTCCGACGCTGCCTATTGCAATGATGTTGGCCTTCCTGTGAACACAATCAGACAGCGCGTCACTGTGCTCGGCTCGACGGGATCCGTCGGTGTGAGCACGCTCGACGTGATCGCTCGACATCCCGACCGTTTTGAAGTCTTTGCCTTGTCGGCGGCAACGAAGGTCGATGAGATGCTTGCTCAATGTGCGCGCTTCTCACCGAAATTCGCCGCCATGGCCAGTGCGCCGCACGCGGATCTTCTCGCCGACAAGCTGAAGCAGAACGGATTGCCGACGCGAGTATTGAAAGGCAGAGACGCCATCGAAACCATCGCGTCCCATGAGGAGACCGATGCCGTCATGGCTGCCATCGTCGGCGCTGCAGGGCTGGGACCCTGTCTGGCCGCGGCCCGAGCGGGCAAACGTCTCTTGCTTGCCAACAAGGAAGCGCTGGTCGTCGGCGGCGAACTCTTCATGAGCGCCGTGCGACAGGGTGGGGCGACGCTTTTGCCGATTGACAGCGAACACTCGGCAATTTTCCAATCACTTCCGGAGGATCCGGCGACGTGGGCCCGGCGGATCGACAAGATCATCCTGACCGCATCCGGAGGGCCGTTCCGCACCCGCGAGCCAGCGTCGCTGATCAGCGTGACCCCGGAGGAGGCCTGCGCCCATCCCAACTGGGTCATGGGCCGAAAGATCTCGGTGGACTCCGCGACGATGATGAACAAGGCTCTCGAAGTGATCGAGGCCCGCCACCTGTTCGGCGTGCGACCGGAGCAGATAGAGGTCGTGATTCATCCGCAGAGCGTGGTGCATTCGATGGTTCAGTTCACCGACTCATCGGTGATTGCGCAACTCGGCACGCCGGATATGCGGGTCCCCATCGCCGTGGGTCTCGCGTGGCCCGAACGCATCGAGAGCGGTGCCAGCAGACTCGATTTCCGCCAGATGGCGGCGTTGACCTTCGACCCGCCAGATTCGGCGCTATTCCCCGGTCTCGAGTTGGCTTGGCACGCACTGCGCGCCGCGCCCGGTACGACGGCGATTCTGAACGCTGCCAACGAAGTAGCCGTCGAGGCCTTCCTGGATCGCCGACTTCGCTTCGACCGAATTCATGCGGTGAACATGGAAACTTTGGAGGCAGTGCGCCCCTCCAAGCCGCAATCACTCGGGGACTTGCTCGCCCTGGACGCCAGCGCCCGTGCCGCAGCCAACGCAGCCGCATTGCGCTTCGCTGTCTGACCACCAACTTTCGGATACTCCATGCTCACAGTCGTTGCCTTCATTGTCGCGCTCGGCTTGCTGATTGCAGTCCACGAGTATGGTCATTACCGCGTAGCGGTAGCGTGCGGCGTGAAGGTGCTGCGCTTCTCAGTCGGTTTCGGCGCGCCGCTCTATCGCTGGCAGCCGAAGCGTCAGCATCCAGGGCAATCCACTGAATTCGTGATCGGTATGTTCCCGATCGGCGGGTACGTGAAGATGCTCGATGAGCGCGAGGGCCCGGTGCTCCCTGAGGAGCGGCATCGCGCGTTCAATACGCAGCCCTTGCGGTCGCGCGCCGCCATCGTCGCGGCAGGTCCCATCGCAAATCTGCTTCTGGCGGTACTGCTCTACACGCTCGTCAGTTGGATCGGCGTGCAGGAGCCGGCAGCGAAGCTTGCGCACCCCGTGGCCGCATCTCTGGCGGAAGCCGCGGGGCTGCGTGGCGGCGAGCACGTCACGCGGGCAGGGTTTGACGGCGCACTGGAGCCGGTGCAGTCCTTCGAGGACTTGCGGTGGCGCATGACGCGCGGCGCGCTCGACGGGCGCGACCTCACCCTCGAAATCGCGGGTGAGGGCGGGCGCCCGTCTCGCGAACTCGTATTGCCGCTGAGTCGCATCGAAGCCAAGGATGCCGATGCGCAGATGTTCCGAAAGATCGGCGTCGTCGCTCCATTGACGCGGCCTGAGATCGGCGAGGTGATGCCGGGAAGTGCAGCGGAGCATGCTGGGCTGCGTTCCGGCGATGTGGTGCGTACGGTGGGCGGCACGCCGATCGTTGACGGTCAGCAATTGCGCGAGGTGATCCGCGCTTCGGTCGATGGCGGCCAGCCCCGGGTCCAACCTTGGCAAGTTGAACGCGGCGATCAGGTGCTCAAGATCGACGTCGTGCCCGAGGTGCGTGAAGAAGGGGCCATCAAGGTCGGTCGTATCGGCGCTTACGTGGGGACTCCGCCAGAGATGGTTCTTGTGCGGCAAGGCGCGGTAGACGGGCTCTGGCATGGTCTTGTCCGCACGTGGGAGGTGTCTGCGCTCACCGTGCGCATGATGGCCAAGATGGTCATCGGGGAAGCGTCACTCAGGAACCTGAGCGGGCCACTGACGATCGCCGACTATGCAGGGAAGTCTGCGAGCCTCGGCTTCACCCAGTACCTGGTGTTCCTGGCGCTGATCAGCGTCAGTCTGGGTGTGCTGAATCTCATGCCGCTGCCGGTCCTCGATGGAGGGCACCTGATGTATTATCTTTGGGAGGGCCTGACCGGCAGGAGTGTCTCGGATGCTTGGATGGAAAGGCTTCAACGCGGCGGTGTTGCGTTGTTGCTCGTCATGATGTCCATTGCACTCTTCAACGACGTCACGCGGCTCTTTGGTTAACTATCTGCCGGCCCGTTCCGCGCTGGCGCAATTTCACAGATGAACAAAACATTCAGTCGCTTTCGCCTGCGCAGCGTCKCCGCAGTGGTGGCCAGCGCGATTGCCGCTACGGCGGCCTGGGCGGTCGAACCTTTCACGGTTCGCGACATTCGCGTCGAAGGACTCCAGCGCGTGGAGCCGGGTACGATTTTCGCCTCGCTGCCTTTTCGCGTAGGCGACACGTACAACGACGAACGTGGATCGGCAGCGATCCGCGCATTGTTTGATCTTGGGTTGTTCAAGGATGTACGAATCGACGTCAACGGCAATGTGCTTGTTGTGGTCGTCGAAGAGCGGCCGACCATCGCCGAGGTCGATTTTGTCGGGACGAAGGAATTCGACAAGGCGGCGCTTCTGAAGTCGCTGCGTGAGGTGGGTCTCGCCGATGGGCGCCCCTTCGACAAGGCACTGGCTGACCGCGCGGAGCAGGAACTAAAGCGCCAATACGTGAGCCGGAGCCTTTACAACGCGCAGGTTGTGACCACGGTCACTCCGATTGAGCGCAACCGGGTCAATCTCACCTTTACCGTGACCGAAGGCGAGCCTGCGCGTATTCGCGAAGTGCACATCGTTGGCAACAAGGATTTCAGTGAATCCACACTGCTCAGTCTCTTCGATCAGGACAGCGGCGGCTGGTTGAGCTGGTACACCAAATCCAACCAGTACTCGCGCGCCAAGCTCAATGCCGACCTTGAGACGCTGCGCTCTTACTACCTGTCGCGCGGCTACCTTGAGTTCCACATCGACTCGACGCAGGTCGCCATCTCGCCGGACCGCCAGGACCTGGCCGTGACCGTCAACATCACCGAAGGGGAGAAGTTCGTCGTCTCCGGCGTCAAGCTCACCGGCAATTTCCTGGGGCGTGAAGACGAGTTCAAGTCGCTGGTGACGATCAGGCCCGGCGAACCCTACAACGGCGAACAGCTTACCGAGACGATCAAAGCGTTCACAGACTATTTCGGTTCCTTCGGCTTTGCGTTTGCACGCGTTCAGGCCGAGCCTGAGATCGACCGCGTCAACAATCGCGTGGCGCTGACCTTGAACGCCGATCCAGGTCGACGGGTGTACGTGCGCCGTGTCTCCATTGGCGGCAACAACCGCACGCGCGATGAAGTCATCCGGCGTGAGTTCCGGCAGTACGAGGCTGCCTGGTATGACGGCGACAAGATCAAGCTGTCGCGCGATCGCGTCGACCGGCTGGGATTCTTCACCGATGTCAATGTCGACACCCAGGAAGTGCCCGGGTCGCCCGACCAGGTCGACCTGACGATCAACGTGACTGAAAAGCCGACCGGCTCGTTGCAGTTGGGTGCCGGCTTTTCCACGGCAGAGAAGGTTTCCCTGACCTTTGGCATCTCCCAGGAAAACGTGTTCGGGTCTGGCAACTACCTGGGCGTGCAGGTCAACACGAGCAAGTACAACCGCACAATCTCGCTGACCACCACCGATCCCTACTTCACAAAGGACGGCATCTCGCGCACCTTCAGCCTCTACAGCACGACCACCCGGCCGTACTACACCGTCGACGGCGACTACAAGCTGGTGAACGAGGGGGGCAACATCCGTTTTGGTGTCCCGTTCAGCGAAGTCGACACGGTCTTCTTTGGTGCGGGTCTCGAGCGCTACCGTTTCGACCCCGGCAGTTCGATCTCTGCGTTGACCCCGCAGTCGTATCGTGACTACTTCGGGTGTACGACAGGACCGAACGGCATTGTTCTGTTTTGCGAGAACAATTCAGTCTGGGGTATTCCCCTGACCGTCGGCTGGGCTCGTGATGATCGAGACAGCGCGCTGGTTCCGACCCGTGGCCGCCTGCAGCGGGCCAATCTCGAAGTCGGTTCCGGTGGCGACATGAAGTACTACAAGGGCAGCTACCAATACCAGCAGTGGTTCCCGCTCAACAAGCAGTACACATTCGCGCTGAACGGCGAGTTGGGATATGGCAAGGCGTTTGGTGACAATACTTATCCGATTTTCAAGAACTTCTATGCCGGTGGCCTGGGGTCGGTTCGCGGCTTCGAACAGAACTCCCTGGGACCGAAGGACGTGCCAATCCTTGGGCAGACTGAGGGCGCGGCGCTGGGCGGCACGAAGAAGGCCATCTTCAATGCCGAGTTGAGCACCCCGTTCCCGGGTGCTGGCAACGACCGGACGCTGCGTCTTTACGGATTCTTCGATGCCGGCAACGTGTGGGCAGAGCGTGACTCGTTCTCCACCAACGCGCAGTGGGACGCCATCACGAAGATCCGTGCGTCCGTCGGCCTGGGGATCAGCTGGATTTCGCCGCTCGGCCCGCTTCGCCTGGCGTACGCCATTCCTGTCGTTTACCAGAAGGCAGACCCGGCGAATGGTATCCCGGAGGATAGAATCCAACGCCTGCAATTCCAGATCGGAACTTCCTTCTAATGACCCCATTGCTTCGTGCCGCAGGTGCGCTGCTGATCCCCGCCTTCATGGCGGTGGGGATGCCTGCCCACGCGCAGGAAACCTTCCGCATCGGTTTTGTGAATCCTGATCGCGTCTTGCGCGAGGCTTTGCCCGCCAAGGCAGCACAGGCAAAGCTGGAGGCTGAGTTTCTCAAGCGCGAGAAGGATTTGACCGCACAGGGTGAAGCGCTCAAGGCCGCCTCCGAGAAGTTCGAAAAAGAGGCTCCGACGCTTTCCGAAACGCAACGCATGACGCGTCAGCGTGCGCTGATCGATCAAGACCGGGATTTCCAGCGACGTCGCCGCGAATTCCAGGAAGATCTGAACGCTCGCAAGAACGAAGAGCTGCAACAGGTCTACGAGCGCGCCAACCGCGTGGTCAAGCAGGTGGCTGAAGCTGAAAAGTACGATGCGATCCTGCAGGAAGCGATCTACATCAACCCCAAGCACGACATCACCGAAAAGGTGATCAAGGCGCTGAACGCGTCGACCTCGAACGGCGGCAAGTAGCGCCGCAAATCGGCGTGTCACTACGGCTAGGTGCAATCGTTGATGCCCTCGGGGGCGAGCTTGAGGGCGATCCGGCGTTGTCCATCGAGCGGCTGGCGCCGCTTTCGGTGGCACAAGCAGACGCCATCAGCTTTCTGAGCAATCCCAAATATCGCAAGGAGCTAGCTGCCTCCAAGGCGGGCTGTGTGATCGTGGCGCCTGCCATGCGGGACGCCGCCGCCGAGCGCGGAGCATTCATTTCGACGCCGGATCCATACCTGTATTTCGCCCGGCTGACGCAGCTCTGGAAGAAAACGCATGCACGACCCGACGCGGTGCGCATTCATCCGAGTGCCGTCATCGATCCAGACGCTTCGATCGACCCGACCGCCCGAATTGGCGCGCTGTGCGTCATCGAGCGAGGGGCGCGCATCGGCGCGGACACCGTCCTGAAGTCCCGAGTCACGGTGAGTGAGGATTGCGTCATCGGGGACCGCTGTCTCCTGCATCCGGGCGTCGTGATCGGCGCGGATGGATTCGGCCTCGCCCCGCAAGAGGGTGCCTGGATCAAGATCGAGCAACTTGGTGCTGTGCGCATAGGGGACGATGTGGAGATCGGCGCCAACACTTGCATCGATCGAGGTGCCCTCGAAGATACTGTGATCGAGGACGGCGTCAAGCTCGACAACCTCATCCAGATCGGCCACAACGTTCGCGTGGGCAAGCACACGGCCATGGCCGGTTGCGCCGCAGTCGCCGGCAGCGCGACCATTGGCGCGTACTGCACGCTCGGTGGCCGGGCGGGGGTCCTGGGGCATCTCACGATCGCCGATCACGTGCACATCTCATCCAACTCGTTGGTGACGCGATCCATTCACAAGCCCGGCCATTACACCGGCGTGTTTCCCATCGACGACAATGCCGCCTGGGAGAAGAATGCAGCCACGCTCAAGCAACTGCACAGTCTGCGCGAGCGCCTGAAGGCGCTGGAAAAAATGACGATGCAGGACAAGAAATCATGACGCTCGATATCCATCAAATCCTCAAGCTGTTACCTCACCGCTATCCCTTTCTGCTTGTGGATCGCGTGCTCGAAATGGAAAAGGGCAAGCACATCAAGGCGCTCAAGAACGTGACCATGAACGAGCCGTTCTTCAATGGCCACTTTCCGCATCGACCCGTGATGCCCGGCGTATTGATGCTCGAGGCGATGGCGCAAGCGGCCGCGTTGCTCTCGTTCCATTCGCTGGACATCATTCCGGATGACAACACCGTCTACTACTTCGCGGCCATCGATGGCGCGCGTTTCAAGCGGCCGGTGGAGCCGGGCGATCAATTGACGCTGGAAGTCGAGATCGAGCGCATGAAGGCTGGCATCTCGAAATTCAAGGGGCGCGCGTTGGTCGGGGCCGAACTGGCATGCGAGGCCACGCTGATGTGCGCAATGCGCCAGATCAATTGAACCTGCGGTGGGCATGACGCTGATTCATCCGACGGCCATCGTCGACCCCAAGGCTGAGCTCGATCCGACAGTGAGTGTCGGGCCCTATGCCGTGATCGGACCGCACGTCCGGGTGGGGGCCGGGACCACGATCGGCGCGCACTGCGTGATCGAAGGTCGGACCACTATCGGACGCGACAACCGCATCTTCCAGTTCGCCTCGCTCGGCGCGGTGCCGCAGGACAAGAAATATGCGGGTGAGCCGACGGAACTGGTGATCGGCGATCGCAATACGATTCGCGAGTTCTGCACGTTCAACCTGGGTACCACGCAGGACGTCGGCACCACGCGGGTCGGGGATGACAACTGGATCATGGCGTACGTGCACATCGCGCACGATTGTCAGCTCGGCAACGAGATCACCATGGCCAACAATGTGACACTGGCGGGTCATGTGGAAGTCGGGGATTGGGCCACCGTCGGCGGTCTCACCGGCGTGCTTCAGCGCATGCGGATTGGAGCGCATTCGATGGTCGGCTTTGCAAGCCACGTGGGCAAGGACGTTCCGCCATTCATGGTGGTGGACGGCAACCCGCTGGTCGTGCGAGGCGTCAACCTCGTCGGGCTGCGTCGGCGCGATTTTTCAGCAGAGCGGATCACGGCCATTCGCGAGATGCACAAGTTGCTGTACCGACAGGGCAAGACGCTCGACGAGGCCCGGGAAGGAATCGCCCGCCTGGCGGCGGAGATGCCTGCCGCAGCGGCGGACGTGACGCACATGCATGCGTTCCTCGGCAGCGCAGTTAGCGGTATCGCGCGCTGAAGGCAATGACGACAGCGGCTGTATCGCGACGCTTCTCGCTGGTCGCAGGAGAGGCATCGGGCGACCTGCTTGCAAGCCTGCTCCTCGACGGACTGCAGGCACGTTGGCCCGACATGAAATCGGTCGGCATCGGCGGCCCGCGGATGCTCGCGCGTGGATTCGAGAGTTGGTGGCCACAGGAGAAGCTTGCCGTCAGTGGCTACGTGGAGGTTCTGCGCCACTATCCGGAGATTGCCGGCATCCGGCGGCAATTGCGGGCGCGAGTGCTTCGCGAACAACCAGACATCTTCATCGGTGTCGACGCGCCGGATTTCAACCTGGACCTCGAGGTGGCACTGCGAAGCAGGGGCATGAAGACGGCGCATTTCGTCTGTCCTTCGATTTGGGCGTGGCGGCCGGAGCGCGTGGAGAAGCTGCGCGCCGCTGCCGACCACGTCCTTTGCATCTTCCCGTTCGAGCCGGCACTGCTCGCCAGGCACGGGGTGGCCGCCACTTATGTCGGCCATCCACTCGCGAACGTCATTCCGATGGCGCCCGACCAAGCTGCCGCCCGGACATCCCTGGGACTGGACGCAGATGCGACCGTGGTCGCGCTTTTCCCCGGAAGCCGGCGTTCGGAGATCCGGCGCATCGCTCCGCTGTTCTTTGCCGCCGCCGCGCTGATGCGCAAATCCCGGCAGTCGCTTCAGTTCATCCTGCCTGTCCTTCCGAACTTGCGCGCCGAAATGGAACAACTGCTGCAGGACAGCGCGATGGCGGGGAACGTAAAGTTGCTCGATGGTCAATCGCACCCCGCGTTGGCCGCCTGCGACGTGACCTTGATCGCCAGCGGCACCGCCACGCTCGAAGCCGCGCTGTTCAAGCGGCCGATGGTGATCTCATACCGCGTGAACTCGCTGACGTGGAACTTGGTCATGCGGCACAAGCAACTTCAACCGTGGGTCGGGCTGCCAAATATCCTCTCCGGCGAGTTCGTCGTGCCTGAACTGCTGCAGGACAACGCGACGCCCCAGGCGCTGGCCGAAGCGACGCTTGAGTGGCTTGCTGCGCCCGAGAAGGTTCACGCCTTGCAACAACGTTTTTGCGCGCTGCATACAGAATTGCTCCGCGATACGCCGACACTGTGCGCCGATGCGATCCAGAAAGTTCTTGAAGGCTGAACAGGCCACCCTGGCATGGGATGCGCCGGGCTTGCTCGCCGGCGTCGACGAGGCTGGCCGAGGCCCGCTGGCGGGGCCTGTCGTCGCCGCGGCGGTCATTCTGGACGACCAGCGTCCGATCCGCGGACTCGCCGACTCGAAGACGCTGACCGCCTTGCAGCGCGAGCGCCTCAACGACCAGATCCTCGCCAAGGCCTTGTGCTGCTCCGTGGCGCAGGCGAGCGTCGAGGAAATCGATACCCACAACATCCTCCAGGCGACGATGCTTGCCATGCGGCGTGCCGTCGCGGGTTTGCGGCTGAAGCCGGCCAAGGTGCTGGTCGACGGCAATCGACTGCCCACGCTCGACGTGCTGGCAGAAGCCATCGTCAGGGGCGACGCCCGCGTCAAGGCGATCTCGGCCGCGTCGATCCTGGCGAAGGTTCATCGCGATCGCCTGTGTGAGCAACTGCACGCTGAATTCCCACAGTACGGCTTTGCAGGGCATAAGGGTTACGGCACGCCCGAGCACCTGGATGCGTTGATGCGACATGGCGCCTGCGTGCATCACCGGAAATCGTTCAGCCCGGTCGCAGCAGCCCTGATGCGTACGGCCAACTCGGTCGAGCCCGCCGCCCCCGTCGCAAGCGAGATGGTGGTGCAGGCGGCTCGTATCGAGATACGGATGACCTCGTGACTTCCGAAGTCAGCCACGTGACATCGCGGGACAATCCGCTACTCAAGGAACTGCGGAAGCTTTCGCACGAGCCTGGCGCCTACCGGAAGACGGGGCGCGTCTGGCTCGAAGGCGATCACCTTTGCCGGGCGGCCCGCGATCGCGGCGTCCGGGCAGCGATTGCGGTATTTGTCGAGTCGCAATGGCCATCGGCAGGACGCGAATGGACGAATGCGGCAGCGAAAACCGTTGTGGTCGCGGATGCGCTGTTGGCCGGCGTGAGTGGCCTGGAGTCGCCTGCGCCCATGGGTTTCGTGCTCGATTTGCCATTGCCCTCCGGCGTCGAGCCTTCTGCGCCCACCGTGGTGCTCGACCGGTTGCAGGATGCGGGCAACGTCGGCTCCATCTTGCGGAGCGCGGCCGCATTCGGATTTACACAGGTCATCGCGCTGAAGGGAACGGCCGCGCTCTGGGCGCCGAAGGTGCTACGCGCCGGCATGGGTGCCCATTTCGGCCTCAGGCTGATCGAGTCGGCAGAGATCAATGCATTGGACACGCTGACTGTGCCCTGCATCGCGACCAGTTCGCACAGCGGCGACTGGCTTCATCGAGCCCAATTGCCCCACCCGTGCGCATGGTTGATGGGCCATGAAGGGCAGGGCGTTTCGGCCGAACTGGAGGCGCGCGCATCTCGGCACATCAGGATCGCGCAACCGGGCGGCGAAGAGTCACTCAACGTGGCTGCTGCTGCTGCGATCTGCTTGCATGCAAGCGCGGCCGGAGCCATTTCTTGAGCAGGCGACGGCTATAATCAAGGGCTTTCCCGCTCACACCCTCGCCCTCAGCGCACGCAAGCCAACTCCTCGACGAAAGTCGCAGCCCAAAGTCATTTCTTGGGTTCGCTTTGGGCGTCATCCATCCGGAGATCCCAGTGCTTTTGTCTCTCAAGGGAAAATTCCCGCCCGCCATCCTGGCGCTTGCAGACGGCACGGTCTTTCTCGGCAACTCGATCGGCGCCACCGGCGTCACGACTGGCGAAGTGGTGTTCAACACCGCCATGACCGGTTACCAGGAAATCCTGACCGATCCGAGCTACTGCCAGCAGATCGTGACGCTCACCTACCCGCACATCGGCAACTATGGCGTCAACGAGGAAGATATCGAGGCCGACAAGATCCATGCCGCAGGCCTCATCATCAAGAACCTGCCGCTCGTTGCATCGAACTTCCGCGGGACCGCCACACTGAACGAGTACCTCGTGCGCGGCAACACCGTCGCCATCGCCAACATCGACACCCGGAAGCTGACCCGTCATCTGCGCACGCACGGCGCGCAGAACGGCTGCATCCTCGGGCTGGCCGAAGGTGAAGCAGTCTCCCAGGCACTGATCGACAAGGCGGTTACTGCAGCCAAGGCGGCGCCGAGCATGTCAGGGCTCGATCTCGCCAAGGTCGTGTCGGTCAAGGAAACCTATGAATGGACGCAGACCGAGTGGAAGCTCGGTGCCGGCTACGGCGTGCAGATCACACCCAAGTTCCACGTCGTCGCGTTTGACTACGGCGTCAAGAAGAACATCCTGCGCATGATCGCCCAGCGCGGCGCGCGAATCACCGTCGTACCGGCACAGACACCGGCCGCCGACGTGCTCAAGCTGCGTCCCGACGGCATCTTCCTGGCGAACGGCCCGGGCGACCCGGAGCCTTGCGACTACGCGATCAACGCCACGCGCGAACTGATCGAAACCGGCATCCCGGTCTTCGGAATCTGCCTCGGCCACCAGATCATGGCGCTGGCTTCGGGCGCGAAGACCTTCAAGATGAAGTTCGGCCATCACGGTGCCAACCATCCGGTGAAAGACCTGGACAACGGCCGAGTGAGCATCACCAGCCAGAACCACGGCTTCGCGGTCGACGAGAAGAGCCTGCCCGCCAACCTGCGCCCCACGCACATCAGCCTGTTCGACAACACGCTGCAAGGGCTGGCACGCACCGACAAGCCGGCCTTTTGCTTCCAGGGCCACCCGGAGGCTTCGCCGGGTCCGCACGATATCGGCTATCTGTTCGATCGCTTCACGGCACTCATGCAAAGTCACAAAGAAGGACAGAAGAATGCCTAAGCGCACAGACCTCAAGAGCATCCTCATCATCGGTGCCGGCCCGATCATCATCGGGCAGGCGTGCGAATTCGACTACTCCGGCGTGCAGGCCTGCAAGGCGTTGCGCGAGGAGGGCTACAAGGTCATCCTGATCAACAGCAACCCCGCAACGATCATGACCGACCCGGCCACGGCCGACGTGACCTACATCGAGCCGATCACTTGGCAGACGGTCGAGAAAATCATCGCCAAGGAGCGTCCCGACGCGATCCTCCCGACCATGGGAGGTCAGACCGCGCTCAACTGCGCGCTGGACCTCTGGCGCAACGGCGTGCTCGACAAGTACAAGGTCGAGTTGATCGGCGCCACGCCCGAGGCCATCGACAAGGCCGAGGACCGCCTGAAGTTCAAGGATGCGATGACGAAGATCGGCCTGGGCTCCGCGCGCTCCGGCATTGCGCATTCGCTCGATGAGGCCTGGGCGGTGCAGAAGACCGTCGGGTTCCCGGTCGTGATCCGCCCGAGCTTCACGCTCGGCGGCACGGGCGGCGGCATTGCCTACAACCCCGAAGAGTTCGACACCATCTGCAAGCGCGGCCTCGAGGCTTCGCCGACCAACGAGCTGCTGATCGAAGAATCGCTGCTCGGCTGGAAAGAGTACGAGATGGAAGTCGTGCGCGACAAGGCCGACAACTGCATCATCGTGTGCTCGATCGAGAACCTCGATCCAATGGGCGTGCACACGGGCGACTCGATCACCGTCGCGCCCGCGCAGACGCTGTCGGACAAGGAATATCAGATCCTTCGCAATGCCTCGCTGGCCGTGCTGCGCGAAATCGGCGTCGATACTGGCGGCTCGAACGTCCAGTTCTCGATCAACCCGAAGGACGGCCGCATGGTCGTCATCGAGATGAATCCGCGTGTCTCGCGTTCGTCTGCGCTGGCCTCCAAGGCCACGGGATTCCCGATTGCCAAGGTTGCCGCCAAGCTGGCGGTGGGCTACACGCTCGACGAACTGCGCAACGAGATCACCGGCGGCGCCACGCCTGCGAGTTTCGAGCCCAGCATTGACTACGTGGTCACCAAGATCCCGCGCTTCGCCTTCGAGAAATTCCCGCAGGCCGATTCGCGCCTGACGACGCAGATGAAGTCGGTGGGCGAGGTGATGGCCATGGGCCGCACCTTCCAGGAGTCGTTCCAGAAAGCCCTGCGTGGCCTCGAAGTCGGCGTGGACGGTCTCAACGAGAAGACGCAGGACCGCGAGGTTCTCGAAAAGGAACTCGGCGAGCCCGGCCCCGACCGCATCTGGTATGTCGGCGATGCCTTCGCGATGGGCCTGAGCGTGGACGAAGTCTTCGCCCTGACGAAGATCGATCCCTGGTTCCTCGTGCAGATCGAGGAAATCGTGAAGATCGAGCTCGAACTCGAAACCAAGTCCCTCGACGATATCGACCGCGATACGCTGCTTGCGCTCAAGAAGAAGGGCTTCTCCGACCGCCGCCTCGCGCGCCAGTTGAAGACCACCGACACCGCGATCCGCGAAAAGCGCCGCGCACTGGGTGTCCGCCCGGTCTACAAGCGCGTCGACACCTGTGCGGCCGAATTCGCGACCAACACCGCCTACATGTATTCGACCTACGAGGACGAGTGCGAGGCCGAACCCACCAGCAAGAAGAAGATCATGGTGCTCGGCGGCGGTCCCAACCGCATCGGGCAGGGCATCGAATTCGACTACTGCTGCGTGCACGCCGCGCTGGCGATGCGCGAGGACGGCTACGAGACCATCATGGTCAACTGCAATCCCGAAACGGTATCGACGGACTACGACACCAGCGACCGCCTGTACTTCGAGCCGCTCACGCTCGAAGACGTGCTCGAAATCGTCGACAAGGAAAAGCCGACCGGCGTGATCGTGCAGTACGGCGGCCAGACGCCGCTCAAGCTCGCGCTCGACCTGGAAGCCAACGGCGTGCCGATCATTGGCACTTCGCCCGACATGATCGACGCGGCCGAAGACCGCGAACGCTTCCAGAAGCTGCTCCACGAGCTCAAGCTGCGCCAGCCGCCGAACGCCACCGCTCGCACCGAAGCCGAGGCGCTCGAGAAAGCTGCTGCGCTGGGGTATCCGCTGGTGGTGCGTCCGAGTTACGTGCTGGGCGGCCGCGCTATGGAAATCGTCCACGAGCAGCGCGACCTCGAACGCTACATGCGCGAGGCCGTGAAAGTGAGCAACGATTCGCCGGTGCTGCTGGACCGCTTCCTGAACGACGCCGTCGAATGCGATGTCGACTGCCTGCGCGATGCGGAAGGCAATACGCTCATCGGCGGTGTGATGGAGCACATCGAGCAGGCCGGTGTGCACTCGGGCGATTCCGCGTGCTCCTTGCCGCCCTACAGCCTGAAGGCCGAGACCATCGCTGAACTCAAGCGCCAGAGCGCTGCGATGGCGAAGGCGCTGAACGTGGTCGGCCTGATGAACGTGCAGTTCGCGATCCAGGAGAAGGACGGCCAGGACGTCATCTACGTTCTCGAAGTGAATCCGCGCGCTTCCCGCACCGTGCCTTACGTGAGCAAGGCGACAGGGATCCAGCTGGCCAAGGTAGCCGCTCGCTGCATGGCCGGCCAGTCGCTGGCCTCGCAGGGTGTTACGAAGGAAGTCACGCCGCCGTACTTCAGCGTCAAGGAAGCCGTGTTCCCGTTCGTGAAGTTCCCGGGCGTGGACACCATCCTCGGCCCCGAGATGAAGTCGACCGGCGAAGTGATGGGCGTGGGCAAGACCTTCGGCGAAGCCTTCGTCAAGTCGCAACTGGGCGCCGGCACGCACCTGCCGAAGTCCGGCCGTGTCTTCATTTCGGTGAAGAACAACGACAAGCCGCGCGCAGTGGATGTCGCGCGCGGGCTGGCCGCGCTGGGTTTCGAGCTCATTGCGACCAAGGGCACCGCGGCGGCAATCAATGCAGCGGGTGTCGCTTGCGCGGTCGTCAACAAGGTCACCGAAGGCCGTCCGCACATCGTCGACATGATCAAGAACAATGAGATTGCGCTGGTCATCAACACGGTGGAAGAGCGGCGCAATGCGATCGCCGACTCGCGCCAGATTCGCACCTCTGCGCTTCTGGCGCGTGTGACGACGTTCACGACCATCTTCGGCGCTGAAGCGGCCGTCGAGGGCATGCGGCACATGAATGACCTCGACGTCATTTCAGTCCAGGAGATGCATAGCCAGTTGCTCGCCCCCAGGTTGGCTCACTCCGTGTAGCCGCCCACCCCCTGCCGGGGCAACACCAGCGGCCCGGCGGAGCCGGTTCCGCGGTGTTCCTGGAACGGGCCTCGCTGCGCTTGGTTTCTGATGAAGCGCAAGGCTTTGCGATCGAGATGACCACAGAATGCAGTCGAAGGAGACTTTGTATGGACACCCAGCTCGTAGAACTCGATCTGGCGGACTGGAATGCTGCTTCGGCGAACGAAGCGTGGATCGCCGCGCTTGAAGCCGGCAAGGTTCTGTATTTCCCACGACTCGGATTTGATCTGCTGCCGCAGGAGCGGTCGTTGCTGACACCGGCGGTCCTGTCGCCCGATGTTCGCAACATCAGCCTCGATGCCAATGGACGTCTGAAGGGCGTGGCGGGCGACGAAGAGCGCCAGCGCGCGGTCGCCGCGATGATCGGACGTTTCCGTGCACAGGCCCAGCAGTTGATTCACGGCCTGCTGCCGCACTACACACCGGCTTTGCGGCTCGCGCCGACCAGCTATCGCCCGGCGCAAGTTGAAACGCGGGTTCAGTCATGGCGGGCCGATGACCGTCGACTGCACGTGGACGCCTTTCCTTCGCGTCCGAATTACGGCGAGAGAATCCTGCGCGTGTTCACCAACGCCAACCCAGATGGCGCACCGCGCGTTTGGCGGGTTGGTGAGCCTTTCGAGACGGTTGCCCGGCGGTTCCTTCCGCGAGCCAAGCCGTATTCGTCTTTGCAGGCGAAGCTGCTCCGCGCCCTGCGCGTGACGAAGTCGCTGCGCAGCGAATACGACCACCTCATGCTGCAACTGCACGACGGCATGAAGTCCGACCTCGAATACCAGAAGAACGCCGAGCAGGAAACGGTGCCGTTTCCGGCGGGTTCGGTCTGGGTTTGCTTCTCGGACCAGACTTCCCACGCCGTCATGTCCGGACAGTACATGCTCGAACAGACGCTGCATCTGCCCGCCGCAAGGCAATACAATCCCGAATCGAGCCCGCTCGCCATTCTGAGCCGGCTGACCGGACGCAAGCTCGTCTGATCTTTTCTCTCCCTTCAACCGCCGAACGGCAGCGTTCGGCGGTTTCGCTTTCTGGAGCAACCCCATGGCAACCATTCCCATCACCAAGCGCGGCGCCGAGAAGCTGCGCGAAGAGCTGCAAAGGCTCAAGACCGTCGACCGCCCCGGCGTCATCAATTCGATCGCGGAAGCCCGCGCGCAGGGTGACATCAGCGAAAACGCTGAATACGAAGCCGCCAAGGACCGCCAGGGCTTCATCGAGGGTCGCATCCAGGACATCGAGGGCAAGCTGTCGGCGGCGCAGATCATCGATCCGTCCGAGCTCGATGCGGGGGGCAAGGTCGTCTTCGGTTCCACCGTGGAACTGGAAGAAGAGAAGACCGGCGAAGCCGTCAAGTACCAGATCGTGGGCGAGGACGAGGCCGACCTGAAACAGGGCCTGATCAATGTCTCGAGCCCGATCGCCCGCGCGCTGATCGGCAAGGAAGAGGGCGATACCGCCGAAGTCCAGGCGCCCGGCGGCGTGAAACGCTACGAAATCGTGGCCGTCAGCTACCTCTGAGCTTGGGTTGGATGAAGGATCGCGTCGCGCTCTTGCTGGCTGCCTTTTGGTGGGGAAGCCTGACGACGATCGGTTTTCTTGTCGTGCCGATGCTTTTTGCGAAGCTCGACAGCCTGGCAGTCGCGGGCAATTTCGCGGGGCAATTGTTCGCGGCGCAGACTTGGGTGGCGTTGACGTGCGGCCTGATACTGCTGATGCACTTTCGCTCGCAGGCCGACGAGCGCGTAACGCCAGCCGCGCGAACCGCCGTCTTCCTGGTCATCACTGCGATGCTGCTCGCCCTGTTGCAGCAATACGCGGTCGCACCGCACATCATGGCGCGCGAAAACCTCAAGCTTTGGCATTCCCTGGGGAGTGCCATGTACCTGGGGCAATGGGCCTGTGCGGGCGCCTTGCTCTGGCGCATGGGCCCGCGCCGCGGCTGATCAGAGCCCCCGCGGAGCGCCGGCCTGCGATCAGGCCTTCCAGAACTGCGTGATCCAGCGCGCCGGCCGGATGAACCGGAAGCGGCGATTGCGTCGTCCCGCCAGCGCATCGGGCGGATTGCATTCCCCATGGAAAACCATGATCTTCGCGCCCTCCGGCACGAAAGGCTCGCGCCAATAGTTGGTTGGCCAGGCCGGGATCCCGTGGTACTTGAAGCTCGGGCACCACGCCTCCGGCCAGTAAGCCAGTGTGCCCTTGCGGTACATGAAGTCCGACAAGTAGGTCTGCTCATTGCGGAACTGGTCCTGCACCGCGTCCATGTTCTCGCGAAAGTGGGCGAGAACGTCGGGGTGCGCACCCAGTTCGAAGCGGTACACGGATGAGTTCCCGGTGATTCGCCGTCGCCGCCACGGGCGTTCATAGTCGTGAATGATCAGGAACTCACCCGGGTATTCGAAGAATTCGTCGAGGCTGCCGACCACGACAACGTCCAGGTCGACGAAGAGCGCCGTACCACGCAGCCCGTGGAGGTCTTGCTCGAAAGTGGTCAGCTTCTTCCAGGCCCGATCAACCTGGCCCGGCGCCAATTCCAGATCCAGGGGCGGAATCGGAAAACACTGGACCTCGCTCCGGATGCCCTGGCTGTCGTCAGTCAGGCAGACGAACTTGAAATCCCCACTCAGGTGCCGGCGCACCATGGCATAGAGGCGATTGACGTATTCGGGCCCGTACTTGGTGCCCCATTTCATGCACAGGATGTGTCGCTGCGGTCCTGCCGCGGTCTCGGGCTGCATCCTCAATCCGCCTGGCGCCGTTTCTTGTCGGACAGGGGCTTCTTCGCCTTGGCGCGCTTGATCGTGCCGCCAGGAGTGAGCCGCTGATTGCCAAGCACCCGCAGGGTCTTGATTTCAGGGCGTTGGCCGGCGCGTTTGCTGTATTTGATGACCTTGACGTCGCGCGGGCCGGGCATGCGGTCTTCGTCGATTTCACGTTCTCTCGGCGGAATGGGCCGCCAGAGGACGAGCAGCTTGCCGATGTGCTGGATCGGCGCAGCGCCCAACTCGTCGGCCAATGTCTGGAGCATGGCTTCGCGGGCGGTTCGGTCGTCGGAGAAGACGCGCACCTTGATCAGGCCGTGGGCCTTGAGCGCGGCGTCGGCTTCCTTCTTCACGGCTGGCGTCAGCCCGTCACCGCCGATCATGACGATCGGGTCCAGATGGTGCGCTTCGGAGCGGTGCACCTTGCGCTGCGCAGGGGTAAGTTGAATGGCGGGCATCCCCGTATTATCGAGTGTCAATGAATCCCAAACCGAAAGCCAAGAAGGTCAACAAAGCGTGGCTGCACGACCATGTGAATGACCCCTACGTCAAACTCGCCGCGCGAGAGGGCTACAGAGCTCGCGCGGCCTACAAATTGAAGGAAATCGACGAAAGCTTGAGCCTGATCAAACCTGGCCACCTGGTGGTCGATCTGGGCTCGACGCCGGGAGCCTGGAGCCAATATGTGCGGCGGCGGCTGTCGCCCGGCGGAGCGGCTGCGGGAGAACTTGCCGGCACCATCATCGCGCTCGACATCCTTCCGATGGAGCCGATCGAGGGAGTGACCTTCCTGCAGGGAGATTTCCGTGAGGCCGAGGTGCTGGAGCGGTTGTCCGAGGCGATGTCCGGACGGCTGGCGGATGTGGTCGTTTCCGATATGGCGCCGAATCTCTCCGGCATCGCGTCCGCTGACACCGCACGCATCGCGCACCTGATCGAACTTGCGATCGACTTCGCCCGTCACCACATGAAGCCTGAAGGAACGCTGGTCGCCAAGCTGTTTCACGGCAGCGGCTATAACGACCTGACGAAGCTTTTCAAGGACAACTTTCGCGTCGTAAAACCCTTTAAACCCAAGGCTTCGCGCGATAAGTCCGCGGAAACCTTCATGGTGGGCATCGGGCTCAAGGCCCTGGATACGAATTGATACCGCAGGCTGTTGTGGATGCCACCCCCTAAAACCGCTTGCCTCCTATGGCTGCTATAGGGAAATCAGCCTGTTTCGCAGGTTGAAAAGCCTAAAATAGCCGCCAATTGCGTGCCCACAGCGCGTTTTTAGTTTTTCAGCCACGCGCTTTCGACTGGAGCTTCGTTTGAACAATCAGTGGTTTTCCAAAGTTGCCGTATGGCTCGTCATTGCGATGGTGTTGTTCACTGTGTTCAAGCAGTTCGACACCCGCGGCGTTGCCGGCGCAGGCAACATCGGCTATTCGGACTTCCTCGAGGAGGTGCGCAATAACCGCATCAAGAGCGCCACGATCCAGGAAGGCCAAGGCGGCAGCGAGATCGTTGCGATCACCAATGACGACCGCAAGATCCGAACGACGGCCACCTATCTCGACCGGGGCCTGGTCGGCGACCTGATCGCCAACAACGTCAAGTTCGACGTCAAGCCGCGCGAAGAGGGCTCGCTCCTCATGACGCTGCTGGTGAGCTGGGGGCCGATGCTGCTCCTGATCGGCGTGTGGGTCTACTTCATGCGACAGATGCAGGGGGGCGGCAAAGGTGGCGCATTCAGCTTCGGCAAGAGCAAGGCGCGCATGCTGGACGAGAACAACAACCAGGTGACTTTCGCCGATGTCGCGGGCTGCGACGAGGCCAAGGAAGAGGTGAAGGAAGTCGTCGATTTCCTGAAGGACCCGGCCAAGTTCCAGAAGCTCGGCGGTCGCATCCCGCGTGGCCTGCTGCTGGTTGGCCCTCCGGGCACCGGCAAGACGCTGCTGGCAAAGAGCATCGCCGGTGAAGCCAAGGTTCCGTTCTTCTCGATTTCCGGTTCCGACTTCGTCGAAATGTTCGTCGGCGTGGGTGCTGCGCGTGTTCGCGACATGTTCGAGAACGCCAAGAAGAACGCCCCCTGCATCATCTTCATCGACGAAATCGATGCAGTCGGCCGCCAGCGTGGTGCTGGCTTGGGCGGCGGCAACGACGAACGAGAGCAGACCCTCAACCAGATGCTGGTCGAGATGGACGGCTTCGAGACCAACCTTGGTGTGATCGTCGTCGCCGCGACCAATCGTCCGGACATCCTCGACGCCGCGCTGCTGCGTCCGGGCCGCTTCGACCGTCAGGTCTATGTGACCTTGCCGGACATTCGGGGCCGCGAACAGATCCTCAACGTCCATATGCGCAAAGTGCCGTTGGGGCAGGACGTCAACCCAAGCATCATTGCGCGCGGCACGCCCGGCATGTCGGGTGCCGATCTGGCCAACCTCTGCAATKAAGCCGCGCTGATGGCCGCGCGCCGCAATGCGCGCGTGGTCGAGATGCAGGACTTCGAGAAGGCCAAGGACAAGATCTTCATGGGCCCCGAGCGCAAGAGCATGGTCATGCCCGAGGAAGAGCGCCGCAACACGGCCTATCACGAGTCCGGCCACGCGCTGATCGGCAAGCTCCTGCCCAAGTGCGACCCGGTGCACAAGGTCACCATCATCCCGCGCGGCCGTGCCCTCGGCGTGACGATGAGCCTGCCTGCGCAGGACCGCTACAGCTACGACCGCGAATACATGCTCAACCAGATCAGCATGCTGTTCGGTGGTCGTATTGCCGAAGAAGTCTTCATGCACCAGATGACGACGGGCGCCAGCAACGATTTCGAGCGAGCAACCCAAATCGCTCGCGACATGGTGATGCGCTACGGCATGACTGAATCGCTGGGTCCGATGGTCTATGCCGAGAACGAGGGCGAAGTGTTCCTCGGCCGCTCGGTCACCAAGACCACCAACATGAGCGAGTCGACCATGCAGAAGGTCGATGCCGAAGTTCGCCGCATCATCGACGAGCAGTACGCTCTGGCGCGTCGCTTGATCGAAGAGAACAGCGACAAGATGCACGCGATGGCGAAGGCGCTGCTCGAATGGGAAACCATCGACACGGAGCAACTCGACGACATCATGGCTGGTCGTGCGCCGCGTCCGCCCAAGGACTGGACGCCGCGCATTCCGCCGTCCGGCAGTGGCGGCGGCAGCGGCGGGACGCCGGCGGTGAATCCCGATCCGACGCCGACCGCGGCCTGAGCATGGCGCTTTGGCGATCAACGGGGCCTCTGGCCCCGTTTTTTCATGGAGCCGCGGAATGACAGCGATTTGGCGGACCTCGCGATTCGCGATCGATCTGACGCAGCCCAAGGTGATGGGCATCGTCAACGTCACGCCCGATTCTTTCTCCGATGGCGGCGCCCATGCGTCGGCCGATGCGGCGGTGCGTCACTGCGCGCAGCTGGTCGAGGAGGGCGTGGACATCCTGGACATCGGGGGCGAATCGACCCGTCCGGGCAGTCCTGCCGTCCCTCTCGATGCAGAGTTGGCGCGCGTCGTGCCCGTGGTGCGCGAAGCGGTGAAGCTCGGAGTGCCGATCTCTGTCGACACCTACAAGTCCGAGGTGATGCGTGTGGTGCTGGACCTCGGTGCGGATATCGTCAACGATGTCTGGGCGCTGCGGCGGCCCGGCGCGATGGGGGCTGTGGCGGCTCATCCGTCATGCGGTGTTTGCCTGATGCACATGCACCGCGATCCGCAGACCATGCAAGTCGCACCCATGAGCGGCGATGTCGTTCCTGCCGTGCATGCGTTCCTGGCCGAGCACGCCATGGCGCTGACGGCGCTGGGCGTTCAGGCCGACCGGATCGTGCTCGATCCGGGCATCGGCTTCGGCAAGACCGTCGCGCAGAATTTCGCCCTTCTGGGTCGTCAACGCGAACTGCTCGCCTCGGGTTGGCCCGTGCTCGCGGGCTGGTCTCGAAAATCGTCGCTGGGTGCCGTGACCGGCATCGAGGTGGCTGGCGAACGCCTGGTGCCCAGCGTGGCCGCTGCGGTGCTGGCGGTGGAGCAGGGGGCTTCGATCGTGCGCGTGCATGATGTGCGTGAAACCGTGGCGGCGCTGTCCGTCTGGCGCGCGATGAAGCAAGAACAACAAAGACAGGAAGTACAACGATGACAAGACAATATTTCGGCACCGACGGCATTCGAGGGACGGTCGGCCAAGCGCCCATCACGCCCGACTTCGTGTTGCGTCTGGCGCATGCCGTGGGGCGCGTGCTAAAGAAATCCGAGGCGCGGCCGACCGTGCTGATCGGCAAGGACACGCGCATCTCTGGATACATGCTCGAGTCGGCGCTCGAATCGGGCTTTAATTCGGCTGGCGTGGATGTCGTTCTGCTCGGCCCGCTGCCGACGCCGGGCGTGGCCTACCTGACGCGTGCGCAGCGCGCGAGCCTGGGTGTCGTGATCAGCGCGAGCCACAACGCCTATCCGGACAACGGCATCAAGTTCTTCAGTGCGCATGGCACCAAGCTCAGCGACGACTGGGAATTGGCCGTCGAGGCTGTGCTCGATGAGGCACCGGTCTGGGTGGATTCGAAAAATCTCGGCAAGGCGCGCCGGCTCAATGACGCGCCCGGGCGATACATCGAATTCTGCAAAAGTACGTTCGCCAACGATCTGACGCTGCGGAATCACAAGCTCGTGGTCGACGCGGCGCATGGCGCGGCCTACCAGGTGGCACCCGCCGTCTTCCACGAACTGGGTGCGGAAGTGACGAGCATCGGGTGCGCGCCTGACGGACTCAACATCAACAAGGGCTTCGGCGCGACGCATCCGCAGGCCCTGATCGACGCCGTGAAGGCGCAGGGTGCCGACTACGGCATTGCGCTCGATGGTGACGCGGATCGCCTGCAACTTGTCGATGCGAGCGGGCGGCTCTTCAACGGCGACGAACTGCTGTACCTGATGGTCATGGAGCGCATCGCGCGCGGCGAGAAGCCTGCTGGTGTGGTCGGCACGCTGATGACCAACAAGGCCGTCGAGGTAGGCCTGAAGGCTCAAGGGATTGAGTTCGTGCGAGCCCGCGTGGGCGACCGCTATGTGCTCGAGGAGCTCGACAAGCGCAACTGGCTGCTCGGCGGGGAAGGCTCCGGCCACCTGCTGGCCTTGGACCGCCACACCACGGGCGACGGCATCGTCAGCGCACTGCAGGTGCTTCAGGCTTGCGTGCGCAGCGGTCGCAGCGTGGCCGATCTGCTGGTCGGCGTGACGCTCTTTCCGCAAACCCTCATCAACGTGCGCCTGACCGAAGGTCAGGACTGGAAGGCCAACCGGACGCTCGCGGCCGAAACCGAGCGCGCCGAGGCTGAACTGGGCGACTCGGGCCGCGTGCTGATTCGGGCCAGTGGCACCGAGCCGCTACTGCGTGTGATGGTCGAGGCCAAGGACGCCGCGCAGGCCGAGGCTTGCGCCCGACGGCTGGTCGCAGCGGTCGAAGCGGGTTGAGGCTCGCCATGATTGACGTCTTGATGGCGGACTACCGCAATCCTGTGCACGCACGCGCCCTTGTCGACCTGCTCGACGCCTACGCGCGCGACGCCGCAGGAGGCGGCACGGCGCTTGCCTCCAGCGTACTTGCCGAATTGCCCGAAGCGTTGGCAGCACGGCCGCAAGCCTTCAGCGTGCTGGCCTACGACGGAGAGCAACCCGTCGGCCTCATCAATTGCATCGAGGGCTTTTCGACCTTCGCGTGCAAGCCGCTCGTGAACGTCCATGACGTCGTGGTCTTGGCCACGCATCGGGGGCAGCGGGTCGCCCAGCAGATGCTCACCCACGTGGAGGCCGAGGCGCGAACTCGGGGCGCGTGCAAGCTTACGCTGGAAGTGCTTTCGGGAAACCGGAGCGCGCTTCGGGCGTATGAGCGCGAAGGCTTTGCGAACTACCAACTCGACCCGGCCTTCGGCACCGCCGTCTTCCTGCAGAAGAAGCTTTGATCGGGACCGAGATCAATGGCCGGAGAAACCCGGCCCGTTGGTGAAACACCGCGGAACCGGCTTCGCCGGGCCGCTGGTGTTGCCCCCGGCAGGGGGTGGGCGTCCGACACGAAGTGCGGGCAACCTGGGGGCGAGCTTTAAAACCTCGTGACCGGCATTGCGTCGTCGGCCTTGCTGGGCGCGTACTTGCCCAGTTCCCACTTCGCGATGGCATTGCGGTGGACTTCGTCCGGGCCGTCCGCAAAACGCAGCGTGCGCGCGCCGGCGTAGGCATAGGCGAGCGGGAAGTCGTCGCACATGCCGCCGCCGCCGTGGACCTGCATGGCCCAATCGATGACCTGGCAGGCCATGTTCGGCGCCACCACCTTGATCATCGCGATTTCGGTCTTGGCGACCTTGTTGCCCGCAACGTCCATGAGCCATGCCGCCTTGAGCGTCAGCAGTCGCGCCATGTCGATCTTGCAGCGCGCTTCGGCGATGCGTTCCTGCGTCACGGTCTGCGATGCCACGGTCTTGCCGAAAGCCACGCGCGAGGAGGCGCGCTTGCACATCAGTTCCAAGGCGCGCTCGGCCAGGCCGATCAGGCGCATGCAATGGTGAATGCGTCCCGGGCCAAGGCGGCCTTGCGCGATCTCGAAGCCGCGGCCTTCACCCAGCAGGATGTTGCCGACGGGGACGCGAACATTCTCGAAGTACATCTCGACGTGGCCGTGCGGCGCGTCGTCGTAGCCCATGACATTGAGCGGCCGCACGATGCGAATGCCCTTGGCGTCGGCCGGCACGATGACCATGCTCTGCTGCGAGTGCTTCGGTGCATCGGGTTCCGTCTTGCCCATGGTGATGTAGACCGCGCAGCGCGGGTCTGCAGCGCCGGAAATCCACCACTTGTGGCCATTGATGACGTACTCGTCGCCCTGGCGCTCGATGCGGGTCGAGATGTTGGTGGCATCGCTGGATGCCACTTCGGGCTCGGTCATCGCGAACGCCGAGCGGATCTCGCCTTCGAGCAGCGGCTTGAGCCAGCGTGCCTTGATCTCATCGGAGCCGTAGCGCGCGATGGTCTCCATGTTGCCGGTGTCGGGTGCCGAGCAGTTGAAAGCCTCGCTCGCCCATGGCACTCGACCCATGATTTCGGCCAGGGGCGCGTATTCCTGGTTGGTCAGGCCCGCGCCTTCATAGCCCGATGCAGCGGCGCTGTCGACCGGCAGGAAGAGGTTCCACAGGCCCTGGGCCTTGGCCTTCGTCTTGACCTTCTCGACGGTGTTGAGCGCAGTCCAGCGCTTGCCGGCCGCCGTGTTGGCCGCCAGCTCCGCCGTGTACTCGGCTTCTGCCGGGTAGATGTGGTCTTCCATGAAGGCCGTGACGCGCCTCTGCAAGTCTTTGGTTTTGGCCGAGTATTCGAAGTCCATTTCGTCTCCTGGGTGGGTAAGGGTTCAGGCTTTCATCGCCGGGCTCATGCGCGCTGAGCGAATTGCCATGCCATTTCGGCCATCGGTCTCGCACCGCGGCCTGAGGCCACGGCTTGCTCGCTCGACGCGGTGCCGGCTTCGACCCGCTTGGCAATGCCTTGCAGGATCGCGGCCATGCGGAACAGGTTGTAGGCCTGGTAGAAGTTCCAGTCGGGTGCGAGTGCTTCGGGCGTCGTGATGCCGGTGCGGTCGCAGTATTTGCGGATGTATTCGCTCTCGGTCGGGATACCAAGGCTCTTGAGGTCGAGGCCGCCGATGCCGCGGAACGAGCCGGGCGGGATGTGCCACGACATGCAGTGGTAGCTGAAGTCGGCGAGCGGATGTCCGAGCGTGGAGAGTTCCCAGTCGAGCACCGCGATTGCGCGCGGCTCGGTGGCGTGGAACATCAGGTTGTCGAGGCGGTAATCGCCGTGGACGATCGATGTCATCTTCGCGTCGCGGGCGCTGGCCGGAATATGCGCCGGCAGCCATTCCATGAGCCGGTCCATTTCGGGGATCGGCTGCGTGATCGACGCGACGTACTGCTTGCTCCAGCGGCCGATCTGGCGTTCGAAGTAATTGCCGGGCTTGCCGTAGTCGGCCAAGCCACGTTCGGCGAACTTCACCGAATGCAGCGCAGCGATCACACGGTTCATCTCGTCGTAGATCGCGGCGCGTTCGGTGTTGCTCATGCCAGGCAGGGCCTGGTCCCACAGCACCCGGCCCGACATGAACTCCATGACGTAGAAGGCGCGGCCGATCACGGCTTCGTCTTCGCACAGGCAATACATGCGCGGCACCGGCACGTCGGTGCCTGCAAGGCCGCTCATGACCTTGAATTCGCGTTCGACGGCATGCGCGGACGGCAGCAGCTTGGCGACCGGACCCGGCTTTGCGCGCATCACGTAGCTTTGCGTAGGCGTGATGAGCTTGTAGGTCGGGTTGGACTGGCCGCCCTTGAACATCTCGACCGTGAGCGGACCCTTGAATCCGTCGAGGTTCTTTTCGAGCCAAGCGGTCAGCGCGTCGATGTCGACGAGGTGTTGCGGAGAGACGGCACGCGTGCCGACGAATTTGTCGAAGTCCTGGGTCATGTCTCTGATGTGAGGTGTTATTGGTCGTCGGCTTCCGAAATGCGCATCAGCGCGGAGCGGTCGAGCACCACCAGGCCGGCTGGTTCGATGCGGATCGCTTCCTCGCGCTCCATGGCCTTGAGTTCCTGATTGACCCGTTGACGCGACGCCCCGAGCAACTGTGCGAGTTCTTCCTGCGCGAGCTGCAGCCCGATCCGCATCTGGCTGCCGTCCTCGAGATTCGGCACGCCATAGCTGCGAACCAGATGAATGAGCTGCTTGGCGAGCCGTGCGCGCAAGGGCAGCGTATTGAGGTCCTCGACCAATCCGAACAACTGGCGAATGCGACGCGCCTGAAGCCGCATGAGCGCCTCGTAGAGTTCGACGTGGTTGGCCAGGATCTTCTGGAAGTCCGCGCGCGCCACGCAAAGGATCGTCGAGTCGCCATGCGCATAGGCATCGTGCGTGCGCCGGTCTCCGTCGAAGATCGCCACATCGCCGAACCAGATGCCCGGCTCCACGTAGGTCAGCGTGACCTGCTTGCCCGACACGGCGGTCGAACTCACGCGCACCGCTCCCTTCGCGCAGGCGATCCACTGCTCGGGCGGATCGCCGCGAGCCGCAATCAGGTCGCCGTCCTTGTAGCGTTTGACGAATGCACATCGGAGGATGTCGTGGCGCAGTGAAGGGGAAAGGGAAGAAAACCAGCGACCACCGTTGATCGCTTCTCGTTCTTCGATGGTAAGAATGGGGTCGTCCATGGACTGTCCTGTCGGTGACTGAAAGGGCTGGGGTTGTCGCGAGAGCGACCCCCACTATTCGTAGCGTGGCGTCTGTTTGCCGAGGAAGGCGGCAATGCCGATACCCGCGTTCGGGTGATGAAGGTTGCGGACGAAGTGATCACGTTCCTGCGACAAGTGAGAAACGAGTGTCGAGCCGCGCGCCTCGCCGAGCAGTTCCTTGATGCTTGCCATCGAGTTCGGCGCGCGCGCGTTGAGCTTTGCGGCAAGCGCGAGCGCACCCGACAGTGCCTGGCCGTTTTCTGTGATCTCGTTGACGAGTCCGAGCGCATGCAGGCGCGACGCATCGAGGCGCTCGCCCAGCATGAGCCACTCGCTGGCCAGTTGTCGGGGCAGCGCCCGGCCGAGGTGCCAGCTCAGGCCGCCATCGGGCGAGAGCGCGACATTGCTGTACGACGCCGCGAACACTGCGTCACGCGCCGAAACGACCAAGTCGCAGGCCAGCGCCAGCGAAAAGCCGGCACCTGCAGCGGCCCCTTCGACCGCGGCGATGACGGGCTTGGGAAAGGTGCGGATCGTGTCGATCCATGTGTGCAGCGCCTCGATGCTTTCGGCCTGCACCGAGGGATCGAGCGCCCGATTGTTCTGGAGCCGTTGCAGCGATCCACCGGCGCAGAACCATTTGCCTTCGCCGACGAAGACGACGCTTCGGATCTCGTTGCTGTTCTCGGCGCCGTTGAGCGCCTCGATACCGGCCGCGTACATCTCGGGCCCGAGTGCATTGCGCTGCGATGGGTTGGAAAGCGTCAGCACCATCGTGCTGCCTTCTGTGGTGCTCTTGAGTTCTGCTGTCATGGCTGTCTCTTGCGTCTCTGTCTCTTACTCTTCTTGATGGGTGAGGCTCAGGCCGAGCGCGCCGCGTCGGCGCAGCCATGGACTGGGGCGGTAGCGCGGGTCGCCATACACGGTCTGTAGATTGAACAGGACCTCCAGAATGTTGGTGGGGCCGTACAGATCCCCCATGGCCAACGGACCCTGGGGATAGCCAAGTCCGAGCCGTACAGCCAAGTCGAGGTCCGCCGGCGTGCAGACCCCTTGCTGACACATGTCGCAGGCGATGTTCACGATGGTCGCGACCACGCGTTGCGTGACAAAGCCGCCACTGTCGCGGATCACGCTCACTGCCTTGCCGTCGCGCGCGAACAGTGCATGGGCCGCGTCGCGCATGTCGCGCCGCGTGGCGGGGTTGGTCGCGAGCACCCGGCGCTTGGTCGCGGCGTCGTCCGCCATCATGTCGATGCCGACGGTACGGGTGGCGTCGAGCCGTTCGACCGCCGCCACTGTCGTGACATCGAAGCCGAGCGGTGCAACCAGGATCAAAGCGGAGGGCGAGGGCGTTGCGCCGCTCTCGAGTTGCGCGCCGAGCGCATGCACGAGCCTCAGCAATTCGGGGCGCCGGGCCGCGCGAGGCGACACCCAGACCGCTGGCACGGTATCGACTGTGGGCGTGGCTGGCTCCGGGACTTGTTGCATGGCGCCATCGGCGTAGCGATAGAAGCCTTCGCCCGTCTTGCGGCCCAGTGCGCCGGCGGCCAGCCGCTGCGCGGTGATCACGCTCGGGCGGTAGCGCGGTTCATCGTAGTACTGGCGGTAGATCGACTCCATCACCGGATGGGAGACGTCGAGCGCCGTCAGATCGAGCAACTCGAATGGGCCGAGGCGGAAGCCAGCCTGGTCCTTGAGGATGCGGTCGATCGTCGCGAAGTCCGCGACGCCTTCGCCCGCGATGCGCAGCGCCTCGGTGCCGTAGCCGCGGCCCGCATGGTTGACGATGAAGCCGGGCGTGTCCTTCGCCTGCACCGCGCTGTGACCCATCTGCGTGGCGTAGCCTGAGAGCCGGCGGCAGACTTCCGGGTCCGTCTTGAAGCCGGCCACGACCTCCACGACCTTCATCAGCGGGACGGGGTTGAAGAAATGGAAGCCGGCCATGCGCTCGGGATGCTTCAGCGCGGCGGCAATCGAAGTGACGGACAGCGACGATGTATTCGTGACCAGCGTTGCCGAGGGAGCGACGATGGTTTCGAGTTCGACAAACAAACGTCGCTTGACCTCCAGGTCTTCGACGACTGCCTCGATCACCAGATCGCAGTTGGCAAGGTCCTGCATCGAGTCGACGGCAAACACGCGGCTCGACAACGCATCGCGCTGCGCAGCATCCAGCTTGCCTTTTTCATGCTGCTTTTGCCATTGGGCAAGGATGGCGTCGCGACCGCGAATCGCGGCGCCTTCAAAGCTGTCCAGCAGCAATACCTTGCTGCCGGCCTGTGCCGCGATCTGGGCAATGCCTCGACCCATGGCGCCTGCGCCGATCACGGCGGTGTTGGAAAAGTTCACAGTCATTTGATAATTGTCTCTCCGTGAGTCGGGGTCCCTGACCCACATGTCAGAATGTGTCAACTTTTGATTGCTTCTTGAAGCCCATTTTGCGATTCCCACGTCTTGCGGCGAGCCTGCTTTTTTTCGGGTTCGCCCTCGAATCATCCGCCTTGACGATCGGTCGGCCCCAAGGGGCTGTCTGGATCGGCAAGCCGATGGACGTGGTAATCCCGCTTTCGCTCGATACCGCTGAAGCCGGAGGGTCGCTTTGCCTCGGTGCCGATGTCTTGCAAGGGGACACACCCATGCTGGACCGTCGAGTGACTGTATCCCTGGAATCGGGTGGCAGCCCAGGCAATTCCAACATGCGGGTACGTTCGACAGTGCCCGTGGAAGAACCCGTCGTCACGGTGACCGTCCGCGCGGGTTGCGACATGAAGTCGACCCGGAGCTATGTGCTGCTTGCGGATGTGCCTTCCGATGTCACGCCGCCCGGCGTGGCCTTTGCAGGTGCGCGCCCCTCATCGGAAGTGATGCCTCCGACCAGACCTTCCGCACGCACAGTGTCGCGCGCCGCGGGCTCCGGTGGGGCATCCGGCATCAATGGCGCGTCGGTCGCGACGGCGAGGCGCGCCGCGCCTCCGGGCGATCCCACGTCCGAGGGCGATCCAGGTGCGCAGCCGCCACGGAGAACGCCTCCTGCCGCCGCGCCGCGTCGCGCTGCAGCCGTACAGGCGCCGGTTGCTTCTCGCGCTCCGACTATCGCGCAGGCGGCGCCTGTCCAAACGCCAAAGGCCGATCCTGTAGCGACAGGGCCGCGGCTTCGGGTCGAGGCACTGGAGCCGGAGCCCGCCAAGGATGCCGGTCTCAAGTCCACGACCCAATTGACCCTGCCGCCCGTCGAGGATCCCGCCCGGCGCGCTGCGGCCGCCGCGCTCTGGGGTGCACTGGATCCTGCAGCCGAGCAGGCAAAGCGCGAGGCCCAGCGTACGAAAGAGCTGGATGCCGCCCTGGTCGCCTTACGACAGCAGACCGCGCAGAACCAGCGCGCGTTGGCCGAACTGCGGACCGAGCTGGCGCAGGCGCGCGAAAGCCAGTACCGAAATCCGCTGATCTACGCGCTGATTGCTGCTTTGCTTCTGGCGCTCATCGGCATCTTGCTGCTGTGGCGCACGACGCGGAGGGCCGCTGCGCCTGCATGGTGGGGCGAGTCGGAACTGAAGGAGCGCGGCGCTGGACGCAAGCGTGTTCAGCGGCACGGTGGGCTGCTGGACGACGATGAGAATGCGGATTCCGAACCGGACGGGCCGCCCCGAAAACGAAGCCTCGGTGTGTCGACGTTTGGTGCAAAGCCGTTCGCTTCGTCGGAAGACGATGACAGATACGGCGAGCCTGCGCATCCGCCGCGCGCCCTGGACGCCACGCCCGCGCGACCCGTCAATACCGAAGAGCTGTTCGACGTGCAGCAGCAGTCGGACTTCTTTCTCTCCCTCGGCCAGCATGACCAGGCCATCGCGGTCCTGCGAGAGCACATTGCCGCCAATCCCGGCACAAGCGCGCTGGCCTACCTTGACCTCCTGCGGATCTACCATTCGCTCGGGCGCGAGGAGGACTACACGCGCGTCGCCGAAGAGTTCGAGCGGGCATTCAACGCAGATGTGCCTGCATTCGAGAAATTCACCGACGCGGGCAAAGGCCTGGAGCACTATCGCAGCGCCCTGGCACGCATCGAATCGCAATGGCCTGCGCCGAGCACGCTGGCGTTGATCGAAGAGCTGATATTCCGCAAGCCCGGTGTCCATGAGGACGGTGCCTTCGATCTTGCGGCGTACCAGGAGCTTCTGCTGCTGTATTCGCTCGCGAAGGAAGTGATCGAGCCGGACGTCGTGCCGCCGTCCCTGGCCACGCCGCAAGCATTCGCCGATACCTATGGGCACGAAGGCGAGCCGACGGCGACTGCGCTGCTCGGTCCCGAAACGGAGCCTCCTGTCATGAAGGAAGGTCCTGTCTTGCCGCCTTCGATCTACGGGTCGATCGACGACCGGCTGCACCATGACACGGTATTGGTCCCGGATGCACCGCCGACGCTGCCGGCAGAGGTCGAAACGCCGGCGCCGCCGGCCGAGAGACCTCCGCTCGAAATGGATTTCGCCGAATTCGACAAGACGGCCTACGAAACGATGCCAACGCCGCTCGAAAAACCCAAGCCGCCGCCCGCGCCCTCGACCGACCCTCACGTCATCGACTTCGAACTCTTCGACCCGAGCACCGAGGCGGAGATCGCCCCGCGGCCGATCAAGCGCTGAATACCGGGGCGCGACGCTGCGCCCTTTCGACGGTGACGCTGAGCGCCATGGCAACGAGCATCGTCGCGAACCCAACCCAATTCATCCAGGCGGCTGCCTCGTTGGCGAGGAGCCAGCCTCCGGCCGCGGCGCCGATGGCCTGTCCGATGTAGATCCCAGAGCTGTTCAGTGCAACCGAGCCCGGCGCCAGCGAAGGAGCGAGCGATACCAGTCGCGCCTGTTGCGCTGAGTTGGTCGCAAAGCAGCCCAGTCCCCACGGTGTCAGCAAGAGTGCCAGCCACGCGAGCGTGACGCCAAGCGGCCAGAGCAGCAAGCTCAGCGCGATCAAGGCCGTCGTGAACAAGACCATGCGAGGTGCTCCCACGCGATCGATGTACCGGCTTACAACCACGTTGCCCACGACGCCGCAAGCGCCGAACCAGGCCCACACGAGGCCCAGTTCCGTGGCATTCGCACCCAACTGCTGCTTGAGCACCGGCGCGAAGTAGCTGAACAGCACAAATTGCCCGGAGCCCTGCAGGGCGGTCACGCACACCACGCCCATCAGCAATGGGCTCTTGAGCACCCGGCCCCAGGATTCGCGCGACAGCGCGGCGGGCCGGATTCCGGAGGGCAGCTGGCGCCAGATCCAGACAGCACTCACGACCGACAACAGCGCGATCAGCATGAATGCCGCCCGCCATCCGAAGTGGCCCCCGATCAGCGCGCCGATCGGAAGGCCCAGCACGGACGCCATGGACCATCCAAGAAAGACGAAGGTGACGGCGCGCCCACGTTCCTCGGCCGGCACCAGCAGGCCTACGCAGGCCGCTGCTTGCGGCGTGAAGATGGCCGGCGACACCACCGTCAACATCCGGACGAAGAGCAGTCCGCTGAAATTCGGCATCAGCGTTGCAACCAGGTGCCCGCAGGCGTACCACAGCATCGTGCAGGTCAGCAGCACACGGCGGTCCCAGCCCGCGACCACGGCGGCAAGCAACGGGGCTCCGAGGCACATCACGACCGCTGCTGCGGTGATCAACTGACCTGCCGTTGCAGCACTGACCTGCAGTGACCCACTGAGTTCGTTGAGCGTGCCGGGCACGACCATCACGCCCGTACCGATCACGAAATTGCCGGCCAGCAGGGCCCATAGGGCGGCTGGCGGCGCAGGTTGTCTCAACGGCGGACCTGCAGCGCGCCGGGATTCACGATATTGGTCGGATTGCCCTTGATGAAGCTGACGACGTTGTCGAAGGCCTGCCCGAAATACAGTTCGTAGCTGTCTTGCTCGACATAGCCGATGTGCGGGGTGCAGATGCAGTTTTCGAGCCGGAGCAGGGCGTGGCCTTGCAGCGGTGGTTCGCTCTCGAAGACGTCGATGGCGGCCAAACCGGGCCGACCACGATTGAGGGCGGCAAGGAGGGCGTCCTGCTCCACAAGTTCTGCGCGCGAGGTGTTCACGAACAAGGCTGTCGGCTTCATGCGCGAGAGGTCTTCGAGCGTCACGAGGCCGCGGGTCTCTTCCGTCAGCCTCAGGTGGACCGACAACACATCGGCTGCGGCGAAGAAGGTCTCACGGTCCGGCGCCACCTGGAAACCATCGGACCGTGCCTTCGCGCAGCTTTGCTCGCGGCCCCAGATCACCACCTGCATGCCAAAGGCCTGGCCATAGCGCGCGACCAGTTGCCCGATGCGGCCGTATCCCCAGATACAGAGGGTCTTGCCCTTGAGCACCGAGCCCAGCCCGAAATTCGACGGCATCGACGCCGACTTGAGGCCCGACTGCTGCCAGGCGCCATGCTTCAGGTTGCTGATGTATTGAGGCAACCGGCGCATGGCGGCCATGATCAGCGCCCACGTCAGTTCGGCTGGCGCCAGTGGCGAGCCTGTGCCTTCGGCCACGGCGATGCCAAACTCCGAACAGGCGTTCACGTCGATGTGACTCCCGGCCCGGCCCGTCTGGGAAATGAGCCTGAGCTTGGGCAGCTTTTCGATCAGCTGCCTGGAAATCTGGGTGCGCTCGCGGATCAACACGATCACTTCGGCGTCCTTGAGGCGCACCGAGAGCTGACCAATGCCCTTGACCGTGTTGGTGTAGACCTTGGCAGCATAGGCGTCGAGCTTGGCAGCGCACTGCAGCTTGCGCACCGCGTCCTGGTAGTCGTCGAGGATCACAATGTTCATGGCGTGCCATTGTGCCTCGCACCACAGGCATGCTGTGTCGGCGCGTTGCTCAGCCTTCGCTCATCTCGAACAATTTTGCGGCGCTACCGGGGGGCCGTCGTCGCCGTGGGTCGAGACGAGCGCCTCGGACCACGGTCTTGCGCTTTCAATGCAAGTGGGCGCGATGAGCCGACGCATCGGCCGCTTCAAGTGCAACCAGCCTGTCGAGCTCGGCGCATACGTCGGCCATGCGACCTGAAATCACGACGCGGCTCGGATGCCGACCGGGTTGCTGAGCATCGACCATGCGCACGACACGCAGCGGCCGCGCGGCGGCAGGCGCATCGGCCCGGGTTGCCGGGCTCTGGCGCGACCCGCAACTCGGGCGAACACCCACATACCGCAGGCCCGACGTGCTGATGTGGCCTGAACGGCGTGATGGCATCCACCGGTTGGCCAATGTCTGCAAAGGCGTGATCAGGTCGACGATGCTAAGAAGAGCGATTCCCATGTGAACTCCAGAAAGGTCAGAGATTGAACACAGGCAGGATTGCTTTCATCGGCCTCGACAGGGTGATGGCTCTATGCCATACGCCCGCCACCTGTCGCGGCCGTCAATGAGGCGAAAGCGGTTGCAACCGTGTTCGCTTGCCAGAGTGGGCTACATCAGCATCGTGTTGCGGATCAGCCCGACGGCGAGGCCTTCGATTTCGAAGGGCTCGCCGGGCTGGACGATGATGGTCGGGTAGTCGGGGTTTTCGGCGTGAAGCTCGATGACCTGTTTGTTGCGCTTGAGCCGCTTGACCGTGACCTCATCGCCCAGGCGGGCGACCACGATCTGGCCATTGCGGGCCTCCTTGGTGGCCTGGACCGCGAGCAGGTCGCCATCCATGATGCCGGCGTCGCGCATGGACATGCCTCGCACCTTGAGCAGGTAGTCGGGCTGGCGCTGGAACAGCGTGTTTTCGACGTAGTAGGTTTGATCGACGTGTTCCTGCGCCAGGATCGGCGAACCGGCCGCCACGCGGCCGATCAGCGGGAGAGCGAGTTGCGCCATGCCGAGCAGGGACAGTGAAAACTGATTGTTTCGAGATTCATTGAGCGCGCGCAACGCATCGCCCTTGAGGCGAATACCACGCGAAGTGCCGCTCACGAGCTCGATCACGCCCTTGCGCGCCAGCGCCTGGAGGTGCTCTTCCGCGGCATTGGCAGACTTGAAGCCCAGCTCTGTGGCGATCTCGGCACGCGTGGGTGGCGCTCCGGTGCGCGCGATGGCGCTTTGGATCAAGTCCAGAATCTGCTGCTGACGGGCGGTAAGCTTGACTGCAAACTGCATGGTGGCTCCTCAGGGAACTGGCTGAATATCCAGTACCTGTATTTTTAACCAGTTTTCGGTGGTTGGCAAGCAATGGACGAAATCAATCAAGGCGACAAGCGCAAGGTCATCGTGCTTGGCACGGGCGGGACGATTGCAGGCCGTGCCAAGTCCTCTGATGACAACATTGGCTACACCGCCGGCCAGGTCGGCGTGGAGGAATTGCTGGGCGGCATCGATGCGCCGCCTGGTGTCGTCCTGTTGGCGGAGCAGGTCGCCCAGGTCGACAGCAAGGACATGAGCTTCGCCATCTGGCAGAAGCTGGCACTGCGGTGCGCGCACTGGCTGGCTCAGCCCGACGTGGCGGGTCTCGTCATCACGCACGGGACCGATACGCTGGAAGAGACGGCGTTCTTTCTTCATTCGGTTCTGGCACCCTCGAAGCCAGTGGTGCTCACGTGTGCGATGCGTCCCGCCACGGCGCTGGCGCCCGATGGGCCACAGAACGTGCGGGATGCCATCGTCGTTGCCGCGACACCGGGCGCGAGCGGCGTCGTGGTCGTGTGCGCGGGGACGTTGCACAGTGCGGTCGAAGTCCAGAAAGTGCATACCTACAGGCTGGACGCCTTCGACTCCGGCGATGCCGGACCGCTGGGTTATGTCGAGGAAGGGAGCGTCCGGGTCTTGAGGAACTGGCCGTCTGCCACGTCCGCCACACAGCATGTCTTCGATCGGGTCGCTTCTGCCGGGGAGTGGCCACGCGTCGAGATTCTCTTGAGTCACGCCGAGGCACGCGGCAGCATCGTCGATGCGCTGCTGCGAGAGCGCGAATCGGGCTCCGCTGAACCGCTACAAGGTCTTGTGCTGGCCGCGACCGGAAACGGAACTTTGCATCACGCGCTGGAGGCCGCAGCGTTGCGGGCTCAGGCGGCAGGGGTGGCTGTGGTTCGTGCGACGCGTTGTTCCCAAGGGCACATCTTGCCGAGGCAGGACGAGCTTCTTCGAGATGCGGGCGCGCTGACACCGGTCAAGGCGCGCGTCGAACTCATGCTGGAACTGCTGGCCGGTCGGCCAGCAGACCGATGATCAGCTGGTCAATGCCGCAAGCGCGCGCAGAGTGATGTCGTCAACCGTTCCGACGCCGCTGATCGAACGGTACTTGGGCGCAGCGGCCGGTTCGGACTTGGACCACTGGGAGTAGTAGTCGACCAGCGGCCGCGTCTGCTGGCTGTAAACCTCGAGTCGCTTGCGAACGGTCTCTTCCTTATCGTCTTCGCGCTGGATCAGGTCTTCGCCCGTCAGGTCGTCTTTGCCTTCGACCTTCGGCGGATTGAACTTCACGTGATAGGTGCGCCCGGACGCCGGATGTGAACGACGACCGCTCATGCGTTCAACGATGTCGGAGAAGGGGACGTCGATTTCAAGCACGTAGTCGAGCTTGACGCCGGCCGAACGCATCGCCTCGGCCTGGGGGATGGTGCGCGGAAAGCCGTCGAACAGGAATCCTTGCGTGCAATCCGGCTGCGCGATGCGTTCCTTGACGAGGTTGATGATCAGGTCATCGCTCACCAGGGCGCCCGATGCCATGATCGACTGCGCTTGCAGGCCGAGCGGCGTACCGGCCTTGACAGCGGCGCGCAACATGTCGCCGGTCGAGATTTGGGGGATTCCGTACTTCTGGCAAATGAAGGCCGCTTGCGTGCCTTTGCCCGCCCCGGGGGCGCCCAACAATATCAGTCTCATGGTGTCCTCGGAAGGTTCTTTGAATTTGTGTCGCGCCATGCGGCCCTCAAGGGAATTCGCAGGCGGAGATGGCGTCGAGGATAGCACGCGCTACCCGACCGCCCGAAGTCAGTCGGCGGCGAGAAGGGCGCGAACGCGCGCCAGATCTTCCGGCGTATCGATCCCCGGACCCGGGGCATCCGAGGTGATGTGGACCGCGATCCTGTAGCCATGCCAAAGGGCTCGAAGCTGTTCGAGCGCTTCGGTGGCTTCGACAGGCGCCGGCGGAAGTCCGGGAAACTGCCGGACGAAGCTGGCGCGATAGCCGTAGATTCCGATGTGCCGCAGCGCAGGCGGAGCGGTCGGCAGCGCCTTCGGACCATGGGCCGCGAAGCCGTCGCGCCACCAGGGGATCGGCGCACGGCTGAAGTAGAGCGCGTATCCCTTGGCATCGAGAACCGTCTTGACGACGTTGGGATTGGCGAATTCTTCAGGTGAATCGATGGCATGTGCCGCGGTGCTCATGGCCGCGTCGGGATGATCTGCCAAGGCTTGCGCGACTGCGTCGATCAAGGCCGGCTCGATCAATGGTTCGTCGCCTTGTACGTTCACGACGATGGCGTCGTCTGCAAGGCCGAGTTGCGTGCAGGCCTCGGAGAGGCGATCACTTCCGCTGGCGTGATCGGTGCGAGTCAGGAGCGCCTGCACCCCGTGCGCCTCGCATGCGGCAATGATGCGGGGATCGTCTCCCGCCACCACGACACGCTCGGCCCCCGATGCCGCCGCACGCTGGGCGACGCGCACGACCATCGGCAGTCCGGCGATATCGGCCAGGGGCTTGTCAGGCAAGCGGGTCGAGGCGAGCCGCGCAGGGATCAGAACGACGAACGCAGTATTCAATTCAAAGGCCCAGCTCTTCGTCGGAAAGTGTCCGCGCTTCCGTTTCGAGCAGCACCGGAATGCCGTCCCGCACGGGGTACGCAAGTCGGGCGCTGCGCGAGACCAGTTCCTGCTTTTCGGCGTTCCAGGTGAGCGGCCCCTTGGTCACGGGGCAGACGAGCAGTTCAAGCAGCTTGGTGTCCATCGACGGATGATAGCTTTGCGTCGAGCGCTGCGAAGAAGGCATCTTCCGGTTCGAAAACGAGGGGCACGGCCAGTGCGTCGGGCGATTGGCGCCAGAGTTTCACGGCGTCCTTTTCGGTGCAGACCAGCGTTTGGCCGTCGGCCATGGGTGCATTCCAGTTGTGGAAGTCGTGATGGTCCGGAAGCGCGACGCACTGCTCAAGGCGCAAGCCGCGTCGACGCAGCATGTCGAAGAAGGCTTCGGGCTTTGCGATGGCCGCAACGGCGACCAATGCGCGACCAGCCAGATCGCCAAGCGGAATCGTTGTTCCGTCTTTTCGAACGGCATGGTCGGTCAGCGCGCGTCGGGCAGTGAAGCCGGCGAACGCCGGTCGCTCGCCGGTGTGCAGGATGACATCGCAAGGCCGCGGCCATCTTTCGCGCAACGGACCGGCCGGGAGCAGCCACCCGTTTCCCACGCCGCGGTCATCGAAGACGCAGATCTCGACGTCGCGTGCCATGGCGAGGTGCTGCAGGCCGTCGTCACTGACAACGACCTTGGTGGCCGGATAGCGGGCGAGGAGCGCGCGGCCGGCGTCGACGCGCCGCCGCGCGACAAAGACCGGTGCCTGGGTCGAGCGGCGTATGAGCGCCGGTTCGTCGCCCACGTCGCGAGGGTCACTGTCGTCGAGCACCTCCCGGCAGTCGTCGGTGACCCTGCCATAGCCGCGCGACACCACGCCGGCTTTGATGCCGCGTGCTTCAAGATGCCGGACGATCGCCATGACGACCGGCGTCTTGCCCGAACCGCCGGCGATGACGTTGCCGACGACCACGACCGGAACGCCGACGCGTTCGGTGCGAAGAAGCCCGAATCGGTATAGAGAGCGTCGAAGTGCCGTCAACGCGCCATAGACCTGCGACAGTGGCCACAGCAGCCGAGCCAGCGCGCCGCGTTGCAGCCAGGCCTGCTGCAACGATGCCAAGGCTATCGCCCCGCCTGCGCGGCCGACTGTGTTGCGAAGGTGATCTGCATGAGGCCCGCGCGACGCGCTGCCTCCATGACGGTGATCACGGACTGGTGTGTCGCGCTGGCGTCGGCGCTGATGATCACGACGTTGTCAGTGGCGCCACCGGCGGCAGCGGCCAGCGCCGACGTGACAGCCTCGACGCTGCGATCCGGTAGAACGGTCTTGTTGATCGAATAGCGTCCGTCGGCCGAGACCGCAACGATCAGTTCCTTCGGATAGTCGCGCTGTGCTTCCGCGTCCGCCACCGGAAGGCGCAACTGCATTTCGGTGAACTTGCTGTAGGTGGTCGACAGCATCAGGAAGATCAACACGACCAGCAGGACGTCGATGAACGGGATCAGGTTGATCTCGGGTTCGTCGCGCGAGCCGTGGCGAAAGTGCATTCTCATCGGCGCAGCGTGTTCAGATGGCGTGCGAAGCGCTCGCCCGAGAGTTCGAGATTCAGCAGGTATTCGTCCACCCGGCTGCGAAAGTAGCGCCAGAAAATGAGCGCCGGAATCGCGATCATGAGCCCGAACGCGGTGTTGTAGAGGGCAATTGAAATGCCGTGCGCAAGTTGCGCCGGATTTCCGGACCCGACCGCACCGCTGGAAACGGACTGCGCACCAAAGATCTCGATCATCCCGATCACCGTGCCGAGCAGACCGAGCAAGGGCGCGGCCGATGCAATCGTCGCGAGGGCCGGCAGGTATCGTTCGAGTCGATGGGCGACGACGCGCCCGGCCGCTTCCATCGAGACGCGCAAATCGTCCTCGCTCGACGTCGGATTGCTGTTGAGCGCGCGGAAGCCCGCGGCCAGCACTTCGCCGAGGCCCGAGTTCTTTTCGAGCTTCGTCACCACATCGGGGCCGGGAATCGAACTGCGCGACACCGCAATGGCTTCATCGAGCAACTTGGGAGGCAAAACCTTGGAGGTCTTCAGGCTGGCGAATCTCTCGATGACGAGTGCCAAACCGATAACCGAACAAGCGAGCAACGGCCAGATCGGCCAACCCGCAGCAACTATGATGGAAAACAAATATTCCTCCAGCCCATGGACTGCAAATGCGCGGCGATTATCCACCTTGCCGACGCGTATTTCGGCGACGTCTTTCATGTAGGCGACGACGCACAGAATCTGTGGATAACTTTGTGACTAACACGCTGAGCAAGTTGTCCGGACCCGCGCCAGATGGGCTTTCCCTTAGATCGAGCGATATTTGAGCAGCACTTTTCTCAATGAAATCAATGCCTTGCACGAGAACATGCGCCTGTGGTGTGCATGGAGGGTCGAGCAGGGCCCCGGCACTCCCGGTTGTGGAAGATTCGCACCTTGTCACGCGGATGCGTCATGAACGAACGTGAGCAAACACCTGCGTCGGGCGCGCGCATCTGGGCGGTCGGCGCACTTTGTCGGGCGGTCGCCGATGCCCTGGATGCGCGCTTCAATCCGGTCGCGGTTCGCGGGGAAGTCTCAGGTTTCTCGCGCGCGGCCAGCGGGCACTGCTACTTCTCCCTGAAGGATGAAGCCGGCCAACTGCGTTGCGCGATGTTCCGACGTGCGGCGAGCTTGCTGGATTTCTCGCCGCGCGACGGCGACCAGGTCGAAGTGCGTGGCCGGCTGACAGTCTACGAGCCGCGTGGCGATCTTCAACTCGTGGTCGAGAGCTTGCGCCGGGCAGGGCAGGGTGCGCTGTTCGAACAGTTTCTCCAGCGCAAGGCGAAACTGGAGGCCGAAGGCCTCTTCGATCCGTCGCGCAAGCGACCATTGCCAACGCTGCCGCGCGCCATTGGGTTGGTCACCTCGCTGGGTGCTGCAGCGCTCCACGATGTCGCCACGGCACTGCGCCGTCGCGTGCCGCAGATCCCGGTGGTGCTGGCGCCTGCGGCGGTGCAGGGCGCGGGTGCGCCCGCCGAACTGGTGCGATCGCTGCAGGCGCTGTACGCCTTGGAGCCCCGGGTCGATGTCATCCTTCTGGTGCGGGGAGGTGGCTCTATCGAGGACCTGTGGGCCTTCAATGATGAATCGCTCGCGCGCACCATCGTGCAGAGTCCGGTTCCGGTGATCAGCGGCGTCGGCCATGAAACCGACTTCACGATCGCCGATTTTTGCGCCGACGTGCGTGCCCCCACGCCGACCGCCGCCGCCGAAATGGTCGCCGCTCCGCGCGACATGTGGCTCGACGCGCTCGAACTGCTGGAAGAGCGATTGCGCGAAGCGATCCTGATGAGGGTCGACGCGTCGAGCCAGCGCCTCGACTTGGCAGCCGGGCGGCTCGGTCGCCCGTCGGCACTGGTGGGTCGTCAGCGATTGCGCCTCGCGCACCATGCGCAGCGGCTGCACTTTGCCGTGTTGTCGCGGACGGAACGGCTTGCCCAGGCTCAACAAGCGTTGCAGGTCGAACTGCCGTCGAGGTTTCGAGCAGTGCTCGGCCGGCACCACGAGCGTCTCGACCGCGCGGAACTGCGACTTCAATTGCTCGATCCGGCGCTGGTGCTTCAACGTGGTTATGCGTGGATCACCAATGCACAGGGAAACGCTGTCACGAGCGTCCTGGGCCTTTCGCCCGGCGAGGACGTCCGGGCGCAACTGGCCGACGGCTCGGCCGAATTGACGGTGTTGAAGACGGAAATGAAAGGAAGGCGTCCGACGTCGGGTGTCTGATTTCCTTTCTAGAATCGGCCATCCCACAACCAACCCGAGAGCTAAAACATGGAACACGTTCTTCCTCCCCTGCCATACCCGATGGACGCGCTCGCGCCCGAGTACTCCAAGGAAACTCTCGAGTACCACTATGGCAAGCACCACAACGCTTACGTCGTGAATCTGAACAACCTGCAAAAGGGCACGGAGTTCGAGAACATGACGCTTGAGGAAATCGTCAAGAAGTCCAGCGGCGGCATCTACAACAATGCGGCCCAGATCTGGAACCACACCTTTTTCTGGAACTGCATGAAGCCCGCCGGCGGCGGCGAGCCGACGGGGGCACTCGCCAAGGCCATCGATGCCAAGTGGGGCAACTATGCAGCCTTCAAGGAAGCATTCGTCAAATCGGCCGTGGGCAACTTCGGTTCCGGCTGGACGTGGCTGGTGAAGAAGGCCGACGGCTCGGTGGACATCGTCAATATGGGAGCCGCCGGCACGCCGCTGACGACCGCCGACAAGGCGCTCTTGACGGTCGACGTCTGGGAGCACGCCTACTACATCGACTACCGCAACCTGCGTCCCAAGTACGTCGAGACCTTCCTCGCGAAGCTGGTGAACTGGGATTTCGCGGCGAAGAACTTCGGTTGATCCGATCTTCCGCAGCAACAAAAAGCCGACCTGGGGTCGGCTTTTTGTTTCCTGCGCGTGCGCCTAGCGCCGTTGGGCGAACAGTTCCCCGCCGAGCTTCGCGCCTGCCTTGATGTTCTTGCGGGCGAACCATCCCTGGTTCATCTCCAGCACGAACCGCACCGGCTCCTTTGAGCAATGTGAATCCTCTGTCATGGGTTTCATGTCCGCCAGGTTCACGATGCGGCCGTCCTCCGCCACGAAAGCAGCCGTCAGTGGCAGCACGGTATTCCTCATCCAGAAGCATTGTGTGGCCGGTTGCTCGAAGACAAAGATCATTCCTTCGGCCTGGGGCATGTCCTTGCGGAACATGAGTCCGGTCTCGCGCTGTGCGGGCGTGTTCGCGATCTGTGCGTCGATTTGATACATGCCCGCAGTGATCCGGGTACGCGGAAGACCGCTTTGCGGTTCCTGGGCATGCGCCAGGCCCAGCAATCCAAGAGACAAGGCAATAAAGGCGAAAAAACGCTGAAACATGGGCAACTCTTTCAGGGCGGCTATAGAAACAAGAATGCCCGCGCATGCGGGCAAGACCACAAATCGGCCAAGGAGCTTCGGCCCCTATTGGGCCAATTATCCGATCTGAACCTGACTGACGAGTTAGGCCGGGCAAGCGAAAAAAAAGCGCCCCCGGAGGAACGCCTTTTACATTGGGAAGAGTCCCGATTATTGGGGGGTGCCGCCTTGCGGGTTCATCTTGCGGACATTGCCATGGCGATCGCGGCGGCGATCGCTGCGGGTGTCGGCGCGAGCCTGGCCTGCCGCGGTTGCCTTGCTCGGCACTACGCCGCCGGTACCTTCGGAAGATTGGCGCTGATCGCCGCCTGCCGGACGGACTTCACCTTGCGGCTTGGTTGAGCGGCGCTCGGTGGCGCGCTGCTGCGGCTTGGTGTTGGTCGGGGGGGCGGCTTCTTGCGAGGTCGAGCCGCCCTGGGCGAATGCGCCACCTGCTACGAACAGGCCGGCCATCATGACTGCGAGAACTTTACTCATTACAGGATCCTCATTGGAAATGGTTGAAAACGCCTCCCGGCCAGCAGAAGGTTAGCCCACAACGGCGCGAATGCGGCCGTGGTTGACAGATTCCTCAGGCTCCTCCGGTTGCGTCTAAAATTCTAAAGCCATTCAGCCGGCTGGAAACGCAGTGTCTTCTGGCCCCCACATTTCGCGGAGTTCTTGTTCTCATGTCTAGTTATCAGCACATCAAAGTTCCGGCCGAAGGCCAGAAGATCACCGTGAATGCCGACAACTCGCTGAATGTGCCTGATCAGCCGGTCATTCCGTTCATTGAAGGCGACGGCACGGGATTCGATATCACCCCTGTGATGCTCAAGGTGGTCGACGCCGCAGTTGCAAAGGCCTACGGCGGCAAGAAGAAGATTCACTGGATGGAGGTTTACGCCGGCGAGAAATCGACCAAGGTCTATGGTCCCGACGTCTGGCTGCCCGAAGAAACGCTCCACGCGGTGCGCGACTACGTCGTTTCAATCAAGGGTCCGCTGACCACGCCCGTCGGCGGTGGTATCCGCTCGCTGAATGTCGCGCTGCGCCAGGAACTCGACCTGTACGTGTGCCTGCGGCCCATCCAGTACTTCGAAGGCGTGCCCAGCCCCGTGAAGGAGCCGCAAAAGACGAACATGGTGATCTTCCGCGAGAACTCGGAAGACATCTATGCCGGTATCGAGTTCGAAGCCGAAAGCGAAAAGGCCAAGAAACTCATCAAGTTCCTGCAGGACGAATTCGGTGTCAAGAAGATCCGCTTCCCGAACACGTCCGGAATCGGCATCAAGCCTGTTTCGCGTGAAGGCACCGAGCGCCTGGTTCGCAAGGCGATCCAGTACGCCATCGACAACGACAAGTCCAGCGTCACCATCGTGCACAAGGGCAACATCATGAAGTTCACTGA
This sequence comes from Variovorax sp. 05L425, assembly GCF_056397705.1. NCBI lineage: Bacteria > Pseudomonadati > Pseudomonadota > Betaproteobacteria > Burkholderiales > Comamonadaceae > Variovorax > Variovorax sp. 05L425. The sequence goes on along the minus strand of NZ_JBFTNY010000011.1, from coordinate 37,852 downwards.
AGGCGCCTTCCGCGACTGGGCCTATGGCCTGGCCGCCAAGGAATTCGGTGGCGAACTGATCGACGGCGGCCCTTGGATGAAGATCAAGAACCCGAAGACCGGCAAAGAAATTACCGTCAAGGATTCGATCGCTGACGCTTTCCTGCAACAGATTCTGCTCCGTCCGGCCGAATACAGCGTGATCGCCACCCTGAACCTGAACGGTGACTATGTTTCCGACGCCCTGGCCGCGCAGGTCGGCGGCATTGGCATCGCCCCCGGCGCGAACCTGAGTGACACGGTGGCCATGTTCGAAGCCACGCACGGAACCGCCCCCAAATACGCGGGCAAGGATTACGTGAACCCCGGTTCCGAAATCCTGTCGGCCGAAATGATGCTGCGCCACATGGGCTGGAAAGAAGCGGCCGACCTGATCATCAGCTCGATGGAAAAATCCATTGAGAGCAAGAGGGTCACGTATGACTTCGCCCGCCTGATGGAAGGCGCGACCCAGGTCAGCTGCTCCGGCTTCGGCCAGGTGATGATCGACAACATGTAAACGTTGTCGGAAGCGTTCCCGAACGCTTCGCCGAACAGAGCCCCGGGCCGCAAGGTGCCGGGGCTTTTTCGTGGCGCGAAGGCACGAGGCTTGCATGGTGTCGTGGCCAGTTCCTGGGCTATCCATCTTGAATGTCACAAAGCTGCCACCAGTTGTGCCACTACAGCGAGTGCAACGCGCGGCTGCTCTATAAAATGATTTTCATGGCTACCAGAATCCCCTCGACGCCCAAGACGCCGCCGGCTGCCAAGCCGGGACGGGACGATGGCGACTCGGTCGTTCTCGAACGTCGGCCGCAGAAGACAGCCCCGCCCCAGATGTACCAGGTCGTGATGCTGAACGACGACTACACGCCGATGGAATTCGTCGTCGTCGTGATCCAGGAGTTCTTCAACAAGGACCGCGAGACCGCCACGCAGATCATGCTCAAGATCCACCTCGACGGGCGTGGCGTGTGCGGTGTCTACTCCCGCGATATGGCGGCGACCAAAGTGAACCAGGTGATGGAAGCAGCGCACCAGGCCGGGCACCCACTGCAATGCGTCAGTGAACCGGTTGAATAAATCGCCCTCCAACCCATCTGACAAATTATTTACAGCAAGGCAAAAGGAAATCACATGATTGCCCAGGAACTGGAAGTCAGCTTGCACATGGCTTTTGTCGAGGCCAGGCAGCAGCGCCACGAGTTCATCACGGTGGAGCACCTGCTGCTCGCTTTGCTGGACAACCCGAGTGCCGCGGAAGTCTTGCGGGCCTGCTCGGCCAACGTCGACGACCTCCGAGCGTCGCTGACGAACTTCATCAAGGACAACACGCCGCAGGTCGCCGGTACCGACGATGTCGATACGCAGCCGACGCTGGGATTCCAGCGCGTGATCCAGCGCGCGATCATGCATGTGCAGTCCACCGGCAACGGCAAGAAGGAAGTCACCGGCGCGAACGTGCTGGTCGCGATCTTCGGCGAAAAGGACTCACACGCCGTCTATTACCTGCATCAGCAGGGGGTGACACGTCTTGACGTCGTGAACTTCATCGCGCACGGCATCAAGAAGAGCGATCCCCCGGAAGCTGCCAAGGGCAACAACGATGCGTCCTCGGGCGAAGGCGAAGAGGGCGGCGGCGAGAAGAACGAAAAATCTTCTCCGCTGGAGCAGTTCACGCAGAACCTCAACCAGCTTGCCAAGGAAGGCAAGATCGATCCGCTCATCGGCCGCGAGTATGAGGTCGAGCGCGTGATCCAGATCCTGTGCCGCCGGCGCAAGAACAACCCGCTGCTCGTGGGTGAGGCCGGCGTGGGTAAGACGGCGATCGCCGAAGGCCTCGCATGGCGCATCACCCAGAACGACGTGCCGGAGATTCTGGCGGAGTCCAACGTGTACTCGCTCGACATGGGCGCACTGCTTGCCGGGACCAAGTACCGCGGCGATTTCGAACAGCGCCTGAAGGGCGTGCTCAAGTCGCTCAAGGACAAGCCCAACGCGATCCTGTTCATCGACGAGATCCACACGCTGATCGGTGCGGGCGCAGCGTCGGGCGGCACGCTCGATGCGTCGAACCTGCTCAAGCCGGCACTCTCGAGCGGTCAGCTCAAGTGCATCGGAGCAACCACCTTCACCGAATACCGCGGCATCTTCGAGAAGGATGCGGCCCTGTCACGCCGCTTCCAGAAGGTCGACGTGGTCGAGCCGACGGTTCAGGAAACCGTGGACATCCTGAAGGGCCTGAAGTCGCGCTTCGAAGAACACCATGGCGTGAAGTACGGCGTGGCCGCATTGCAGGCTGCTGCCGAGTTGAGCGCGAAGTACATCAACGACCGTCATCTGCCTGACAAGGCAATCGACGTGATCGACGAAGCCGGGGCCGCCCAGCGCATCCTTCCTGCGAACAAGCGCAAGAAGACCATCAGCAAGACCGAAGTCGAGGAAATCGTCGCGAAGATCGCGCGCATTCCCCCGGCCAATGTGTCGAATGACGACCGCGGCAAGCTGCAGACCATCGAACGCGATCTCAAGAGCGTTGTGTTCGGACAGGACAAGGCCCTCGAAGTGCTCGCCTCGGCGGTCAAGATGGCGCGCTCCGGTCTGGGTCGCGAGGACAAGCCGATCGGCTCATTCCTGTTCAGCGGTCCCACGGGCGTCGGCAAGACCGAGGCGGCGAAGCAACTGGCCTACATCATGGGCATCGAGCTGATTCGCTTCGACATGTCGGAATACATGGAGCGCCATGCCGTGAGCCGCCTCATCGGTGCGCCTCCGGGCTACGTCGGTTTCGACCAGGGCGGTCTGTTGACCGAAGCGATCACGAAGAAGCCGCATGCGGTTCTCCTGCTCGACGAAATCGAGAAGGCGCACCCGGACATCTTCAACGTGCTGCTGCAGGTCATGGACCATGGCACGCTGACCGACAACAACGGGCGCAAGGCCGACTTCCGCAACGTGATCATCGTGATGACCACCAACGCGGGTGCGGAGACTATGAACAAGGCGACCATCGGCTTCACCAACCCGCGTCAGGCGGGCGACGAAATGGCCGATATCAAGCGCTTGTTCACGCCGGAGTTCCGCAACCGCCTGGATGCGACGGTGAGCTTCAAGGCACTCGATGAGCAAATCATCCTGCGTGTGGTGGACAAGTTCCTGCTGCAACTCGAGACGCAACTCGCCGAAAAGAAGGTCGACGTCACGTTCACCGACACATTGCGCAAGCACCTCGCGAAGAAGGGCTTCGATCCGTTGATGGGTGCGCGACCGATGCAGCGCCTGATTCAGGACACGATCCGTCGTGCCTTGGCCGACGAGTTGCTGTTCGGGCGTCTGCAGGAGGGCGGTCGCTTGACCGTCGACCTCGACGACAAGGAAGAAGTGCAGTTGGACATCCAGCCGTTGGCCAAGAAGGAAGGCAAGGCCAAGCCGGAAGCCGAAGAAGCGGCCACAGGCTGATTAGGCTCGCCCCCAGGTTGGCTCACTTCGTGTAGCCGCCCACCCCCTGCCGGGGGCAATACCAGCGGCCCGGCAAAGCCGGTTCCGCGGTATTTCTGGTGAATGAACAAAGGTCGGTAGCATCGGGCTACTGGCCTTTTTTTTCAGAACCCTTCTCCCTTGATTCTTCCCGAGCTCAGCCAGGAATGGCGTACCGGACTCTCGCTTGCATGGAGCGGCTACATCGCGGTGCTTTCCGTGTGGATCGTCATGCAGAAGCGGGCGCCGGTGTCGACGATGAGCTGGATCCTCTCGTTGGCGCTGTTGCCGTTCGTGGGGTTCGTCATCTACTACTTCCTGGGGCCGCAACGGCTGAAGAAGCAACGTCTGAAGCGGCTGCGCAACCGGGCGATCGCGCAGGCGCCGGGCGACATGGTCATGCTGCGCGACGCGGCCGAGCGCGCGCCGCCTTCCCTGCGGCAGATGGCGGCGCTGGGAATGGCCGCCTGTGGCCTGCCGGTGTCGAGCGCGACGTCCGCCGAACTGCTGTCAGGCGGGGCGCGGACCTTCGATGCGATCTTCGAGGCGATCCGTCAGGCGCGCGATCACGTGCACCTCGAGTACTACATCTTCGAGCCTGACAGCATCGGTACCGCGCTGCGCGACCTGCTGATCGAGCGGGCGCGAGAGGGCGTCACGGTGCGGCTGCTGCTCGATGCGCTCGGCTCGAAGCGCATCGGTCAAAAGTTCATGGCGCCGATGCACGACGCCGGTATTCGCACCGCGCTGTTTCACGACACGCGCATCGGCCGGCGCCTGCGGCCTGTGACCAACTACCGGACTCACCGGAAGATCGTCGTCTGCGACGGCCGCGTCGGCTTCACGGGCGGCGTCAACATCACGGATGAAGAGGACGCCCGCACGCGTGCCGATGCTTACCACGACGTGCATCTGCGCATCGAGGGGAGCGCCGTGCGCTGGCTGCAGACCACGTTCATCGAGGACTGGACCTATGCGACCGGCGAGAACCCCCGCGAGATGCACAAGGCCATCGGCAGCCTGCTGCCGCGTCTCTCGCAGCAGGCAGGCATGGGCGACATTCCCGTCCAGATCATCACCAGCGGGCCGGACAATGCACTCGAACCCATCCACCGCATGCACATTGCGGCGATCCACGCGTCCGTGCATCGGGCCTGGCTCACCACGCCGTATTTTGTGCCCGGCGAGCCTGCGCTGATGGCGCTCACCAGTGCTGCGTTGCGCGGCGTCGATGTGCGGCTGCTGGTGCCGCGGCGCAGCGATTCGCTCGTTGTGAGCGCGGCGGCGCGCTCGTACTACGACGAGCTGATCGCGTCCGGCGTTCAAGTCTTTGAGTACAAGGCCCGCATGCTGCACTCCAAGACGCTGGTGGTGGACAACAACTGCGCGATGATCGGCACCGCCAATTTCGACAATCGCAGCTTCCGGCTCAACTTCGAGGTCTGTGCCGTCATCTACGGCCCGACGCTCGCCAAGCCGCTGGTCGCGCAGTTCGAGACGGATCTCGCCAACGCGTCCCCGGTGCATGCCCAGCGACACCAGAGTTTTCTGCGTCGTCTGGGCGATGCCTCGGCCCGTTTGTTTTCTCCCTTGTTATGACACCTCACACCTTTCTTTGGCACGACTACGAGACCTTCGGCACCGTGCCCCGACGCGATCGACCTTCGCAGTTCGCGGCGATCCGCACCGACGCCGAACTCAACGAGATCGGGGAGCCGCTGATGATCTATTGCAAGCCGGCGCCTGACTACCTGCCCAGCCCGGAGGCTTGCCTGATCACCGGCATCACGCCGCAGCAGTGCCTGGAGCGCGGTATTGCCGAGCATGAATTCGCAGCGCAGATCGAGCAGGCCTTCTCGCGGCCGGGCACCATCGGCGTGGGCTACAACACGATCCGCTTCGACGACGAGGTGACGCGCTTCCTGTTCTGGCGCAATCTCATCGATCCTTATGCGCGCGAGTGGCAGAACGACTGCGGCCGGTGGGACCTGCTCGACGTCGTGCGCCTGACCTACGCGCTGCGTCCGGACGGCATCGAATGGCCGAAGAAGGAAGACGGCAGCCAGAGCTTCAAGCTGGAGGATCTGGCTCGCGCGAACGGCCTGCTGCATGAATCTGCCCACGATGCCTTGTCGGATGTTCGCGCCACCATCGCGCTGTCGCGACTGATCCGCGACAGGCAGCCCAAGCTGTTCGACTTCGCTTTCGGCTTGCACCGCAAGGACCGCGTCGCCAGTGAACTCGGGCTGCCGGCGACCCGGGAAACGGCGCGGCCGTTTCTGCACGTGTCGGGGATGTTCCCGGCCGAACGCGGGTGCCTCGCGGTCATGTGGCCGCTGGCAAGCCATCCGACCAACAGGAACGAACTGCTTGCCTGGGACCTGGCCCATGACCCGAGCGAATTGCGCGATCTCGACGTGGCAACGCTGCGCCTTCGGCTTTTTACGCGCAGCGCCGCTCTGCCGGAAGGCATCGCGCGGCTGCCGATCAAGGGCGTGCACCTGAACAAGTCGCCGATGGTGGTTGGCAACCTCAGGACGCTCGCACCGGCCATGGCCATGCGCTGGGGCATCGACATGGAAGCCGCGATGCGCAACGCCGCGATCGCCGCCGCGCTGCCTGACATGAGCGCCATCTGGTCTCAGGTCTATGAACGTCCGAAGGAGGGCGCGCCCGATGTTGATGAAGATCTCTACGGCGGTTTCGTCGGCAACGGCGACCGCCGGCGCCTGACGCAGTTGCGAAGCCTTTCGCCAGTCCAACTTGCGCAGGCGCGGACCGGCTTTGACGACCCCCGCCTCGAAGAACTGCTTTTCCGCTACCGTGCGCGCAACTTCGTCGAGACCCTGACCGAGGATGAAGCCGAACGCTGGGAGGCGCACCGCGTCGCCCGATTGCTCGAAGGAGAGGGCGGGGCGCGCAACGTGGACGAGTTGTTCGCCGAGATCGACACGCTCGCCGAAACCGCCGACGAGCGCGCAGAAGAGATTCTCGGCGCCTTGTACGAATACGCCGAGGCCATCGCGCCGGCCATTTGAGTGACGCCATGACCGTACGACGCCTGTTGCCCACGGATGCCGAAGCCTACCGGGCCTTGATGCTCGAGGGCTACGAGCGTCATCCCGATGCTTTCACTTCCAGCGTGGCGGAGCGCGCGGCCTTGCCGCTGTCATGGTGGCAGAAGCGGCTCGATCCTGCGCCGCTGGCCGATCAGGTCGTGCTTGGCGCGTTCGATGGCGAAAGACTTGTCGGCGCCGCCGGACTTCAATTCGAGCCGCGCGAGAAGGCGCGCCACAAGGCGAACTTGTTTGGCATGTACGTGCTGCCGGTAGCGAGGCAAGGCGGGTTCGGCCGCCGCTTGGTGCAGGCCATCCTGGAAGAGGCTGGGTCGCGGGAAGGCGTCAAGGTCGTCCAACTGACCGTGACCGAAGGCAACGTCGCTGCGCAGGCGCTGTACGAAAGCTGTGGCTTCCAGTCCTTCGGTGTCGAACCTTTCGCCGTCGCCCTGGGCGATGCGTTCCTGTCAAAGGTCCACATGTGGCGCGCAGTGGGCCCCCTGGCCGCTCAGGCCTGAAGGATCAATGCAGGCAGGCGCGCGCCGCGCCGAGGATCTCGTCTTCCGACGCGAGCTTACCGATGCCGGCCAGGCCTTCGGAACTGCACTCGATATCGACCCAGCGCACGATCCCTTCGCGGTCGATCATGAAGAGCGCCTTCAACTGCGGCCATTGCCGCTCCACATCGCCCTGGTCGGTCGGTGTGCCGGTGTAGCCGTCCAGTTCCCCCAGGATCTTTGCGGCTTCGGAGATCGGCAGCGGTTCCGGAAGGTCGCCGAAGGGATTGACGCGAACGGTTTCCAGCGCTTCGATCAATTCGGGGGTCGCCTCGGGCTTCGGCACCCCGTAAGCGCGATGTATGGACAGTTCGGGATCGGCTGCGAGGCGCAGCCGGGTGGGCCTGAACTTGAAATAGCGTCGTGCGTTTTCCGGCTCCGTCGCCACCACGGCCAGGCTTTCGACGCCCAGCGCTTTCAGCTTGTCCTCGAAAGCGCCGAGCCGGACCAGTTGCCGCCGGCAGAACGGACACCACAGGCCGACCATCAGCGCGAGAAACAGGGGGCTGCGCCCTGTGTAGTCCGCCAGCGATACGGTGTCGGATCCGGCCACGGCCGGCAGTTCGAAATACGGGGCCGGGTCGCCCGGCGCCAGAGGATGCATCATCGCGGCCGTCATGGGGACTCCTCCTACGCGCAACGGATCGGGTCGGGCCCGACCTCGATCCACGGCAACGCAAATTACCACGCTGGGGGTGGAACCGCCATATGGCGATCGTCCAGGGGTGCCCACTGTTCGTGATGTCCGAACAACGGGGAGAATCCGGCGTCGCTGCCTGACAGGAATGTCATCTGCCCGACAGGCTGGCGTCCCGGCCTGCTACCTAGAGTCGACGGCATGCGAATACTGTGTCTGGCCCTGGCCGCGTCACTGACGGCTTGTGCCGTCGGGCCCGACTACCAGCGGCCCTCCCCGCCACAAGGCGTCGACGCGCCTGCCTTCAAGGAAAGTGGCGATTGGAAACCCGCGACGCCCGCCAGCGTCGATGCCTCGCAACCCTGGTGGACCGCTTTCGGCGACGCCCGGCTCAATGCGCTGGTGGAAGAGGCCAATGGCGCCAATCAGGATATCCGCGTCGCCGAGGCGCAATACCGCGAGGCGCAAGCGCTGGTCCAGAACGCTCGGTCCGCGCTGTTTCCGACGCTCAACGGCGCCGCGTCGGTAGATCGCTCGCGAAGCCAGACGGTCCTCGGCCCGTCGGTCGGCAATTCCCACGCCTGGGCGCTGCAGGCCGGCTGGGAGGCCGATCTCTGGGGTCGTGCGCGGCGCGGTGTCGAAGGTGCCAGCGACAGCGCCCAGGCCAGCGATGCGGATCTGGCGGCGGCCCGGCTTGCCATCCAGGCGGAGGTGGTCAACGACTACATCCTGCTGCGGGTGGCCGACACACAGCAGCAGTTGTTCACGCGTACGGTCGAGGCCTACCAGAAGTCGTTGCAGATCACGCAGAGCCAGTACCGCGCCGGCGTGGCGACGCGTGCTGACGTGGATCTTGCCAACACCACCTTGCAGTCGACGCAGGCGCAGGCGATCGACATCGAGATCGCGCGCCGGCAGGCCGAGCACGCGATCGCGGTGCTGCTAGGCAAGACGCCATCGCAGCTTTCCATTCCGCCCGATGCACTGGCGCTCACCCAACCGCCAGTGCCGACGGTCCTGCCGTCGGAACTGCTGGAACGCCGCCCCGACATTGCCGCCGCCGAACGGCGCGTCGCCTCCGCCAACGCAGGCATCGGCGTTGCGCAAGCTGCGCGCTATCCCACGCTGGCGCTCACCGCCGCAGGCGGATTCAGCGGGGCAGGTTTTGGCAGCTGGCTTTCGACGCCTGATCGTGTCTGGGCGCTCGGCGCCGCACTGGCCGGTCCGATTTTCGACGGCGGTCTGCGCGAATCGCAGGTCGCCCAGGCGCGCGCCGTTTTCGATGCCTCCGCCGCCACGTACCGGCAGACCGTGCTGGGTGGCTTCCAGGAGGTCGAGGACAACCTGGCCTCGCTCAACCTCCTGGCCCAGGAGCGCGGCGTGCAGGAAGGCGCGGTCGCTTCGGCGCGCAACGCCGAACGGGTGACGCTGACCCAGTTCCGCGCCGGCACGACGCCGTACCTCGCAGTGATCACCGCGCAAGCGCTTGCGCTATCGAACGAACGCACGGCCCTGCAATTGCAAGGCCGCCAATTTGCCGCCAGCGTCGGGCTGATCAAGGCCGTTGGCGGCGGCTGGAACACCAGCCAACTGCAGGCCAGCACAGGCGCCAGCCCCGGCGCAACCGGCCCCGTGGCCTCGACAGACAAATGAACAAGATGGACACCTCTGCATCGACCCCCCGCCAGGGCAAACGCTGGTTGATTGCCGGCGCCATTGCGCTGATTGTCGTTCTGGTCTTCGCCACCGGCGCATGGCGCAAGGTGTGGTCGCCGGCCCCTGCGCCCACAGCCGGGCCGCCGTCGGTCCCCGCGACGACCGCCCGCGTGGTGCAGGAAACCATCCCGATCGCCCGCACCGGTGTGGGCACGGTCATGACGGTCGCATCGGTCACTGTGCGCCCGCGCATCGACGGTCAGCTCGACAGCGTGGATTTCAAGGAAGGGCAGGACGTCAAGGCCGGTCAGGTGCTGGTTCGCATCGATCCCCGCACCTTCCAGGCGCAACTCGAACAAAGCCTGGCGCAGAAAGCCAAGGACGAGGCGCAACTCGCCAACGCGAGGTCCGACCTCCAGCGCTATGGCGACCTCATCAAGGAAGACGCGACCACCCAACAGACGCTGGACACGCAGCGCGCGCTGGTCAATCAACTCCAGGCGGCGATCAAGAGCGACGACGCGCAGATCCATCTCGCGCAGGTACAGCTCGGCTTCACCACCATCACCGCGCCGATCAGCGGGCGCGTGGGTGCCCGGCTCGTCGACCCCGGCAACATCGTGCACGCGACGGATGCGAACGGCCTGCTGGTCATCAATCAGATCGACCCCATCGCGGTGCAGTTCACCCTGCCCGAGAGCAGCTTCCAGGCCGTGAACCGGGCGTTGAACGCCACGCACGAGCCGCTGCAGGTCGAGGCCATCGACCGCGATACGCGCGAAGTGCTCGCGACCGGCAAGCTGGTGCTGCTGAACAACCAGATCGACACCACCACCGGCACGATTTCGCTCAAGGGACAGTTCACGAATGCCGAGCACAAACTGTGGCCGGGCCAGTCGGTCGACGCGCGTGTCGTGCTCGGCGAGCGTTCCGATGCGCTCACGGTGCCGTCGGCGGTGGTGCAGCGCAGCCAGGACGGCTTTTTCGCCTACGTGGTCGGGCCGGACGACAAGGTGCGCGTGCAGCCCATCGAAGTGGCCGACACCGTCGACGGCAAGGCCGTGATCGTCAAGGGCCTGGCGGCCGGTGATCGCGTGGTGACGGACGGCCAGTACCGCTTGACCCCCGGCGCGCGCATCGTCGAGAAGCAGAGCAAGGCGCAATTTGCGACCGTGGATGGAGGTCAGTCTTGAGCATTTCCTCCGCCTTCATCAAGCGCCCGATCGGCACCTCGCTGCTCGCCGCGGCGTTGCTGCTGATCGGCCTTGTCGCGTGGCCGATGCTGCCGGTGGCGCCGCTGCCGCAGGTCGACTTTCCGACGATCCAGGTCACGGGCCGGTTCCCGGGGGCGAGTCCGGAAACAATGGCCGCGAACGTCGCGCAGCCGCTTGAGCGGCAGTTCTCGCTGATCCCGGGGCTGACCCAGATGACGTCGAGCAGCTCGCTCGGCCTCTCGCAGGTCACGCTGCAGTTCGATCTCGACCGCAATATCGATGCGGCAGCGCTCGACGTGCAGTCCGCGATCAACTCGGCCGGCGGCCAGTTGCCGCAGAACCTGCCGAGCCCGCCGAGCTTCCGCAAGATCAATCCGGCCGACTCGTCGGTGCTGATCCTCGGCGTGCAGTCCAAGGTGCTGCCGTTGATCCAGGTCAACGACTACGCCGACAACGTGTTGGCCCAGCAGATCTCGCGCATCTCCGGCGTGGGGTTGGTCAACATTTTTGGCGTGCAGAAGCCGGCGGTTCGCGTCCAGATCGACCCGGCCAAGCTCAAGGCGGTGGGCCTGAGCCTGGAGGACGTGCGTGGCGTGATTGCCAACACCACGGTAAGCCAGCCGACCGGCACGCTAGACGGCGACCGGCAGGCATTCAACGTCTACACCAACGACCAGTTGCTCAAGGCGGCGCCATGGAACGACATGGTGCTCGCGTGGCGCAACGGCGCGCCCATTCGCGTGCGCGATGTGGGGGTCGCCGTCGACGGCCCGGAAAACGCGAAGGTCGCGGCCTGGGGCTACGCGGGCAAGGCCGCGCACGACGGCAGCGACATCAGCGACGGCCGCGCGATCATGCTGGCCATCACCAAGCAACCCGGTGCCAATGTGATCGAGACGGTCGACCGCATCCAGGCCGCGCTGCCCAAGCTCAAGGCCGCCATTCCGCCGAGCGTGACCGTCAATACGCTCATCGACCGTACGCAGACCATTCGCGCGTCGGTCAAGGACGTGGAGTTCACGCTGCTGCTGTCGATCGCGCTGGTGGTGGCGGTGATCTTCGTGTTCCTGCGCAACCTCACCGTCACGGTGATTCCGAGCCTGACGGTGCCGCTCGCGCTGCTGGGCACGGCGGCGGTGATGTACGTCGTGGGCTACAGCCTCGACAACCTCTCGCTCATGGCGCTGACCATTGCGGTCGGCTTCGTGGTGGACGATGCCATCGTGATGCTGGAGAACATCTACCGACACATCGAGGAAGGCATGTCGCCCATGGAGGCGGCGCTGAAGGGGTCCAGCGAGATCGGCTTCACCATCATCTCGATCTCGGTGTCGCTGGTGGCGGTGTTCATTCCGCTGCTGCTCATGGGCGGCATCGTGGGGCGCCTGTTCCGGGAGTTCGCGGTGACTGTGACGCTCACCATTGCGGTGTCCGTCCTGATCTCGCTGACGCTCACGCCGATGCTGTGCGCGCGCTTCCTCAAGCCGCATACCGCCAACGAGAAGCACGGAAAGATGTACCTCTGGTTCGAGCGCGGTTTCGACGCCATGCTGAACGGTTACAAGCGCGGCCTGAAGGTGGTGCTGCGGCATCCGTTCATCACGCTGATGAGCTTCCTGATCACGGTGGCGGCGACCGTGGCCCTGTTCATCACCATCCCCAAGGGTTTCTTCCCGCAGCAGGACACGGGCTTCATCTTCGGCTCGGCCGACTCGGCGCAGGATTCGTCGTCGCAGGCGATGCACGACCGCATGCTCAAGCTCGCGGACATCATTCGCGACGACCCCGACGTGGCAAGCTTCGGCATGCAGGCCGGCGCGAGCACCTTCAATTCCGGCAATTTCTTCATCGGCCTGCGACCCAAGGACGAAGGCCGCACTGCCAGTGCCGACGAAATCATCGGGCGGCTGCGGCCGAAGCTGGCGCCGGTGCAGGGCATCACGCTGTTCATGCAGGCCGGGCAGGACATCAACGTCGGCGGGCGTCTCTCGCGAACGCAGTACCAATACACGCTGCAAGACTCGAACCTGGACGAGCTCAACACCTGGGCGCCCAAGCTGCTCACCCGGCTGCGTCAGTTGCCGGAGCTCACGGACGTGACCTCGGACCAGCAGAATGCCGCGCCCACGGCGATGGTCACCATCGACCGCCAGCGCGCGTCGAGCTACGGCATCACCCCGGCGATGGTCGACGCCACGATCTACGATGCCATCGGGCAGCGGCAGGTGGCGCAGTACTTCACGCAACTCAACAGCTACAACGTGGTGCTCGAAGTCACGCCGGAGCTTCAGCGCGATCCGACACTGTTCGATCACCTGTACCTGACTTCGCCGATCAACGGCCAGCAGATTCCGCTGTCGACCTTCGTCAAGCTGGACACCAGCAAGACCGGCTATCTCGCCATCAACCACCAGGGCCAGTTCCCGGCCGTGACGATCTCGTTCAACCTCAAGGCTGGCACGTCGCTCGGCCAGGCAGTGAACGCGATCAACGCGGCGCAGGCGCAGATGGGCGTGCCCGCCACGCTGAGCGGCACCTTCCAGGGCACGGCGCAGGCGTTCGGCGATTCGCTGCGGACGCAGCCGTACCTCATCCTGGCCGCGCTGATCTCGGTGTACATCGTGCTGGGGCTGCTCTACGAGAGCTACATCCACCCGCTGACGATTCTCTCGACGCTGCCGTCGGCCGGCGTGGGCGCTTTGCTGATCCTGATGGTCGGCGGTTACGATCTGAGCGTGATTGCGCTGATCGGGATCATTCTGTTGATCGGCATCGTGAAAAAGAACGGCATCATGATGGTGGACTTTGCCCTGCACGCCGAGCGTGACAAGGGCATGTCGCCGGGCGACGCCATCTACGAGGCCTGCATCCTTCGTTTCCGGCCCATCATGATGACCACCATGTGCGCGCTGCTGAGCGGCCTGCCGCTCATGCTGGGCCATGGCTCCGGCTCCGAACTGCGCCGCCCGCTGGGCTACGCCATGGTGGGTGGACTGATACTCTCCCAGATGCTCACGCTCTTCACGACGCCGGTCATCTACCTCTATCTCGACCGCGCCCACCACTGGTATGTGCGCCGCAAGGCCGCGCGCAGCCAGCAAGCCATCCCTGACACACCGGCAGGAGCCATCGCGGAATGAAAGTGCTGATCGTCGAAGACGAGCGCAAGACGGCGGACTACCTCTACCAGGGGTTGACCGAGCAAGGCTGTGCCGTGGACCTCGCCTTCGACGGTATCGACGGCCAGCATATGGCCTTGCACTACGACTTCGACGTCATCGTGCTCGATGTGATGCTGCCGGGACTGGACGGCTTTTCGGTGCTGAAGTCGCTGCGCAGCGTCAAGAACACGCCCGTCATCATGCTCACGGCGCGCGATGGCGTCGCCGACCGCGTGCGCGGCCTTCAGGACGGCGCGGACGACTACCTGGTCAAGCCTTTTTCGTTTCTCGAGCTTCTGGCGCGCCTTCAGGCGCTCACGCGGCGTGGACGCACCCATGAATCGACGCTGTTGCGCGTCGGCGACCTGCGCGTCGATCTGCTCAGCCGCAAGGCGTTCCGGCGGGAACAGCGCATCGATCTCACGGCCAAGGAATTCGCGCTGCTTGCGGTGCTGGCGCGCCGGCAGGGCGAGATCCTGTCCAAGACTGTGATCGCCGAACTGGTGTGGGACATGAATTTCGACAGCAACACCAACGTGGTCGAAGTGGCCATCAAGCGCCTGCGCGCCAAAATCGATGCACCCTTCGGTCACAGCTTGCTGCACACCATCCGGGGCATGGGTTATGTCCTGGAAGACCGCGGCGGCCGGGAGTCGGAATGAGAAATTCGATCGCCACGCGGCTGGCGCTGATGTTCGCCGCCGCGGCACTGGCGGGGTTCGCGCTGTTGGGCGGTGCGCTGCACCGCGTGCTCTCGAACGAGCTCGCGCGCCATCAGCAGGCGCAGGTCGACGCGCGGCTCGAAGACATGTCGTACATGCTGCAGCACGGCCGGGCGGTCAATCTCGGCGAGCGCATCCGCGAGAAGCTGGACACCCTGAGTGCTGACGATCCGCGCACGCGTTCGTGGATGTGGAGTGAAGACCCGGCGTTCCGCTACGGCGACGATCTGGATGAGGTCGTCAAGGCGGTGGATGCGGGGCAGGACACCGTTCAGCTTCGCACGGGCGAGTCACAGGAACTCCAGCGCATCCGCGTGCACGGGATGGTGCTCCCCGCGACGGCAGCCAGGCCGGCGGTGCGATTCATCGCGGGGGTCGACGCGGCGCCGTTCCGCGGCACGCTGCGCACGTTCGAGACGGCGCTCGCAATGCTGACGCTGGCCGGCACGGCGTTGTCCGCGGCGCTCGGCTACTGGATCGCCCGGATCGGGCTTGGCCCGGTGGAGAGGCTGTCGGCCGACGCCCAGCAGATCGGGCCCGACAACCGCGCCCAGCGCCTGCAATTGCCGGCCCTCCCGCGCGAGTTGGCAAAGCTCGGCGGTTCATTCAATGCCGCGCTGGATCGCCTCGATGCAGCCTACCGGCAACTGGCGACCTTCAGCGACGACGTCGCGCACGAGTTGCGCACGCCGCTCGCGAACCTGATCGGCCAGACGCAGGTGGCGCTGGCACGCGAGCGCAATGCCGCCGAGTTGCGCGAGGTGCTGCAATCGAACCTCGAAGAGCTGGAGCGCCTGCGGGCCATCGTCGCCGACATGCTCTTCCTGGCCCGCGCGGAGCAGGGCGTTCGCGCGCGCGGTCTCGTCGAATCGTCGATCGCGCAGGAGGTGGGCAAGACGGTCGAGTTTCTCGACATGTTGCTTGATGAGGCCGGCATGACGGTGCAGGTCGAGGGCGACGCCGTGGCGCCCATCGAGAAATCGTTGTTCCGGCGCGCGCTCACCAATCTGCTGCAGAACGCAATCCAGCATTCGCGTCCTGGCACCCAAGTGGTCGTGCAGATCGGGCAGCACGATCACTCGGCGCAGGTGAGTTTTTCGAACCCCAGCCCGCCGATCGGGGCAGACCAGCTGCCGCGGCTGTTCGACCGCTTCTACCGCGTCGACACCTCGCGCCGCAACAGCGGCGAGAACCACGGGCTCGGCTTGTCGATCGTCAAGGCGGTCGCGGTGATGCACAACGGAACCGTGTTTGCGCGATCGGACGACGGCATCACGACGGTCGGCTTCAGCGTCGGAATGGGCTCGCCCCCAGCCTCGCCCACTTCGTGTGGCTCGGGCACCCCCTTCCGGGGGCAACCCCAGCGGCCCGGCTAAGCCGGTTCCGCGGGGTTTCTGGACTGGGGCATCCAGGACGTTTCGAATTCTCGTCCGGGTAGGTGCAGTGTCGCCGTGGCGGCCGGCGTTTCCGCCACCAGTTGTCCCTTGCGATAGACCTTGAGCCGCGTCGCGCGAAGGCGGATCGCCTCGACAGGATCGCGCGCCTGCAGCAGCACGAAGCTCGCATCGCATCCCGCCTCGAGCCCATAGCCTTCGAGATGAAACACCTTGGCGGCATTGACGGTGACTGCATCGAAGCACTGCCGGATGCCGCGCTGGCTGGTCATCTGCGCCACGTGCAGGCCCATGTGAGCGACCTCCAGCATGTCGCCCGACCCCATGCCGTACCACGGATCCATCACGCAGTCGTGGCCGAATGCGACGTTGACGCCCGCGGCCATCAGTTCGGGCACGCGCGTCATGCCGCGGCGCTTGGGGTAGGTGTCGTGCCGGCCCTGCAAGGTGATGTTGATGAGCGGATTCGCGATCACGCTGACGCCGCCTTCGGCAATGAGCGGCAGCAGCTTGCTCACGTAGTAGTTGTCCATCGAGTGCATCGAGGTGCAGTGCGAGCCCGTCACCCGACCTTGCAGACCGAGGCGCTGCGCCTCGAAGGCCAGGGTCTCGATGTGGCGCGACAGCGGATCGTCGGACTCGTCGCAATGCATGTCGACCAGCTTGCCGCGCTCTGCAGCGATTTCGCACAGCAGCTTCACGCTGGCAGCGCCGTCGGCCATGGTGCGCTCGAAATGAGGAATGCCGCCGACCACGTCGACGCCCTTGTCGAGTGCACGCTTCAGGTTGTCGACGCCCCCGGGCGTGCGCAGCACGCCGTCCTGCGGAAAGGCGACGAGTTGCAGGTCGAGGTAGGGTGCCACTTTCCGCTTGACTTCGAGCAGTGCGTCGACCGCGAGCAGGCTCGGGTCGCTGGTGTCCACGTGGCTGCGGATGGCGAGCAGTCCCTTGGCGACGGCCCAGTCGCAGTAGGCCAGTGCACGCTCGATCAGCGCATCCGCGGTCAGCAGCGGCTTGAGTTCGCCCCACAGTGCGATGCCTTCGAGCAGCGTGCCGCTTTCGTTGACGCGCGGCAGGCCGTAGCTGAGCGTTGCGTCCATGTGAAAGTGCGGGTCGACGAAGTGCGGCGCCATGAGCAGGCCGCCGGCGTCGAACTTCTGCGCGGCGGGCGCGTCGAGCCCGGCGGTCACTTCGGCAATGCGGCCATCCTGCACGGCGATCGACATGTTGGTGCGGCCGTCGGGGAGGGCAGCGTTCCGGATGAGGAGATCGAGCATCAGCGCTCTCCTTTTCTGTAGGGTTTCATCAAAGCCTGCGGATAGCTTGCCTTGCGAGCCACAAGCACCAGCGCAAGGATCGACAGCAGATAGGGAAGCATCAAGTAGAGCTGATAGGGCAGGAAGGCGTCACCCGACTGCTGCAGCCGCAATTGAAGCGCATCGAAAAATGCAAAAAGCAGCGCACCGAGCAGCGCCTTGCCCGGCCGCCACGACGCGAACACCACCAGCGCCACGCAGATCCAGCCACGGCCGTTGATCATGTTGAAGAAGAACGCGTTGAACGCCGACAACGTGAGGAACGAGCCAGCCACGCCCATCAGCGCCGATCCGGCGACGATCGCGCCTGTGCGCGTGGCCGCGACCGACACACCCTGGCCTTCAGCCGCCTGCGGGTTCTCGCCGACCATGCGAACGGCCAGGCCCATGGGCGTGCGATAGAGCATGTACGCGATGACGGGCACCAGCAGCAGCCCGAACAGCGTGAGCGGCGTCTGCGCCGAAAGCACCGGGATATGCAGCCACTCCATGGGCGCGAACGGCGTGACCGTTGGCGGCGTGTTGACCTTGGGAAAGCTCACCCGATAGCCGTAGTAGCTCAATGCCGTCGCGAGCAATGTGATGCCCAGCCCGGAGACGTGCTGCGACAACGCCAGCCCCACGGTGAGAAACGCATGCAACAGCCCAAAAACTGCGCCCGTGAGCGCCGCCACGCCGACGCCCACCCACAGCGGCGCACCGGCATACACCGCCAGCCAACCCGCGAAGGCGCCCGCGACCATGATGCCCTCGATGCCGAGGTTCAGCACGCCCGCCCGCTCGCACAGGAGCACGCCCAGCGTGCCGAAAATCAGCGGCGTGGCAATGCGCAGCACCGCCACCCAGAAGGCGGCGTTCGAAAGGATGTCGAGCACGTCGCTCATTTCCAGCGCATCCGGTATTGAGTGAGCAAGGTCGCCACCAGCACGGCGATCAGCGAGGCCGCGACGATCACGTCCGCGATGTAGGTGGGCACGCCGATCGCGCGGCTCATCGTGTCCGCACCGACCAGCACGCCTGCCACGAACACCGCCGCGGCCAGCACGCCCAGTGGATGGAGCCCCGCCAGCATCGCGATCACGATGCCGCTGTAGCCATAGCCCGGTGACATGTCCAGCGTGACATAGCTCGTGCGGCCGGCCACCTCGATCGCACCCGCCAGCCCGGCCAGCGCGCCGGACAGCAGCGCGACCAGCACCACCGTGCGGGTGACCGGCACGCCCGCGAACTCCGCAGCCCGCGCGTTCGCACCGACGGCGCGAATATCGAAGCCGATCACCGTGTACTTGAAGAGCACCCAGACGAGCACGGCCAGCGCGCCGGCCCACAGCAGGCCGGTATGGACGCGGGTCTGCGCGATCAGCTTGCCGAGCTCCAGATCCGGTTGCAGCGAAACGCTCTGCGGCCATCCCATCGCGCTGGGGTCCTTCATCGGCCCGTCCAGCATGGCCGATACGCCGAGCAGCACGATGAAGTTGATCAGCAGCGTTGTCACGACTTCGTCCACGCCCAGCTTGTTCTTCATGAGTGCGGGGCCGAGCAGCAGCAGGGCGCCCGCCGTCGCGGCGGCCAGCATCATCAGCGGAAACAGAAGCCAAGTGGGCAGATCGAATCCGGTGCCGCCATGCAGGCCGCCCACGGCGACGGCGGCCAGTGCGCCCGCGTAGAGCTGGCCTTCAGCGCCGATGTTGAACAGCCGCGCCTTGAACGCCACAGTCGCCGCCAGCCCGGTCAGGATCAGCGGAATGGCGCGGGTCAGCGTCTCGCTCCACGCGAAGACCGAGCCGAAGCCGCCTTGCAGCAGCAACGCATACGTGCGGCCGACGGGCGCGCCGGCCCAGAGCACGAGCAGCGCGCTCACGAGCAGCGTGAACGCGACGGCGCCGAATGGTGCGAGTACCAGCGCCGTGCGCGAAGTTCTGGTGCGTCGCTCGAGCCTCATGCCGGCGTCCCCGCCATCGCCAGCCCGATCGCCTCGCGCGTCCAGGACGAAGCCGCGCGGGGCTCGCCGAGTTGTCCGCCATGCATGACGGCAACGCGGTCGCCGAGCGTCAGCACCTCGTCGAGATCGTCCGAAATCAGGAGCACCGCAGCGCCGGCATCGCGCGCCGCGATCAACTGCTGCTGTACATACGCGACGGCGCCGATGTCCAGCCCCCATGTCGGCTGATGCGCCACGATGAGTCGCGCGACCCGGCTCTGCGCACTGGCCGACGCGGGCGCCAGCAATGCGCGACCCAGGATCAGTTTCTGCATGTTGCCGCCCGAAAGCGACCGTGCGGGCGAATCGAGTCCGCCGCCGCGTACGTCGTAGGCCTTCTCGACACTGCGCGCGTGGTCCTTCGCGGCTGCGCGCCGGACCCATAGCCAGCGCGAAAAAGCGCGTCCGCGCAGGCGTTCCGACACGGCGTTTTCCCACACCGGCAGATCGCCCACCACGCCGATGCCATGCCGGTCTTCAGGAATGCGCGCGACACCGCGATGCACCAGTCGGGCAGGCGAGGCGGGCAGCGCGCGCCCCATCAGCTTGACCGTACCGGCCGTCGCGCGCCGGGTGCCGCTCAGAAGCTCCGCGAGCGCCACCTGCCCGTTGCCCGAAACACCCGCGATGGCGGTGATCTCGCCGGCCCGGAGCGTGAGCGTCACATCGTGCAGGCGATCATGCCCGTCGCCGCCAGTGCCAACATGGTCGAGCACACAGACCGCATCGCCGACGCGTTGCGCAGGGCGCCGCACCGTGCCCTCGATCGCATGCCCGACCATCCAAAGAGCAAGCTGCGCCTGCGTGGTTTCGTTGGTGCGCGCTTCGGCCACCAGCTTGCCGCCGCGCAGCACCGCGACACGATGCGACACCCGCAGTACTTCGGCGAGCTTGTGGCTGATGAAGATGATCGACAGCCCCTGCGCCACCATCTGCGCCAGGGTATTGAAAAGCGCCTCGCTCTCCTGCGGCGTGAGCACGGCGGTCGGTTCGTCGAGGATCAGGATGCGTGCATCGCGGTAGAGCGCCTTCACGATCTCGACCCGCTGCCGCTCGCCGACCGACAGGCTGCCCACCATCGCGTCCGGCTGGACCGCAAGGCCGAAGCGCTGCGCCACATCCAGCAGCCGTGCGCGTGCGGCACTGCGCGCGGAGAAGGGCTGCCACAGCGGCTCGGTGCCCATCAACACGTTGTCGAGCACGCTGAGGTTGTCGGCCAGCGTGAAATGCTGATGCACCATGCCGATGCCTGCAGCCAGCGCGGCTTTCGGGTTGCCTGCTGCGAGCGGTCGGCCGAACACCTCGATGCTGCCTTCGTCGGCCACGTAGTGGCCGAAAAGGATGGACATCAGCGTCGACTTGCCCGCACCGTTTTCGCCCAGCAACGCCAGCACCTCTCCAGCCTGGAGGTCGAGCGAGATGTCGTCGTTGGCCACCAGCGCACCAAAGCGCTTGGTGATGCCGCGCAGGGACAGGACTGTCACCGGCGGCTTCCGGCGGGTCTCACTTCGCGGTCGACTTGGGCTGACTGTCGTCCACCTTGACCGTGACCTTGCCGGCCAGGATGTCGGACTGCTTCGCCTTGACCTTCGCGACGATATCGGCCGGCACCTTGGTATCGAAGGTGCCGAGCGGCGCCAGTTCCGAGCCCTTGTACTTCATCATCGAATACTGGCCATAGTCCTCGGCGGTGAACTTGCCTTCCTTCACCAGCTTGATCGCGCGATCGGCCGAAGGCTCGAAATTCCACAGCGCCGAAGCGACCACCGTGTCGGGGTACTTGTCCTGTGTGTTGATCACGTTGCCGATCGCGAGCTTGCCTTTTTCCTTGGCCGCATCGCTGACGCCGAAGCGCTCGGCATACAGCACGTCCGCGCCCTTGTCGATCATGGCGAAGGCGGCCTCCTTGGCCTTGGGCGGGTCGAACCAGCTGTTGATGAAGCTCACGCTGAAGTCCACCTTCGGATTCACTTCCTTGGCCCCGGCCATGAAGGCGTTCATCAGCCGATTGACCTCGGGAATCGGAAAGCCCCCGACCATGCCGATCTTGTTCGTCTTGGTCATGCCCCCCGCGACCATGCCGGAGAGGTAGGCCGGTTCCTGGATGTAGTTGTCGAACACCGAGAAATTCGGCGCCTGCGGCTTGAGCGACGACCCCATCAGGAAGGCCGTCTTCGGAAAGTCCTTCGCCACCTTGCGCGCCGCCGCCTCCACGCCGAACACCTCGCCCAGGATCAGCTGATTTCCCGCCGTCGCGTACTCCCGCATCACGCGTTCGTAGTCGGCATTGGCGACGTTCTCCGTCGCCGTGTATTCGATTTCGCCCCGGGCCTCGGCGGCCTTCAGCGCCTTGTGGATGCGCCCCACCCATTGCTGCTCGAAAGGCACGGTGTAAACCGCGGCCACCTTCAGCTTGCCCTGTGCAAGCGCAAGTCCAGGCGCCCCCGCCGCCAAGGCAGCGGCAAGCGCGACCGAACGAACAACCCACTGACGACGTGATTTCAAAGCCTTCTCCTCAGTTAAATATTCTCAACCCAACAACAACCCAATTCGCGAAACACCGCGGAACCGGCTCAGCCGGGCCGCTGGTGTTGCCCCCGTCAGGGGGTGGGCGGCCGACACGAAGTGCGGCCAACCTGGGGGCGAGCGTCACTTCGTTCCGAAGATGCGATCGCCCGCGTCGCCAAGGCCCGGCAGGATGTAGCCATGGCTGTTGAGCTCGCGATCGATCGCCGCGGTGTAGATCGGCACATCCGGGTGCGCGTCCTGCATCGTCTTGACGCCTTCGGGGCAGGTCAGCAGGCAGACGAACTTGATGGACTTGGGGTTGAGCTCCTTCAGCCGTTCCACCGCCGCGACGGCCGAATTGCCGGTCGCCAGCATCGGGTCGACCACGATCGCGTCGCGCTCTTCCATCTCGCCGGGCATCTTGAAGTAGTACTCGACCGCGGTCAGCGTCTTGGGGTCGCGATACAGGCCGATGTGGCCCACGCGCGCGCCCGGAATGACGCTCAGCATGCCGTCCAGGATGCCGGTGCCCGCGCGCAGGATCGACACCAGCACGACCTTCTTGCCGTCGATGACCTTGGCATTCATGGTTTCCAGCGGCGTCTCGACCTCGATGTCCTGCATCGGCATGTCGCGCGTGACTTCGTAGGCCATCAGCATGCTGATCTCGTTGAGAAGCCGCCGGAAGCTGTTGGTGCTGGCCTCCTTGCGGCGCATCAGCGTGAGCTTGTGCTGGACGAGGGGATGGTCGACGAGGTGGACGTTGCTCATTGGCGTTGTTGGTAGAAGAGAAGAACCGAGAAGAACCGAAGTCTAGAAGACGGTGCCGTCGCTTTCGATACGAAGGGGCGGTGCACCGTGACGCAGGCGTTGTGCCAATACGCGGCCCGCGGCCCAGGTGCCGCCTTCGAGGACGCGGGCGAGCGGCATGTCTTCCTCGCTGCGGCCAAGCACCTTGCACACGCGCGGCGCAAGTTCGTCGAGCAGGGCGACGGTCAGGGCACGCCATTCGACGATGAACTCGTCGCCGACCTTCCATTCGCGCTGGAGAAAGGCCGGATCGCGGGGCACGATCATTCCGCTGTCGATCAAGAGGCCGCCGTTGCGGTATTCGGGCAGCGCGGTCAGCGCTTCGATATGGCGCACCTTGACGCCCGCCCACTCGAAAGGTTCGAGCAGGGAGTAGGTCAGCCATTGCGAGAGCTTGTGGAATGGCATCCAGCCATTGGTCAGACCCGGCCCTTGCACCGCGCTGTGGCGCCAGCAGTCGCCCAGCGCGAACCTGGGATCGCCGGTGCCGATGACGTCGCTGGCGTCGGCCGCGATGCTGTCGATCGCGTTCGATGACGGCCAGATGCTCGACAGTGAGTCCAGCAGCAGCGACAGGATCTCGTGCGCGGTGATTTCGGCCGTGGGCGGCGCGGCCGGGCCGTAGGGGCCGACCAGCGCGTCGAACAATCCGCCGGGCCGGCCATCGTCGCCGAACACCTCGGGCTGCTCGCTCATCGCCTCGCCGAGGCGGCGCAAGAGCGTGGCGCGCCCCGCGAGGCCGACCAGCGGATTGACCGCATTGACTTGGAAGGCGTCACCCAGCCGGTCGGTGACCAGCGCGCGCAATCCGGCGGCGTCGGCCTGCAGAGGCTGGTCGGGGTCGGACGAGAAAAGGCCGCTCGTGAACGCATGGAAGCTGGCGATGCCCAGGCCTTCGGAGCGCGAGAAGCGCTGGCCGGTGGCGGGCTCGATGTAGTGCCAGTCGGGTCCGGCCCCGGCGTCGAGCAGCACGCTCACCAGGACGAGATCGATGTGCGCACGCGCGCGCTGGCTGGCATTGGCATTGCCGAGCAGTTCGTCCAGCGTCTTGATGCGGTTGACGCCGCCGGCCTCGAAGTGGCGCCAGCGGCTGTGGTACGGAATGGGACTCCACGGGTAGCGGTCGCGCGTGACTTCCGCGACCGTGCGCGCGGTGTCTTCGAGCACGTTGTCGTTGCCGATCAGGAACCAGGGCGAGTCGCCAGCGCGCGCCCTGGCGAGCAGCGCCGCCGCACGGCTGCGCACCTCCCGCGTCGTCCGCAGGTGAGCGGCCGCGCCGGCGGGGTGGGTCGTGTCGTCCACGAATTCGGCGGCCGGGTCGACATGCCCCTCGGCATCGGCGCTCCGCACGGCCGGATTCGCCGTCGGCCGTTCAGGGTCCAGTCCGTAGTTGTCTCTGCTCATTGGTCCAACCCGCGGCCCTTGGCCTTCTTGAGTTCCTCGGCGTCGGGCACCGCGCCGGGCGTGAAGTAGCCGGCTGCCATCTTGGCGTCCATCTCCACGCGTGCGTCGGCCGGGATCAGTTCGTCGGGGATGTTCACGCGCGTGCCGATCTCGATGCCCGAGCCGGTGATGGCGTCGAACTTCATGTTGCTCATCGACACGAGGCGATGGATCTTGCGGATGCCGAGCCAGTGGAAGACGTCCGGCATCAGTTCCTGGAAGCGCATGTCCTGCACGCCGGCCACGCATTCGGTGCGCGCGAAATACTGGTCGGCGGTATCGCCACCGACCTGGCGCTTGCGGGCGTTGTAGACCAGGAACTTGGTCACCTCGCCGAGCGCCCGGCCTTCCTTGCGCGAGTAGGCGATCAGCCCGACGCCGCCCCGTTGCGCGCCCTGGATGCATTCCTCGATCGCATGCGTGAGGTAGGGCCGGCAGGTGCAGATGTCGGAGCCGAAGACGTCCGAGCCGTTGCACTCGTCGTGAATGCGCGCGGTCAATTCGACCTCCGGATTCGCGAGGTCGCGTGCGTTGCCGAAGATGTAGAGCGTCTGCCCGCCGATGGGCGGCAGGAAGACTTCGAGGTCGGAGCGCGTGACGAGTTCGGGGTACATGCCGCCCGTCTCCTCGAAGAGCACGCGGCGCAGATCCGTTTCGGAGCAGCCGAAGCGCTTCGCGACGCCGGGCAGGTACCACACCGGTTCGATCGCGGCCTTGGTGACCATTGCCGCGCCGCCCGCCGTGAGGAACTTGCCGTCGGCCTTGAGGCGGCCTTTCTGCAGGGCCTCGATCACCTCCGGCAGGATCACGTGCGCCTTGGTGACCGCGATCGTCGGGCGGATGTCGTAGCCCGCCGCGAGTTCGGTGGCGAAGGCGTCGGCGACCACCGCGCCCCAGGGGTCGAGCGACACGATCCGTCCGGGTTCGCTCCACTGTGGATAGGGGCCGATCACGTCGGTCGGCGCGGTGTTCGTCAGATCGGCCTTGTGGTGCGGCGACAGCGCGCCTGCGGCCACGGCGAGCGCGCGATAGACGCTGTAGGAGCCGCTGTGCGTGCCGATGACGTTGCGATGCGCGCGCTTGGTGGTGGTGCCGACGACGGGGCCACGCTCGATGGCGGTGGCTGCACCCCAGTGGATCGGCAGCGCGCCAAACAAGCCGGCGTGGGAGGTCAGCCGGATGTGCTTGCGCGCAGAGGAGGGCTCGGAAGAAGCGGGGGAGACAGGCAGGGAAGACGGAGTCGGAACGGTGTCGACAGACATTGCAGGCCCTCAAAAAACACAATGTATCGAGGGCTTTCAGAACTGGCAAGCAGGGGCATACGCCATTCGCCGTAACTCCCGACGGGCCTGCTGCGCAGTCGTTCTTGATGCGCCCCCCAAGTTGAAGCTGGCGGCACAATCCGCCGGAATTCTTTTTTGCGATGCCTGTAACCGGCTGAACCGAAAGCACGAATGACCAAAGAGGGCCCGTCGGCGAAGAGCGAGGCCGAGCTCGAACTGCATGGACTCTTCATGCGTGGGCTCGGCGGGGACGCCGCGGCCTATCGCGCGTTCCTGCAGAAACTCAGCTTGCACCTGCGCGCGTTCCTGGGCCGGCGCCTGTTCGGCTGGCCCGATGAAGTGGAAGACCTCGTCCAGGAATGCCTTCTCGCCATGCACAACCAGCGCCACACTTATCAGAGCGACCAGCCGCTGACGGCCTGGGTGCATGCCATCGCGCGCTACAAGATGATCGATCTGCTGCGCGCCAAGGCCGGTCGCGAGGCGCTGCATGAACCGCTGGACGACGACCTGGCCGTGTTCGCCGAGTCGGCCACCGAGGCGAGCGATGCGCGCCGCGACATCGCGGGTTTGCTCGACACGCTGCCTGACCGGCACCGGCTGCCCATCGTGCACGTCAAGCTGGAGGGCCTTTCGGTCGCGGAGACGGCAAAGCTGACCGGCATGTCCGAATCCGCCGTCAAGGTGGGCATCCATCGCGGCCTGAAGGCGCTGGCGCTCAAGATCAAGGAGACGATGTGAAAACCGACGACCTCATCGCCATGCTCGCCACCGGGACCGCGCCGGTGCCGCAGCGCGCGACGTCGCTCCGGCTCTCGGCGGCGCTGTTGATCGGGCTGCCGTTGTCCTTTGCCTGCATGCTGCTGGTGTACGGGGTGCGGCGCGACTTGGTGCAAGTGATGTCGCTGCCGATGTTCTGGGTGCGGCTGGCGTTTCCCGTCTGCATGGTGGTCGCCGGCTTTGTGATCGTGCAGCGGCTGGCGCGCCCGGGTGCGCATGTGCACCTCGCGTGGCTGGGGCTGGTGTTGCCTGTGCTGGTCATCTGGTCGATGGCGCTGATGATGCTCGCTTCGGCACCCGCCGAGCAGCGGCCGGCACTGGTCATGGGGCAGACCTGGCGAACCTGCACGATGAATATCGCTTTCATTTCAGTGCCGGTCTTCGCGGCAATGCTCGTGGCGCTGAAGGGCCTTGCGCCGACGAGGCCTGCGTTGACGGGCGCTGCCGCAGGCGCCATGGCGGGCGCGGCTGGCGCGGCCGTCTATGCCTTGCATTGCCAGGAGCTGGCGGCGCCGTTCCTGGCGGTCTGGTATGTGATCGGGATCGCGGTGCCGGCGATTGCCGGAGCGTTGCTGGGGCCCAAACTGCTCCGGTGGTGAACGGGTCCCTAGCGCTTGGTTTTTGAACCGAAGATTCCGCCCAGCACGCCCCGCAGAATTTCCCGGCCCATGGTCGTTCCCATCGTCCGCACAGCCGACTTGGCCATGGTCTGCGCCAGTCCGTCGTGCTTGCCGCCGCGCGGCCCTGTTGTGCCGAACAGGATCTCGTTGAGGCTGCCCATCACGCCGCCCGATGCCTGCGGACCTGCCGCGCCGGGTTTGCCGGCAATGGTGGGCGCGTCGGGCGCCGACTCGGATCGTCCCTTGAGCTTTTCGTAGGCCGATTCCCGGTCCACCGCCTTTTCGTACACGCCCGCCACCAGCGAATTGGCGATCAGCGCCTTCCGCTGGTCCGTCGTGATCGGTCCGATCTGGCTGCCGGGCGGCAGCACATACACGCGCTCGGTGATGGACGGCCGGCCCTTGTCGTCGAGAAAGCTCACCAACGCTTCGCCGACGGCCAGTTCGGTGATGGCCTTCTCGATGTCCAGGCCCGGCTTCTGCCGCATGGTGGTCGCCGTGGCCTTGACCGCCTTCTGGTCGCGCGGCGTGAAGGCCCGCAACGCATGTTGCACCCTGTTGCCCAACTGGGCCAGCACGGAGTCAGGGATGTCGAGCGGGTTCTGCGTCACGAAGAACACGCCCACGCCCTTGGATCGCACCAGTCGCACGACAAGCTCGATGCGCTCGACGAGCGCCTTGGGCGCTTCGTTGAAGAGCAGGTGGGCCTCGTCGAAGAAGAACACCAGCTTGGGCTGGTCGGGGTCGCCGATTTCGGGAAGATGCTCGAACAGTTCCGACAGCAGCCACAGCAGGAAGGTCGCGTAGAGGCGCGGCGAGTTCATCAGCTTGTCGGCCGCGAGGACGTTGACCACGCCCTTGCCGCCTTCGGTCTGCATGAAGTCGGCGATGTTGAGCATCGGCTCGCCGAAGAACTTGTCCCCGCCCTGGCTTTCGATCTGCAGCAGGCCGCGCTGGATCGCGCCGACGCTGGCCGCGCTGATGTTGCCGTACTGCGTGGTGAACTGGCTGGCGTTCTCGCCGACGTACTGCAGCATCGCGCGCAGGTCCTTGAGGTCGAGCAGCAGGAGTCCGTTGTCGTCCGCGATCTTGAACACCAGGTTCAGCACGCCGGCCTGGGTGTCGTTGAGGTCGAGCATGCGGCCCAGCAGCAGCGGCCCCATGTCGGACACCGTGGCGCGCACGGGATGGCCCTGTTCGCCGAAGACATCCCAGAGGGTCACGGGGCAGGCGAGGGGAGCCGGTGCGTCGATGCCGCGCTCTTTGAGGGAAGCGGCCATCTTGTCGCCGATGGAGCCTTTCTGGCTGACGCCGGTCAGGTCGCCCTTGACGTCGGCCATGAACACCGGCACGCCGATGCCGGAGAGCTTCTCGGCGATGGTTTGAAGGGTGACGGTCTTGCCGGTGCCGGTCGCACCTGTGATCAGGCCGTGGCGGTTGATGAGGCCCGGCAGCAGGCTGCATTCGATGGTGTCGTGGCGGGCGATCAAGAGAGGGTCGGCCATGGGTGAATTCCGGTCGTTGGCAGGTGACAAGTCTAGCGAAGCCGGACTCCTATAATCTCCGGCCCGTGTGATAGTTCCCTTCAGTATCCGGAGTTTTGACTTGCCTTCGACTGCCCAATCCCCCATTCCCGCCGCTGGCGACGCTTCCGAACAGTCACCTCTCGAGAATGAATTGGCCGTCCTCCTGGTCGAATCGCTCAATCTGGAAGTCGCGCCTTCCGGCATCGTGCCGACGGCGCCGCTCTATGGGGAGGGTTTGGGGCTCGATTCGATCGACATCCTTGAAGTAGCGCTCGAGGTGTCCCGCAAGTATGGCTTCCAGCTGCGTTCGGACGACGAGCGCAATCAGCAGATCTTCGAATCGCTGCGCAGCCTGGCCACGCACGTCGCGCAGAATCGCGGCGCTTCCTGATCCATGTCCCGATGGCGCATGGCGCTCCTGCTGCTCGCGGGGGTGACCTATGCCTGCGTTTCCCACTGGATGATGCTCTACCACGCGGCGGAGCCGTGGGCGATCGCGGTGCTGCTGGGGCCCCTATGGCTGACGGCGCTGGGTCTCGCTGGCAGCCGCTTCGGCAAGGCTGGGCTCGCAGTGGCAAGCCTGATCGGCGTGGCGCTGTTCGCACTCGTCATGCTCGGTGAGGCGGGTGACACGAACCGGCTCTATGTCCTCCAGCACGTGGGCATCAACGCCTTGCTGTGCGGATGGTTCGGCGGTTCGCTTCGCGGCGGCCGGCTTTCGCTCATCGGCCAATTCGCCGAACGTGTGCATCCTCTTTCGCCGGCCATGGTCAAGTACACGGCTCAGGTCACGCTGGTCTGGACGCTTTATTTCGCGGCGATGGTCGTGGCCTCGATCGTGGTGTATGCGAGTTTCTCGTTCGCCGCATGGTCCGTGTTGGCCAATCTCATGACGCCGTTGCTGGTCGGGGCGCTATTCCTCGGCGAGTATCTGTTGCGCTATCGGCTGCATCCTGAATTCGAACGCACCCGTCTGGTCGACGCGGTACGTGCCTTCTACAGCGCCCCGGTCAAGAGCACCGCCCGGCGATAAACCGGACCCGACGGTGAGTTTTTCTTCCTTCCTGCCGCTGATTGCAGATCGCGATCTCGACCGGCCCGTCGCCTGGCGCGCCGGCGTACCCGTGAGCGCGCGCGAGTTTCTCGCCGACGTCGCACGCTTCGCCCCCGAACTGCGTGACGGCGGTCCGGTCGTCAATCTTTGCGTCGATCGCTACGCCTTTGCGGTGAGCCTTGCCGCCGCCCTGGTCCGTGGCGAGACCAGCTTCCTGCCGCCCGATGCGCGCGCCGATACCCTGGCGCGGCTGCACGAGGTGGGAGACCCCGCGTTCGCTGTCGTCGACAGCATGGCGGTCGAGACGCCCGGGTTGCCGCGTGTCCTGTTCGAGCACCGTCGCGTCGCGGCAGATTTGTCCGATACGGCCGTGCCCGCTTTCGATCGGCGCATGCACGCCGTGAGCCTGCTGACCTCCGGTTCGACAGGCGCTCCCAAGCCTCACGCCAAGAGCTGGGGCGCGCTGGTGGCCTGCGTGGAGGCGGCGGTGAAGCGTCTGTCCGGCCTGCTGGGCCGCCCCTCGTTGTCCGGGCTGACACTGGTTGCGACGGTGCCGGTGCAACACAGCTACGGACTGGAATCATCCGTCCTGCTGGCCCTGCTGGGCGGAGCTTCCTTCGACAGCGGCCGGCCGTTCTTCCCGGCCGACGTGGCGGAGGCGCTGGCGTCGGTTCCGCAGCCGCGCGCGTTGGTGACCACGCCGTTTCATTTGAAGACGCTGCTGCTCTCCGGCATCGACCTGCCGCAGGTCGACCTGATCCTGTCGGCGACCGCACCGCTTTCGCCGCAGCTTGCCGCACAGGCGGAGCAGGCGATGGGCGGCGCGCTGATCGAGATCTACGGCAGCACCGAATCCGGCCAGGTCGCGACGCGACGACCGACGCAAGGGGAAGTCTGGGAGACCTTCGGCGACGTTCGCGTGCACGTCGAACACGACGAAGACGACGGCGAGCGCTTCATCTTCTCGGGCGACTACATTGCCGAGCCGACGCCGATGGCCGACATCCTGGAACTGGTCGACGCGCGCAGCTTCCGTCTGCTGGGCCGTGCCAACGACCTGATCCACGTCGCGGGACGGCGCAGTTCGCTGGGCTATCTCAATCACCACCTCAACAGCATTCCCGGCATCGAGGACGGCGCCTTCTGGCTGCCTGACGATGTGGCCGACGGCGTGGTGCGGCCTGTTGCCTTCGTCGTGGCGCCGACGCTCGATGCGCACGCCATCATCGCGGCGCTGCGGGAGCGCGTCGAAGCGGTGTTCGTGCCGCGGCGCGTGGTGCACGTGGCCGCGTTTCCGCGCGAGGGAACCGGCAAGCTCACTGCGCGATCGCTGCGCGAGTTCGCGCTGGCGCATCTGGCCTCCGACAACACGCCGGTCCAGTTGACGCGTGAAGTGCCCGAGGATCATCCGGCGTTCGCCGGCCACTTTCCCGGCCAGCCGCTCCTGCCCGGGGCGCTCCTCGTGTCGGAAGTCCTGGAGGCCATTCATGGCGTACCTGCGCTGGCGGCACGTCTTGGCCGGCAGCCGACGCTCGCAGCGGCCAAGTTCCTCGCGCCGGTGCGTCCGGGCAGCACGCTCCTGATCGATCTCACCCCCGAAACCGGCGCCGCGCGCGGGCTGCGTTTCGAAGTGCGCTGCGGAAACGTCGTCGCCGCAAGCGGGCGCTGGACTCCCGGCGTCGGCGCCACGTCATGAGCGGTTCGCCGCCAGAGAGCGGCGACGCGAAATCGCGCCAGGCCGAGTGGTTGCGCGCGCCGGAGCGCAGCAACATGCTCGCGCTGCGTGTCATCTGCTGGATCGCCATCAAGTGCGGTCGCAGGGTGACGCGGCTCATCCTGCACCCGATCGCACTCTATTTCCTGCTCTTCTCGCCGACGCCGCGCCGTCACATCAAGCGCTATCTGTTTCGCGCCATAGGACCGCATGCGGGGTGGCGCGATGGCTACCGACTTTTGCATGCATTCGCTTCGACGGTGCTCGATCGCCTCTACTTCCTGCGCGGGCGGATGGATCTCTTCGACATCCGGGTGCTGGGTCAGGAGCCGGTCGACGCCGAGGTGTATGCGGGCCGAGGCGCCTTCATGCTCGGTGCGCACGTCGGCAGCTTCGAGGCGCTGGGCGCGACCAGGCAGCACAGCGGCGCGCCGGCCGGCCTTCGGCTCGCGATGCTCATGTACCAGGAGAACGCGCAGCAGATCAACGCCGTGCTCGAGGCGATCAGCCTGCCCGAACTGCGACCGCACATCATCGGCCTCGGCCGGCCGCATGCCATGCTCGAATTGCGGGATTGGCTCGATTCGGGTGGTCTGGCGGGCCTGCTGGCGGACCGCACGCTGGCCGGTCCGGAGGAAGCGGGGCAGCAGCGCGGCAGCAGCATCGAGATTCTCTTCCTGGGCCATCCGGCGCTTTTCAACGACGGGCCATTCCGTCTCGCGGCCCTGCTGCGACGCAAGGTGTTTTTCATGGCGGGCCTGTATGTGGGTGGCGCCCGCTACGATGTGCTGTTCGAGCCGCTGGCCGATTTCAGCGAACGCGTGAGCGACCCGGCAGAGCGGGAACGGCGCATTCGGGCCGCCCTCGAAAGCTATGTCGCGCGACTCGAAGCGCTGTGCCACGCGTATCCGCACAACTGGTTCAATTTTCATGATTTCTGGCTCGAAGATTCGGTTTGACCGCTGGTGCAGGACGGTGCTGGCGGCGCTCGCGCTGTCGACTTCGCCGGCCTGGGCCTTCGATCTGCCCGAACTGATGGGCCTTCTGGCGCGGCAGAAGAGCGGCGACGCGACCTTCACCGAGCAGCGTTTCGTGCGCGGCCTCGACGGCCCGCTGAATGCGAGCGGCGAGCTGAGCTTCACCGCGCCGGACCGGCTGGTGCGCCGCACCCTCACACCGCGACCCGAATCGATGTCGGTGGAAGGCAACACGCTGACCTTGTCGCGCGGCGGTCGCACCCGCACGGTGACGCTCGACAGCATGCCGGAGCTTCTCGGCATGGTCGAAGCCATGCGGGGCACTCTGACCGGGAATTCGCAGAATCTGGAGCGTTATTTCCGCAGCACGCTGACCGGCTCAACCAACAACTGGGCGCTGGAACTGAAGCCGATCGACGAGCGGCTGGCCGCTCAGGTGCGCTCCATGCGCCTGACCGGCCGCGACGGCGAAGTGCTCGGCATCGAAATGGAGTTCATCGGCGGCGATCGCTCGGTGATGAACATCACGCCCGAACGCGGCGCAGGCGGTCCCGCCCGGACGCCGGCGCGGTCGGCCCCGTGACGCGAACCATCGCAGCATCCGGCCAGCGCCGTGGCGCGCTGGTGTTGTCGATCTGGCTGGCGCTGATGCTGGCCGGTGCCGTGTTGATCGCGCGTACGCATTTCAGCGCGGACCTCTCGGCCTTTCTTCCGGCGAACCCCGATGCCCGGCAGCGGGTGCTGATCGAGCAATTGCAGAGCGGTATCGCGTCACGCACGATCTTCATCGGCATCGAAGGCGGGAAGGACGCCGCGCAACGCGCCGTCGTTTCGCGCGCCGTGGCTTCGGCGATGCGCGACAGCCATCTCTTCGACCAGGTGCAGAACGGCGACACCAGCGAGTGGAAGGAGTCGGGCACTTGGATCTTTGATCATCGCTACCTGATCGCGACCGACGTGACGCCGCAGCGATTCACAGCCGATGGCCTGCGCGACGCGATCCTCGACGCGCTGTCGATGCTCGGCACACCTGCCGGCAACGCTCTCAAGCCGCTGCTGGAGCGTGACCCGACCGGCGAGACGCAGCGCATCGCCGAAAGCCTGATCCCGGCGAGTTCGCCGCGCAGCGAGGAGGGCGTATGGGTGTCGCGTACCGCACCGCGTGCGCTGATTCTGGCGACGACGCACGCGGCGGGCAGTGACCTCGATGCCGTCGCGAAAGCGATCGAGCAGGTGCAAGGCGCCTTCGATGCCGCCACGCAGGGGCTTGCGGGCGCCGGCCCGCAACTGCAGATGACCGGGGCGCCGGTCTTTTCGGTGCAAAGCCGCGACCAGATCAAGTCCGAAGCGATTCATCTCGCCTTGATCGGCGGCATCGTGATGGGTGCCTTGCTGCTGCTGGCCTTTGCCTCGCCGCGCGCGCTGGTCGTGGCGTTACTGCCGGTCGCGACCGGCGTGGTCGCGGGCACTGCAACGGTGAGCCTGGTGTTCGGCGAAGTGCATGGTTTGACCATGGGCTTCGGCAGCACGCTGATCGGCGAGACCGTCGACTACGCGATCTACTACCTCATCCAGGCGCGCGGCGCCGCTGTGCCGGGCATGGGCTGGCAACGTTGGCGCGACATTCACTGGCCTACGGTACGGTTGGGGCTCCTGACGTCGGTCTGCGGCTTTGCAGCGCTGGTCTTCTCCGGGTTCCCGGGGTTGGCGCAACTGGGCGTGTTCTCGCTGGCCGGGCTGATCGCGGCAGCACTCGTCGCGCGCCATGTGCTGCCGGTGCTCGCGCCGGACGGCGCGACTGGCATGGGGATGCGGGGGCAGATGGCCAGGATCGCTGGCATCCTCGTGCGCGGCCTGCCGCGTCTGCGCTATGTGTTCGTCGGGCTTGGCGTGGCCGCGCTGGCGCTGGTCGTGTGGCAGGGCGGGCATCTGTGGCGGGCCGATCTCGGCGCGATGAGCCCCGTGCCCAAGGCTGCCCAGGAACTCGATGCCGAGCTGCGCGGCGACATCGGTGCCAGCGACGGCGGCACGCTGATCGTGGTTCACGGCGCGGACATCCAGGCCACGCTGCGCAGTGCCGAGGCGGCCGGGGCGCGCCTGGAAGCACTGGTGGACAAGGGCGACCTCGCCGGCTTCGAATCCGTCACCCGGCTGTTGCCGAGCGAGGCCGCGCAGAAAGCGCGCATCGCAAGTCTTCCGGATGCAGAGACCTTGCGCGCGCGCCTGGTCGAGGCCACGCGCGGTCTGCCGTTGTCGGCGTCGCGGCTCGAACCTTTCATCGCGGATGTTCAGGTGGCCAGGAAGCAGCCCGTCATTCAGCGGACCGACTTGAAGGGCGGCCCGCTCGATGCCGTCGTCGGCGCGCTGATGTTCGAGCGGCAGGCCGGCGGATGGTCGACCTTGATCGCCCTGCATCCGGGTGCGAGCTTCGACACCGGCCGCCTCGCATCCGCGCTTGACGGGCTGCCCGACGTGCAGGTGGTCAATGTGGGACAGGAGCTTTCGAGCCTTTACAAGCGCTACCTGCACGAAGCCTTCATGCAGGTCATGCTGGGTGCGCTGGCGGTGGTCGTCCTGCTGGCCGCCTATCTGCGCTCGGGACGACGCCTGCTCGCGGTGTGCCAACCGCTGGTGGTCGCGGTGGTGCTCACGCTGGGCGGCATGGCGGCACTGCAGGTGCCGCTGGGCATCCTGCATCTGGTCGGGCTCTTGCTGATCGTGGCCGTGGGCTCGAACTACGCGCTCTTCTTCGACCAGTTGCGCGAGACCGGCCGGGCCGACGAAGACACGTTGGCCTCGCTGATGCTGGCCAATCTCACCACGGTCATTTCGTTCGGATTGATCGCGATCTCGAACATCCCGGCGCTGTCGTCGATCGGCCGCGTGGTTGCTCCTGGCGCGTTCCTGGCGTTGCTGTTGTCGGCGGCGTTCATGCGCCCGAAGGTGGCGGGCCCTGCGGCACAGCGCTGATGGGAAAATCCGCACAGCCCCGCGTTACGCTCGTGAGATTCATGCCGCAAGTTCTTCCTGCATCAGTCCCCGGATCCTGGCCTTGGCCGCCGATCATTCGCGCCAGCATCGGCTGGCATCTTCTTGCCATCGGTGCAGCCTTGTTTGTTCCCGGCGCGGCGCCCTGGGCGATCGGTGCGATCGTGCTGAACCATGTCGTGATCACCGCGGCCGGGCTGACGCCGCGCAGCAGCCTTCTGGGGCCGAATGTCACGCGGCTGCCGCAGGCGGCCGTCGATCGGCGGGAAGTTGCCATCACCATCGACGACGGTCCCGATCCGGAAGTGACGCCGCAGGTGCTCGACTTGCTTGATGCGCATGGACAGCGCGCGACCTTCTTCTGCATTGCCGAACGCGTGCTCGAACATCCGGCATTGGCGCGCGAGATCGTTGCGCGCGGCCACAGCATCCAGAACCACACGGCGCGGCATCGCCACAATTTTTCGCTGCTCGGGCCTCGCGGCTTTGCTGCGGAGATATCGCAGGCGCAGCAGGTCCTGGAAGAGGTCATCGGGCAGCGCCCGACGTGTTTCCGGGCGCCTGCGGGTTTGCGCAATCCATTCCTGGCGCCGGTGCTGCATCGCATGGGGCTGTCATTGGTCAGCTGGACGCGGCGTGGCTTCGACACACGCGAAGGCAATGCGGCGACGGTGCTCGGCAGGTTGACGAACGATTTGAAGGCGGGCGACATCCTGCTGTTGCACGACGGCCATGCCGCTCGTAGCGCGGCGGGGCGCGCTGTCGTGCTGGAGGTCCTGCCGCCGCTGCTGGCGCGTATCCGCACTGAGGGATTGCGCGCTGTGACTTTGCCGGAAGGTTTGTCCGCATGAGCGCGGGGACCCCGACGGACGCCGCGTGGCGTCGATTGCACGAGCGCGCGACCGAGCCGTACAGGAAGGCTGGCAAATTTGCATGGCATTTCGCACGCGGCAAGCTGGGTCGCGATCCGGTTTTTCGTGGGCTCGTCGAGTTCGGCCTGATCGGTGAAGCGCGCGGTCGCGTGGTCGACATCGGGTGCGGGCAGGGACTGTTTGCGAGTCTGCTGTCGGCCATGAGCACGATGCAGGCGCAGCCGGGCGAATGGCCTGTGTCATGGCCTGCCACGGCGAAAGATGCCCGCTACACCGGTATCGAGCTGATGCCGAAGGATGTCGCGCGCGCCGAAGCTTCGGTGGGGCATCTGCAGCCTGCGCCGCGGTTTGTCTGCGCCGACATGTGCAAGGCCGAGTTGCCGCCGAGCGATCTGGTGGTCATCCTCGACGTGCTGCACTACGTTGATCTCGAAGCCCAGGAAGGCGTCCTGCGCCGAGTGCGCGATGCGTTGCAGCCGGGTGGCCGACTGCTGTTGCGCGTCGGCGACGCGGCCAGCCGTCGCGGCTTCGCGATCAGCCAGTGGGTCGATCGAACGGTGACGCGTGTTCGGGGGCATCGCGTGTCGCCTACGTGGGGCCGCACGCTCATGGATTGGATGGCGCTGCTGGAGCGCCTGGGTTTTTCCGTGCAGAGCATCCCGATGAGCAAGGGCACGCCCTTTGCCAATGTTCTGCTGGTGGCCGATCTCAAGGAAGTCGAATGACCGCACCTCAAACATTGGACCAGGCAGGTATCGCCCGGCGAATTCCGCACAGCGGCACGATGTGTCTGCTGGAGCTGCTGGAGTCATGGGATGCAAACGCCATCCATTGCACGACGACCACGCATGCGCGTGACGACAATCCGCTTCGTACTGCGAGCGGCCTGCTGTCGCCGAATCTCATCGAATACGCCGCCCAGGCGATGGCTTTGCACGGTGGTTTGCTCGCGGTGGAGGGCAGCGAGCCTTCGGCCGGGTTTCTGGCGAGTGCGCGCAATGTCCGCCTGGCTGTCGAGCGTATTGACGACATCGCCGGCGCGTTGCATGTGCATGCTCAGCGGATCTCTGGCGATGCGAGCCAGATTCTTTACGAATTCGCGGTGAAGGACGCCGACGGCCGATCGCTCGCAGAGGGGCGGGCGGTCGTCGTCCTCAACACACCGCTCGCCAAGGAAGCCACATCATGAGTCTCACAGGAAAACGCGCGCTGATCACCGGCGCCAGCGGCGCGCTCGGCGCGGCCATTGCCCAACGTCTTGCCCGCGACGGAGCCACCGTTCTGCTGCATGCGAACTCGCGGCCGGAATCGGTCGAGCAGTTGGCCGCCGCCATCGCCGCAGGGGGTGGCAACGCCGAGTGCGTGGTGTTCGACCTCCGCAGCGATGAGGCGTCACGCGCC
This sequence comes from Variovorax sp. 05L425, assembly GCF_056397705.1. NCBI lineage: Bacteria > Pseudomonadati > Pseudomonadota > Betaproteobacteria > Burkholderiales > Comamonadaceae > Variovorax > Variovorax sp. 05L425. The sequence continues at coordinate 687 of NZ_JBFTNY010000011.1, read as the reverse complement.
GCCTGCGAGCGCATGCTCGAAAGCGGACCGGTGCAGATCGTCGTGAACAACGCCGGTGTGCACGACGACGCCGTTCTGCCGGGCATGCAGGCCGAGCAGTGGCACAAGGTGATCGATGTGTCGCTCAACGGATTCTTCCGTGTGACGCAGCCCTTGTTGTTGCCTATGCTGCGCACGCGATGGGGGCGCATCCTCAACATCTCGTCGGTGGCGTCTTTGACCGGCAATCGTGGGCAGGTCAACTATGCGGCTGCGAAGGGTGCACTCAACAGTGCGACCAAGGCGCTGTCACTGGAAGTCGCTGCGCGCGGGGTGACGGTGAATGCGATTGCGCCGGGGATCATTGCGTCGCCGATGGCTGACGGGGTGTTCGACGCGGCGATGATCAATCAGATGGTTCCTGCCAAACGCGCAGGCAAGCCGGAGGAAGTGGCGGCGCTGGCGGGGTTTCTTGCCAGTGATGACGCTGCTTACATCACGGGGCAGGTGATCTCGATCAATGGCGGGATGATTTAGGCGGTTCTTCGGGTTCTCTTGAAGGTCCGCCCGGTATGCGGTGCGGGCTGTGCGACCCCGCTGCGCCGGCCCTTCGGGCTTCCCTGCAGTGCTCGCCTCAGGCGGGGTCCGCGTGAAACTCGCTGCGCTCAGACACACGCGGCCCTGATCCGCCTGAGGCTGCGCGCTTCG